>JAHKVW010000024.1 GCA_020624805.1 bacterium | reverse complement strand
TTCCGATTTATCTTTCTATCATTATATCATTTCAGCCTGATTTTGTCTATCCGTCAAACAAAAAAAGACCTTGATGAAAACGAATCCATCAAGGTCATAAATCTAAAATTATGCGATTGTTTCAGCTCTGCACGATTTTCTGCACCGTTTGGCGTAAGTTTGGCGTAAATGGCGTAAATCCGAGACATCGCAACTCTCGAAACCCGCATAAACACTGGGGTTTTGGGGTGTTACTTGTCTAAGGATTTCATTGTGGGGAACAGGAGTACATCCCTGATAGCAGGCGAGTTGGTCATGATCATGACCAGTCGGTCGATACCGTAGCCGATGCCGCCTGTGGGGGGCATACCGATCTCGAGGGCGTTGAGGAAGTCCTCGTCGGTGGTGTTGGCTTCTTCATCGCCGGCGGCAAGCATCGCCTCCTGCGCCTTGAAGCGCTCGCGCTGATCGATCGGGTCGTTGAGCTCGGAGTAGGCGTTCGCCATCTCCCAACCGTTGATGAACATCTCAAAGCGCTCGACATATTCGGGATCCTCGGGCTTTTTCTTGGTCAGCGGCGAGATCTCGATCGGGTGATCCATGACGAAGGTCGGCTGGATCAGATGGCACTCGGCGTATTCCTCAAAGATCAGGCTGAGGATATCGCCCTTCTGATGTCTTTCCTCATATTCGACATGCAGCTTGTCCGCGACAGCGCGCGCGTCCGCGGTCGATTTGACCTCGCTCCAGTCGACGCCGGCATATTTCTTCACCGCGTCCACCATCGTGATGCGCTCGAAGGGCTTCTCAAAGTCGATCACGTTCTCGCCGTAGGTCACCTGCATCGAGCCGTTGACCTGCTGGGCGACATAGCGATACATCGCCTCGGTCAGATCCATCATGCCGTGATAATCGGTATACGCCTGATAGAGCTCCATCAGCGTGAACTCGGGGTTGTGGCGGGTATCCAGACCCTCGTTGCGGAACACTCTGCCGATCTCATATACCTTCTCCAGACCGCCGACGATCAGGCGCTTTAAGTACAGCTCCAAGGAGATACGGAGCTTCAGATCCTCGTCCAGCGCGTTGAAGTGCGTCTCAAACGGTCTTGCCGCGGCGCCGCCGGCGTTCTGCACCAGCATGGGCGTCTCGACCTCCATAAAGCCGCGATCATCCAGGAAGCGGCGGATGGAGGAGATGATCTTGGAGCGCTTGACAAAGGTCTCCTTGACCTCACGGTTCATGATCAGATCGGTGTAGCGCTGACGATAACGGGTGTCGGTATCGGTCAGACCGTGGTATTTTTCGGGCAGGATCTGTAACGATTTGGAGAGCAGGGTCACACTGCTCGCGTGCACAGAGATCTCACCGGTCTTGGTCTTGAACACCTCGCCGGTGATGCCGATGATATCGCCCACATCATACTTTTTGAAGAGCGCGTAATCCTCGACGCCGATCGAATCGCGGGCGACATATGCCTGGATACTGCCCTTGAGATCCTGCACATTGCAGAAGGACGCCTTGCCCATGACGCGCTTGAACATCATTCTACCGGCAACACTGACGGTCTTGCCCTCGAGCTCGTCATAGTTTTCCTTGATATCCACACTGTGGTGGGTCTGATCAAATTTAGTGATGACGAAAGGATCCTTGCCCATCTCCTGTAAGACGGCGAGCTTCTCTCGTCTGAGTTTCAGAATTTCATTAAGATTTTGTTCCATATCCTACCTCAAATATCTTATTAAAACAGCCTTCCCCTTGAGGGGAAGGTGTCACCGCCATTCACGGCGGTGACGGATGAGGTGAAAACGTTTTCACTCCATCCCGTTTATCGTTATTTCGGAAAGGCAGCCACCTCATCCGACCGATTTGCCTCATGCAAATCGCCCACCTTCCCCTCAAGGGGAAGGCTTTTTACTGCCTGCTTTTACTTGAAAATATCAAGCACCTTGAAGCCGATCACACCGGCGGGTACCTCTACCTCGACAGCGTCGCCGATGGCATGTCCGAGCAAGGCAAGTCCGACAGGGGATTCATCGGAGATCTTGCCCTCGGAGGGGTCAGCCTCGTTGGAGCCGACGATCTTATAGGTGACCTCGGTGTCGGTACGCAGGTTCAGCAGCTTGACCTTGGAGCCGACGTGGATGTGCTCGTTGGAGATGCCCTCCTCGTCGATCAGCACCGCGTTTTTCAGCGTAGCCTCGATGGTCACGATACGCGCCTCGAGCATCGCCTGCTCGTTTTTCGCGTCGTCATATTCACTGTTCTCGGAAAGGTCGCCGTAGGAACGCGCGACCTTGATCTTTTCCGCGATTTCTTTACGCTTTTCGCCTTTGAGAAGATCGAGCTCCTCTTCTAACTGTTTTAAACCTTCAGCGGTCAACATTACCGATTTAGCCATTTTTATCTTCCTTTCAATAATCAATTCATGATTCAAGATATTCGCATACAAGCTATATTATATGACAAGTGTGGGTTGATGTCAAGAATTTATGCGGGATAACAGGCGTTTTTTGAGCGCCTCGACAAGGCTGCCGCGGGTATGTATCGTGACCCCGTCGCCGCATCGGGTAAAGACCTCGCCGCCCAGCTCCTTTGCCCTGCCCATCGTGTACAATGCCGACGCAAAATACATCTCGTCGAGGAATTCGGGGCAGATCTCACGGAACTTTGACGGCAGTTCAAAGAAATACTCGTATATCACCGCGGCGCATTGCTTTACCGCCGGTATCTCACCCGTCAGGATCAGCGCATCGGACGGACAGGGCAGTTCTTCCTCCAACCGCCCGGGCGCTATGATCAGATCGGCGTCTCTCAGGCAGCTTTTGTCCCGACAGAGCTTCAATGCCGCGCCCTTTTCATTGAGCAGATACTCCGCCTGCGCCGCGTAGATCCGGGTCGCGGGGCTCAGGACATTGACGGGATCGCCGTACTCCGCCAAATAATCGCACAGCCCGGCGCAGTCACCGTCATCATCCACCAGAACGGCTTTGATTTGCCGATCGGCGACCGTCCTGAGCAGATACAGCGCGGCGTTTTCGCACATCCTGCGGCTCAGCTCATATGACACAAAGCGCTTGTACCCGCTGCTGCTCGCGATCACCATATCGGGCGGGCATAAAACACGGTTGCGCTGTGCCTTGACAAAGCGGTCGATAGACGTCCAGTTGACCTTGCCGCGATAATGCTCATAGGTCACGCACTTGAGCGTTACCGCGTCACAGTAACGGTGCTCCACGCGGATCCTGTTGCGGCGCAGTCGGCGCAAAAAGCCTTTATTATGCTCTTCGATCTTGAGTGCAGTCATCATAAAAATCCCTCCGCATTAGCTTATGCGGAGGGATCGAAATGTATGATTTCAATATCGGGGAATCTCCCCTATCGGTCTTTAGAACAATGCCATCGGGTTGCTTCTGACGCCGTTGATACGCAACTCGAAATAGAGATGCGATCCGATTGAACCGATCAGCCGAACGACGGGAACAATGCCATCGGATTGCTTCTGACGCCGTTGATACGCAACTCAAAGTGGAGGTGAGGACCGGTCGACCAACCGGTAGAACCGGAATAGCCGATCAACTGACCCTTGGAAACATATTCGCCGGTGGAGACCGCGGTGTTGATCATATGACCGTAGATGGTCTGGTAGCCGTTATCGTGCTGGATCCAGACATGGTTGCCGTATCCGCCGCCGTGGTTACAGCCGCCGACGCCCGCGCTGGAATGACTGCAATCGTTGGACGTATCGATGACCGTACCGGAATTCGCCGCGTAGATCGGGGTGCCGATGGAAGCGGCAATATCCGTACCGCCGTGGCTCTCGTAGGAACGACCCTCACCGAAGCCGCCTGTTATCTGATAGCAGCCCGGGATCGGCCATGTCCAGCCATCGCCTGCGTCGATTTGTGACGGAGCGCTGTAACCGCCGCCACCGCCGGAAGAACCGCCGCCGTTGTCGCTGTAGTCGATCTCTTCTTCCTCATCATCAGAAGATGAAGACGGGGCTGCCGCTGCCTGCTGAGCCGCTGCCTCTTGCTGCTGAGCCTGACGCACTAACGCCTGAAGCTCCGGCTTCAATTTGCTGAGCTCCTCTTCGCTGATGCTCAGCTGCATCTGCGCGTCATTTGCTTCGCTCTGCAGACTTGCAAGCGTTTCTTTGTTTTCGTCGAGCAGCTTGGTCAGCTCATCCTGTTTATTGGTCAGAGTGGTATGCTCTTCTTCCAGGCTCGCTTTATCTGCCTCAAGCGCCTTTTTCTCCTCAGAGATGGTGTTGAGCTTCTTCTTGATGCCGTTGATCAGTTCAGCGTCATGATCGCTGACGTACTGAACCAGCTGGAGCTTGTCGAGGAAGTCGGTAAAGTCCTTTGCGCCCATGACGATCTCCAGCGCGCTGACGTCACCGGAAATATAGATGGTCTTGATGCGCTGGCGGAGTGTATTCATGTTGTTGTCGATCTCCACATTAGCGGCGTCGATCGCCTGCTGCTTCTCAGCGATACTCTTGTCATAGATAGAGATCTTCTGATAGCAGACCTGGATCTCGGCGGTCACGGACTCGACCTGACCGACAAGAGCGTCGACTTCTTCCTGCTTTTCGGATACAGCGGAATTCGATTTGTTCAGCTTTGCCTGATACTCCGCCTGCTGAGATTCCAGCTCAGCCTGACGAGCTTCCAGTTCGCTGATCGTCGCCGCGGTGGTTGACGCGGCGCCTCCTATTATCATAATGAGGGCTAAACATACTGATAGTATTTTCTTCATCAATCTCATAGCCTTTCTGCCCGCAGGATTTTCCAAAACCGATTACCGCGGGCGGGTAATGGGTGGATGTTTCTGTTTTACAGCCTTCCCCTTGAGGGGAAGGTGTCGCCGCCGATTGAGGCGGTGACGGATGAGGTGAAAACACCTCCACTCCATCCTGTATCTTGATATATCGGATAGGCTTCCACCTCATCCGACCAATTCGCAAGCGAATTGTCCACCTTCCCCCTCAAGAGGAAGGCTTTTTACCAACCTAATACTTCGTTGCCTTCGTGAGTCAGGAAACGACGGATCGACACCATACTGCCCAGTGAACCTACCAGCACACCTGCCGCGACGAAGGAGCCGATGATCGGCCACATGACCTCGGTGAAGCGTGTGTACTTGAAGTCGAGGATCTTCTGTACCGAGTTGATGATAGCGTCGGACAGCACAAACAGCAGTACGATCGCGATGATCGCCGAGATCAGACCGATGACGATGCCCTCGATGATGAACGGTACGCGGACAAATGCGTTGGTCGCGCCCACGCTCTTCATGATGCTGATCTCAAAGCGGTGCGAGAACATGGTCATGCGGATGGTGTTGCTGATGATGAACAGCGAGATGATCGCCAGCGCCAGAATGATCCACAGACTCATCGTCGTGATGAAGGATGACAGGTTGGTCAGCTTCTCAGCGACCTCACGGTGGGAAGAAACCGACGCGACGCCCTCGACCTCTTTGATCCTGGCGACGGTATCGTCATACTTGGACAGATCATCCATTTTGACGCTGTAAGCATAGGGCAGCGGGTTGTCATCGCCGGACATGTTGGCGAAAACCTCGTCGCCAAGCTGATCGCGGTATGCCTGGATCGCTTCATCCTTATCGATGAACTCGACCTGAGAAACGTTCGCGACCTGGCTGAGCTCCTTGCCCTTATACACTGCCTCGAGCTTGGTATAGCTGTCATCAAGGAATACCTTGGTGACGTTGGTATCGCCGACAGAGTCAACGATGTTGGAAACATTGATGGTCAACATGACCGCAGAACCTGTCAGAACCAGACAGGATATCAAAACGCCGATGGACGCGAGGGTCATCAGGCGGTTATGAACTAAATTCTTGAAGCCTTCTTTAATCAGATAGCCAAAACTACTCATACTTCCATTCCTTTCCGTTGTACTGATCCAAACTCAGATTGCGACGAATCTGTTGTCGTCGGAGTCAGAAACAACTCTGCCGTCGTCGATAGTTATGACTCGCTTGCCAAAGGACTTTACCAGCTCGTGCTCGTGGGTGACCACCAGCACCGTGGTGCCGCGCTTGTTGATCTCGGAGAGGAGCTCGATGATCTCGTAGCTCATCTCGGGATCGATGTTGCCGGTGGGCTCATCCGCGATGATCAGAGCGGGGTTGTTGACCAGCGCGCGCGCCAAAGACACACGCTGCTGCTCACCGCCGGAAAGCTCGGACGGATGATCGTTCGCTTTATCGGCAAGACCGACCAGCTCCAATATATAAGGTACGCGCTTTTTGATGGAATCGTTTCGCTTGCCGACGCAGCGCATCGCGAAAGCGACGTTCTCATAGACCGTCATCTTGGAGATCAGACGGAAATCCTGGAACACGATACCCATCGTACGTCTGAGATACGGCACCTTGCGGCGCGGAAGAGTCTCGAGGTGCATATCATTGATGATGATCGAGCCGGAGGTGGGCATCTCCTCACGCATGATCAGCTTGAGGAAGGTACTTTTACCGGCGCCGGAAGAGCCGACGATAAAGACGAACTCTCCCTTCTCGATGTTCAGGGATACATTGTCCAGCGCGTGAACGCCGTTACTGTCATATACCTTGGAAACATTGTTGAACTTTATCATAGTAATACCTTTCGCTGACAGAACATCTATCTTTGTTGGGATTATATGGATAGATAAGGGGCGGATCACTGAACGCCGAAAACATCCGCCTCACTGATCCGCTGTTGGATTGTTGTATCGATAGATTAATACTTGGTCGGGCTGGAGGTCAGGTACTTCTTGACCATCAGCGCTACCTTAAAGACGATCGCGTCCTCAAACTCTCTGAGGTCCAGACCGGTCAGCTTCTTGATCTTTTCCAGACGGTAGACCAGCGTGTTACGGTGGACAAAGAGCTTACGGGAGGTCTCGGATACGTTCAGGTTGTTCTCAAAGAACTTCTGGATGGTGAACAGGGTCTCCTGATCCAGACTCTCGATCGAACCGCGCTTAAAGACCTCTTTGAGGAACATCTCGCACAGGGTGGTGGGCAGCTGATAAACCAGACGGGCGATACCGAGGTTATCGTAGCTGACGATGGTGCGCTCGGTGTCGAACACCTTGCCGACCTCGAGGGCGACCTGAGCTTCCTTAAAGGAATGTGCCAGATCCTTGATGCCGGTGACGGTGGTACCCATACCGACGACGCAGTGGGTATAGAACTCTGTGGAGAGGGTGTCGACGATGGAGCCGGCGAGCTTCTCCAGATCCTTGGTAGAGATACCGGGCTTGATCTCCTTGACCAGCGCGATATCGGTCTCATTGATATTGATGACAAAATCCTTGGTCTTGTCGGGGAAGAGATTCTGTACCACGTCAAAGGCGGAGACGTCCGTCTTGGAGGTGATCTTGATCAGCATGACGGCACGGCTGACGTCACTGTTGAAGCGCAGCTCACGCGCCTTCAGATAGATGTCGCCGGGCAGGATATTGTCGAGGATGACATTTTTGATAAAATTGGAGCGGTCGTATTTTTCATCATAATACTGCTTGATAGACGCAAGCGATACCGCCAAGAGCTGCGCGTACTTCTGCGCGATCTCGTCGCTGCCCTGTACAAAGACAGCGTATTCGGATCTGGTCGAAGAACCGAACGACTTAAAGGTATGACCGTTGATGACAAAAGGCACGGTCGCCGAGAGGGTATCGGAGGTGATGCTTTCGTTCACCTCGCCGATGCGTCCGAGCTCCGAGCAAGCGATGACCACCGAAGTCTCGTCCACTACGCCGATCGTTCTGTCGATCGCGTCCTTCATCTGATGAATAACTCCCTGAAATAATCTATTGGACATAATGCTCCTCCGTCAGAAAAAAATAGTCAAAATACCGAACGATTTGGTGATTTACCTAAAGAAGCCACCTATCTCATATACATTTTACACAAAAGAATCAGAAAAAGCAACCTTTTTTTTAAATTGAATCGACTTTTTTATGAGAAAAAAGAAAAAAATGATAAAAACTTCATCATTATTTCAAACCGTTAATTTTTAAAAAACGGACTCTTTTCTTTCAAAAAGTCAAAAAACGGCTTCAATATCGCATTTTCGTTCGGAAAAGCAGCATAGATTTTTCTTTATATGCAATATAACAGATAATATCGCGGAAATAAAGCGCTGAAATTACAATTTTTTAAACTTTTTGTGAACAAATTCCCGAATTGTGTCAGCGCGGTAATTTGACCACAAGATATGGGAAAGATGTGTCATACCATTCCATAAAAAAGCTCCCTGACTAGATACAGGGAGCTATAAATATATGATTATATTACATCTCTTCACCGATAGAATAAGGCGTCTGCATATGTGCTAAATGACGCTGAATAAACGTGGCATCGAGAGCAGTGATTTGATTGTCTCCATCGATATCGGCGGCGAGTTCATTTATTCGGGATACCACCAAATGTGCAAGCATACGTTGAATACAGGTCAGATCGAGTGCCGTTATCTCATTATCACCGTCCGTGTCACCGAGAATAATTTTATCTTCCAATACAACAAACCTGATATGGTTATTACTTGCATATGACTCAGCTGATGTTTCTTTGTAACCACAGATAGTGAAATCATATGCAACTCCGTTCCACGCAAGATAACCAAAGGCATATTCATCGATATCGGTAACCGACTTTGGTATGATCACACTTGACAAACCAGTGCAGCCCATAAAGGCACCGGGATGTATGCTTTTAACTGAGTTAGGAATAACTACGCTTTCTAAATCTTTGCAATTGCTAAACGCAGAAAAACCTATTCCAACCGTACCGTCTATTATTATAACCTCTGACGGACAGTTACCTTTAACTTTATATAGCATCTTTCCCGCGTATACAACTCCATCAGGCTGGTTGTTATACCATTCCGTACCATCAAAAACACCATTTCCGCCAGCAAAGAAAATGATATTGTTCGGAAAGATTATTTCTGACAAATTGGTGCAATTCAAAAATGCCGCATCACCTATGCTTGTTACCGTCTCGGGAATGATAATACTTTTCAGTTCTGTACATCCACAGAACGCAAACAATCCAATAGAAGTAATTGTATCATTACGGGGAATACTTTTCAATGCTGTACAGTGTTCAAAAGCTGCATAGCTGATTTCCGTAATAGAATCTGAAAGTGTTACATTTTCCAGATCTTTACAGTAAGCAAATGTAAAACCCGGTCCCATATCGGTTACAGAATCAGGAATCGTGATGCTCTTAAGACCAGAACATGAGTGAAATGCATATCCCCCGAGCTTTGTCACAGTATCAGGAATGATGGTGCTTTTACAGCCGCTTGTTAAAGTATTTGATGCAGTTTCAATTATTGCATTGCAATTATTACGACTGTCATATACTGGATTCTCCGGTACAACAACCACTCTTGATAAGGATGGGCAGTTCGGAAACAAGCCATATCCAATACTTATAACGGAAGAGGGAATCGTAACGGATGTTAAATCTAAACAATTGTTAAATAGATAATTGTTTAGCGCTGTTACCTTATGTCCATCTATATTTGAAGGAATCACAATCTCTGTATCGTTACCGATATATCTATCAATTCTGGCAGTATTATTATCAAAAATAGAATATTCGAATTTTTCAGAATCGGGAATCTCTGATAGACTGACAAAATCAAAGTCATTTTCCGTTGCATATGCTTCGGCATTGGTATTATTATAACCCAAGACAGTAAAGTTTTCTATTTTTTTATAAGTTAATATATCTGCACCATGTAAAGGTGCTTGAAAATATCCAAACGCATGGGTTCCAATAGTCGTAACTGAAGCCGGAATAGTAATGCTTTTTAGTTTGTAGCAGTCTAAAAATGCGGAATCGGAAACTGTTGTAATAGAATTACCAAACATTACTTTCTCCAGATTAGAACAAGCTTGAAAAGAATCGCTTCCAATTGAAGTCACTGTATCAGGTAAGCTTATCTCTTTTAGACCACAAGCAACAAAAGCACTATCATCAATTACCGTCAAGGATTCAGAGAAAACAACACTTGATAAATGATAACAGAGCCAAAAAGCACTTTTACCAATTGATGTAACAGTATCGGGAATAACAATACCGGTAATAGTATTACATTCACGAAACGCACGCGAGCCTATTCTAGTTACAGGATGATTGTCCAGTAACGAGGGTATAACAAGATTGCCTCCTTCACCGGTGTATTTGCTTATCTCAACGGTTTCGTCTGCGAGCAACATGTATTCATAATCAGGGAAAGCCTCATCTATCATCGCAGTTGAAGCATCATCCATATCGGCAGCTATAACCGAAAACGAAGATAAAGCTATTAAATTAAGTATTATTGCAACCGTTATCAACAAACTAATGATCTTTGAAAGCCTCATTTAAACTCCTCCTAAAACAAAATGAAAAAGGCGTACGATCCGGAGATCATACGCCCAAAAACACATGCTCCAAATCGTCGCCAAACAATCATACAAAATTAGTACAAGCCCTTTGTCTATTCATATAAATAAGGTGTTCTAATTAGTTAGAGCCGTGTTTTTTGCAAAAGCAAAAAACACTCTTATTCATATGTAGAAAAGAGCAGATTTACGCCATAATAAAGAATTGCGACTTTATTGTTTTGTATGATTGTTGGCAACTTTATAATATCACACAAAACCCATTCATGCAATCCAAAAAAAAGGAGTTGTTTTTATGCAAAACTAATAATCCAATAGAGCATGGTACATGGCAGATTACATAAACAAGGAGATTCTAACATACAAAAAGCCCGCCGCTTTCGCGACGGGCAAATGTACATAATAGGTTGTTCAACCCTCAGGCGCTTCGCGCCAGCTCCCTTAGGAAAGGGAGCCTGACATCATCAGTTGGTGATGGTCATCTCGGTGTCCTTATCGAAGATATGGATACGCTCGAGGTCGAACGCAACGTCGATATAGTCGCCGGGCTTAGCGGTGGAGGTGGGCTCTACGCGAGCGGTTACCTGAGTGCCGCCGATGTTGACATACAGATAGATCTCTGCGCCCATCAGCTCGGTAACGACAACGTTGGCGTTGATAACGCCGTTCTTGCCTTCACACTTCTCAAGGAACTCGGGCTCGTCATGGATATGCTCGGGACGGATACCGAAGCGAACTTCCTTGCCGACGTAGGGCTCGAGAACGCCGTTCTTGTTCTTGCTGTCGGGCAGGGTGACGGTATACTCGTCGAACTTGAGGGCGAACTTGCCGCCTTCCTTCACGAGGGTAGCGTCGAGGAAGTTCATCTGCGGGGAGCCGATGAAGCCTGCTACGAACTCGTTGCAGGGCAGATCATACAGATGCTGAGGAGTATCGACCTGCTGAATGAAGCCGTCCTTCATAACGACGATACGGGTACCCATCGTCATAGCCTCTGTCTGGTCATGGGTTACATAGATAAAGGTAGTACCGAGCTTCTGATACAGCTTGTTGATCTCGGTTCTCATGTTAGCACGGAGCTTAGCATCCAGGTTGGACAGCGGCTCGTCAAGCAGGAATACCTTAGGATCACGGACGATCGCACGACCCAGCGCGACACGCTGTCTCTGACCGCCGGAGAGAGCCTTCGGCTTTCTGTCGAGGTACTGTTCGATACCGAGGATACGGGCAGCCTCGCCTACGCGACGCTTGATTTCTTCCTTAGGCATTTTGCGGAGCTTCAGACCGAACGCCATGTTATCGTATACGGTCATATGAGGATACAGAGCGTAGTTCTGGAAAACCATCGCGATATCTCTGTCCTTGGGAGCAACGTCGTTACAGAGCTTGTCGCCGATGTACAGCTCGCCCTTGGAGATATCTTCCAGACCCGCTACCATACGCAGGGTAGTGGACTTACCGCAACCGGAAGGACCTACCAGAATGATAAATTCCTTGTCGGCGATCTCAAGGTTGAAATCGGTTACAGCGGTAACGCCGCCGTCGTAAATTTTGTAAACGTGTCTCAGTGATACATTAGCCATTAAAAAACCTCCATTTTTATCCAAATCTGCACGCCTAAAGAAGTGCAGCAAAAACTACTGAATCAATTGCTTTACGCACTTATGATAAGTGTACACCAATAATATATCATACTTTTCTGTGCACTTCTACTTGTTTTTTTACTAAATATTCCGGTCAATATTTAGTTAAATTTCCGATAAGACAAAAAAAGCCCTGCCGTTATTGTGCGATTTGACAATGAAAAATCCAATGTATAAGCCAAACACCCTGTTTTTTTGTGTGATTTGTTGAAACCGCAAACTTATCCGCCTTTTACATAACGATTCATTTTTTGCAGGATCAGCGATTTTCAGCCTCAACCGAACACTTTTGCCGCCTCTTCTGCCGTCAAAACGCGCATATCACCGGGCTGTGATCCCGCGTCCAAAGACAAATTGCCGATCCTGACACGCCTGAGCGCCTCGACATGATAGCCCAGTGACGCGAACATCCGCTTGACCTGATGGTACTTGCCCTCGCTGATCTCCGCCGCGACACGGCATCCGCCGAGCAATTCAACCCGACCGCTTTTGCAAACGGTGCCGTCGCCGAGGACGACGCCCGCTTCAAATGACGCGATAATGCTGTCCTCCGGTTCACGGTCGAGGGTCGCGATATAGCGCTTTTGCACGTGTTTTTTCGGTGAGAGCATCCGATGGGCAAAGTCGCCGTCGTCCGTGATCAGCAACAATCCCGTCGTATCCTTGTCCAGTCTGCCCGCGGGGAAGAGTCCGTCACGGCGCAGCTCGGGCGGCAGGAGATCAAGCACCGTGCGCTCATCTCTGTCTTTGGTCGCCGAGACGACCCCTTCGGGCTTGTCCATCATATAATAGACGTATTGTTGATAGGCCAGCGGCTGACCGTCCAGCGACACCGTATCGCTTTCGGTATCGACCTTGGTGTCGGCGGCGCGGATGACCGCTCCGTTCAATAACACGCGTTTTTCTTTGATTGCCTTTTGCGCCTTCTTGCGGCTCAGCGCCGTCTGAGAGGACAAAAACTTATCTAATCGTTCTTTCATGCTTCACCTATTCGGGATCACCGGATCATCCGCATCTCCCTGCCGTCGCAGTTTGCGACATGGGCGGCGATGATCCTGTTCTCGCTCACCAACACGGACGCGTTCAGCGTATCGTCGACAAAATATTCATATTCCACTGCCGCTTTTCCCTTGTACGGCACCAGATCGAATCCCTGCTGACGCTGTAACTCGTTGTATTCTGTATATATATCATTCCAGTTTTTCGGCACGGTGATCTCGTGCTGAAAGAGGAATTCCGGAGAAGAGTAGCCGCATGAGGTAAGAAAGCGCTCGACATCCGCTTCATCCTCCGCGTGCAGTGTGACCGTTTCTCCGTTGATCTCCATCGTATCCGCCGCTCTGCCGCGCAGCGCGACCAGACAGATCGTGACAAAGAGCAAAACGCCGATCAGAGAAAGGATCGTTAATCGAATATTTTTGAGCCTGACCGATTGAAACATATCATCACCGGTACAGTATATGCGGTCAAGCCGTGAATTATAACAGATTCAAAATCTCCCCGGGACTGTCGGCAAAGCCGATCGCGCCGCAGGCTTTCATGCTCTCGACCGTGCCGTAGCCGTAGGTCACGCCGAGGAAATCCACCCCGGCGAGCTGAGCGCCCCGCGCGTCAAAATGCGTATCGCCGATCATCAGGGCGTTTTTCTTATCCGTACAGCCCAGCGTTTCGATCGCGTAGGGAATGATATCCGCCTTGGCGCGGCGACTGCCGTCGAATGTCGAGCCGCAGATCGCGTCGAGATACGGCGTCAAACCCATCTTATCGCACACCATCTCGGCGACAGGCTCGTTCTTTGAGGTACATACCACGGTTTTGAAGCCGCGCTCACGCAACGCGGCGAGCATCTCAATCACGCCGTCAAACAATTTGTTGGTTTTTTGTCCGACCTCATCGTAGTAATCGCGGTAGATGATCATTCCTCGCTCGATCTGATCCTCCGGCACGGCGCACATCCCACGAAAGGTATCTTCCAAGGGCGGTCCGACATATTTCGTGTAATCAGACAGATCGGGACAGGGCAGTCCCAGCGCCCCCATCGCGTGCGCGAGCGACACGCGCACACTCTCGGCGCTCTCGATCAGCGTCCCGTCCAGATCAAATAAAATGTAATTGTAGTTTTTCATACCCTTCACCGATTCAATTTTATTGGGATTCGGCTGTTTTGTCAACCATTGATTGAATTGACTTTTACCTTATATAATGTTAGAATACAGATAATAATGGGTAATTGTGTGTCATTCTCAGGATCGGTAATTCGCCTACCCCTTGCAATGACAATTATACAAAAGGAGATTGAAGATATATGAAGCTCGGAATTGTGGGACTGCCGAATGTCGGCAAGTCCACCTTATTCAACGCGATCACCAACGCGGGCGCGCAGTCCGCGAACTATCCCTTCTGTACCATCGAGCCGAATGTCGGCGTGGTATCGGTACCGGACAAGCGGCTGGACAAGCTCGCTGAAATGTATAACCCCGATAAGTACACCCCCGCCACCATCGAATTCGTCGATATCGCGGGACTGGTCAAGGGTGCGTCCAAGGGCGAGGGACTGGGCAACAAGTTCCTGTCGAATATCCGCGAATGTGACGCGATCGTCCACGTGGTGCGCTGTTTTGACAACGACGACATCATCCATGTCGAGGGCAGCGTCGACCCCGCCAGAGATATCGAGACCATCGACCTCGAGCTGATCCTCAGCGACGTCGAGATGGTACAGCGCCGCATTGACAAGGCGCAGAAGATGGTCAAGGGCGATAAGAAGTTCCAGACGCAGGTCGACTTCTTCAAGCGCGTGCTCAACACGCTCAACGAGGGTAAGCCCGCCCGCGCGGTCGAATGTGACGATGATGAAAAGGCACTGCTCGCCGAGGTCGCGCTGCTGACCAACAAGCCGGTCATCTTCGCGGCGAACATGAGCGAGGATGACTTCGCGAACGGTATCGACAGCAACGAACGTCTGCAAAGAGTGCGCGAGATCGCGGCGGAGCAGAACGCGGGTGTGTTGCCGATCTGCGCCGAGATGGAGGCGGAGATCGTCGAAATGGATAAAGAGGAAAAAGAAATGTTTCTCAGCGATCTGGGGCTTGAGCAAAGCGGTCTGGATCGCCTGATCAACGAGTGCTACACCCTTTTGGGGCTGATCTCCTACCTCACCGTGGGCAAGCCCGAGGTGCGCGCGTGGACCATCAAAAAGGGCACCAAGGCGCCTCAGGCGGCGGGCAAGATCCACACCGACTTTGAGCGCGGTTTCATCCGCGCGGAGGTCATCGCGTTTGACGATCTGATCGCCTGCGGCTCCATGACCGCGGCAAAGGAAAAGGGTCTGGTGCGCAGTGAGGGCAAGGAATATGTCATGAAGGACGGCGACGTTGTCTTGTTCCGCTTCAACGTATAATCCCTTGCTTGTGGAGTTGTTCGATCCATTCGGTACAATTTCTCAATAATCATTTACAAAGCCATAAATCCCATGTATAATATAATCGGTATAGTATGAGATCCGTAATATACCGATTTGGATAAAAAAGCAAAAGTTTCTATCATTAAATAACAGAAAGGTATGACGTAATAATGAGAACGGTATTGATAACCGGCGGTTCCGGTTTTTTCGGACAGATCATGTGTAAATATCTGGTCGAAAAGGGTTTTAAATGTGTCAACATTGACCTGGTCAAGAGTGAATACACACATGAGAATCTGATCTCCTATCAGGATGATATCAGAAACAAAGACAAGCTGGACGAGCTGTTTTCCACCTATCAGTTTGAAGCGGTCTTTCATTTTGCCGCTATGCTGGCGCATGAAAAGAAAATGCTCAAGGAGCTGTGGACGTCCAACGTCGACGGCACACAGAACATCATGGACGCTTGTATCAAGTACAATGTCAAGAAGATCATCTTCACCTCCAGCAACTGCCTGTGGGGAAAGAATTTTGACGCTCCCGTGACCGAGGAAGAGCCTCCGGCGCCTGTCGAGATCTACGGACAGTCCAAGTGGGAGGGTGAAAAGATCCTCCTTTCTCAGCCCGACAAGGTCAATTCGGTCATCTTCAGATGTCCGACCATCATGGATGAAGGCAGATTGGGTCTGCTGGCGATTCTATACGAGTTCGTGGATGACAACAAAAAGCTGTGGATGGTCGGCAACGGCGAGAACAGATATCAGTTCATCTACGCGAAGGATCTTGCCCGCGCCTGCGAGCTGGCGCTGGATTATGACGGCAGCGACGTCTTCAACATCGGTTCGGATGACGTCAAATCCTTCAACTATACCTATCAGTATGTCGTCGACCATTCCGACTCCACCTCAAAGCTGGCGCATTTCCCCGCCGGCTTCGCAAAAACCATGATGAAGCTCTGCTACCATCTGGGCATCTCTCCGCTGGGCGTTTACCAGTACAACATGATCTCGTCGACCTTTGTGTTCGATACGACAAAAATCAAGACGAAGCTCGGCTGGGAGCCTACGATGACGAACGAGGAAATGCTGCTGAAATCGTATGAGTATTTCCACAAAAACAAAGAAGAGATTCGCAACAGAAACGACGAGGACGTTTCCGCGCATAACAGAGAAGCGGATATGGGCCTGGCGATCAGAGTGCTGAAGTTCTTCTCCTGAGTATCGGAGTATCCATGAAAGAATTATTCAGTTTATTATTCACCTTTAAGTTTAAGCAGCTCTTTTTTGAGCCGACAACAAACAATGTCATCCAATTCTTCCGATATTGCTTTGTAGGAGGCATCGCGACCGTCGTCGAGGGAGCCTCCCTCTGGCTCATTCAGCATTTTATTTTCTCGGATTCCAACACGGTATTTGTCTATCTGTCACAGGCGATCGCGTTTGTTTTGGGAACGGTCACGAATTTCTTCTTGTCAAGACTGTTTGTTTTTCAAGCCAATAAAAAGAGCATGAAGGCAACAGGAGAATTCATCGTCGTCTTCATCATCAGCGCTGTCGGTCTGTTAGCCAAGGAATTCCTGCTGTGGTGCTTCAACAGTAAGCTGGGCATCCACTACATGCTGGTTTGGGCTGTTTCCACCATACTCGTCCTGCTTTGGAACTATGTAGCCAGACGTCTGTTCATCTATAAAAACAAGTAAAAACGAAGATCCCGAAGGCTTGCGCCGGATATCGTTTGAAAACGTCTGCGAAATAATCAACCACTCGAGGCTCCTATGAAACAAAAGCTACAACAAACCCCCGAGGGACTGTTCGCGCTCATGCGCCGTCACCCCTATCTGCTGACGATCCTGCTCTGCGGTCTGCTGCTGCCGTTCGGACTTGCCGACCGCGCCAACATCACCGCCGGCAGCTGTATCTATCTGGGCGTCGTCCTGGGCGCCGTATCCGTCGCGGCGATCTTCCTGTTCAATCTCGGCAAGAATATGCGTGAAAAGCTCCTGCTCAGCGGCATTATGCTCACCTGTATCGCGGCGAGTATGCTGACGATCGGCTTTGTCAGGAACAAGGCGTTCGCGATCGCGATCATCGCGCTGATCGCTGCCGCGGCAGCCGTCGTGTTTATTCGATTCAGCTACAAAATCAGCGACACGCTGATCATCGCCGTGCTGATCGCGCTGAGTATCGCCATCCGCTTTGTATACGTTTTGTATACGGGCGTTGTCGACCGCCAGCATGATGTAGGTGATTTCACCGCTAACATCGGTCACGCGGGTTACATCAAATACTGGTACGAAAACGGTCTCAAGCTGCCCGATTTTGATGTGCGCAACTACTGGCAGTACTATCATCCGCCGTTCCATCACATGACGATGGCGGTGCTTTTGAAGCTGCTCACCATACTGGGCGTGAACTTCAATAAGGCGAGTGAAGCGATCCAGATCCTGCCGATGCTGTATTCCTCGCTGACCATGATCGTCAGCTACAAGATCTTCCGCATGGTCAGGCTCAAGGGCAATCCCCTGATCGCGGCGATGGCGATCATCTGCTTCCACCCTACCTTCATCATCTTCGGCGGCTCGTTCAACAACGATATGCTGCTGATGCTGTTCATGATGAGCGCGATCATGTGGGGACTGAGATGGTACCGTGAGCCGACATTCGGCAACATCATACCGCTCGCGTTCTGCATCGGACTGGGCATGATGACCAAGCTCTCGGGCTGGATGGTCGCGCCCGCGGTCGCGTTCGTCTTCCTGGTCATCCTGATCAAGAACATCAAAAAGCCGCTCAAATATATCGGCCAGTACGCGCTGTTCGGCGTGATCTGCGTACCGCTCGGCGTCTGGTGGCAGGTACGAAACCTGATCTTGTATCATGTCCCGCTGACCTATGTGCCCGACCTCGGTACAAACAGTGTGATGTACTCCGGCAATATGCCGCTGACGGAGCGCCTGTTCAGCCTCGGCAACGGTCAGCTCGATTATATCTACGGCTCCATCACGCTTGTCGGAGCGCCGTTCAATGAATACAACCCCACGCTGGCGCTGTTCAAGACCGCCATGTTCGACGAATGTGCCAACAGCATCAACGATACGCATTTTCCGCAGATCCATGTCACGGGTCCGATCCTGTTCTGGATCTCCGTCGTCCTCTTCCTCATCTGCTTCGGCTGCTTTGTCGTCAGCATGATCAGAAAGAGTGAGAACATCAACGGCGTCGAACGCGTCTATTTCACGCTGGTGTTCGGCGTGATCCTTGTGAGCTACTATATGTTCTGTATCGCTTATCCCCTGTCCTGCTCCTTCAACATCCGCTTCTGTATGCCGCTGATCCCCTTGTGCGCGATGGGGCTGGCGATGGTACTGCAGCGAAGCGAAAGCAGTCAAAAGGCGATATCGACATGGATGCGCCGCGGAATGTACGCGCTGAGCGCCGCGTTCTGCTGTATGAGCTACGTGGTCTACACGCAGGTAGCCTTAACAATGTAAATAGTGATTTGAATATGACAACGCCCGCTGTATGGTACAGCGGGCGTTGCTTTGTTTATGTATGATTGGATTATGCCTTTGATTCCTTCGCCTTCTGCTGGTTCTTGTTAATGAACTTGAGGAGGAACAGCGTACCGACCATCAGTACGATACCGACAGGCAGCGCGATGAACCAGCTCTTGACAAAGCCGGCTACGATAAAGCTGATGAACGATATCGCGGCAACGGTGATCGCGTACGGCAGCTGAGTCGATACGTGGTTGATGTGGTTACACTGCGCACCCGCCGAGGACATGATGGTGGTATCGGAAATGGGAGAGCAGTGGTCGCCGCATACAGCACCCGCGAGGCAGGCGGAGATACCGATGACCTGCAGCTCGCCGTTCGGGAAGATGGACAGTACGATCGGAATGAGGATACCGAAGGTGCCCCATGAGGTACCGGTCGCGAACGCGAGCAGACATGCTACCAGGAAAATGATAGCGGGCAGGAAGTTCGAGAGCTGTTCGGCGGCGCCGCTCATCAGGTAAGCGACAAAGTACTTTGCGCCGAGCAGGGTGGTCATATTCTTCAGCGCGGTAGCGAAGGTCAGGATCAGGATGGGAGGAACCATGGCGAAGAAGCCCTTCGGAACCTGCTCCATCGCCTCTTTGAAGGTGACGATCTTACGGAGCATGAGGTAAACGATGGTGAATACCAGCGCGATCGCGCCCGCCCACGGCAAACCGACCGTCGCGTCGGTGTCGCCGAACGCGTCGAGGAAGGGTACGCCTTCGAGGATACCGCCGTTATAGACCAGCGCAAAGACCGAGATACCGATCAGGAAGAGGACCGGCAGGATCAGGTCGATGACCTTGCCGTTGGGATTGACGCCATCGTTCTCGATCTCTTTGTCGACTCTTTCACCGGTGGTGTAGAGGTCGTCCTTGTACTGCGCGTTATACTCGTGCATCGCCATGGAGCCGTAATCAAAGCCCATGATGCTGATCGCGATGATGAACACGAAGGTCAGCAGTGAGTAGAAGTTGTAGGGGATCGCGGCGATAAAGAGCTTCAAGCCCTGGCCGTCCTCGGCATAAGAGGCGACAGCCGCCGCCCATGAGGATACCGGCGCGATCATACATACCGGAGCCGCGGTCGCGTCGATCAGATACGCGAGCTTCGCGCGGGAAATCTTGTGACCGTCGGTAACGGGACGCATGACGGAACCGACCGTCAGGCAGTTGAAATAGTCGTCGATGAAGATCAGCACACCCAGTACAAAGGTCGCGAGCATTGCGCCTGTGCGGGATTTGATGTGCTTTGCCGCCCAGGTACCGAACGCGCGTGAACCGCCCGCCTTGTTGATCAGGGCGACGATGATGCCCAGCTCAACCAAAAAGACGAAGATACCCGCCGTGTCGCTGACCGCCGAGATCAGACCGTCGGAGGTGATCGCGTCCATCGCCTTGAGGAAGTCGAAGTTCGCGTACATCAAGCCGCCTACGACGATACCGATCGCCAGCGAGGAATAGACTTCCTTGGTGATCAGCGCCAGAGCGATCGCGATGATCGGAGGCAGAAGCGCCCATGCGGAGCCCTGTACCGTACCGTCTCCGGCGATCCTGCCAAAGCCCTGACAGTCCTCGCACAACGCGCCTTCGATTGCGCCGTGACCCTCGCATGCCTCACACTCGGCGCTGCAGGTCTCGCAGGGTACGCCGTCGACCAGACCGGTGCCGCCGCAGTCCTGACACTTGACCGTGCCGAGCGCGCCGCCGGATACCGCGACATAGATCAGCAGACCGATGATGACGACCGCTGCGATCGCAAGCACGATTTTCTTTGCTTTTGTCATTTTGTTCTCTCTCCTTATGATTTGGATATCCGCGACAACGGCAAGACAGGGTGATTCCAACTCATCCACCGCCGCGCGGTCCCCCTTCCCCTCAAGGGAAAGGCAGAATAAAAGCCGCGGAAGTACCCACGGCTCAGAAACCAAGCTGAATGAATAGCACTCCGTTACACTATCAATCGTCATTGCGAGGAGTTGACCTGCGGTCAACGACGTGGCAATCTCCACCGATCAGGCATGACATATTGATGTATGATTAACGACAGTACAGCGCATCTTCTGCGCTATCCCAGCGGACATGTTCTCGGGAGGAGCATATCGCTTCGGCGGGATCCCCTTTCATCGGTGTACTCCCGTACAGGACGTCGTCCGACCGATTACTGATGAAGCCCGCGCCTCTATCACAGAGTCCATTATATAACTAAATAACATCATTCGTCAACAGAATTCCATAAATTTTTTTATAAAAACCGACCGATTCCTGTGAAATCTGTATCAAAACGGCAAAAAAATAACTCCGGAGCAACAACTCCGGAGCATTGTGATCAAATACTATTTATGATTTCTTGGTGATACGCAGGTTCTGGCGGGTCTTGCGCAGCTCGGTCAGCTGAGCGGTGATCGCGTCGTCGGTGCGCTTCATCACGTTCTCGACATAGTCGTTGGCCGCCTTGCGCATCTCGGATGCCTTCGCCTTCACGTCGTTGAGCAGTTCAGCCGCCTCAGCCTTAGCCTCGCGCATGATCTCGCTCTGGTCGACCAACTGCTTTTTGCGCTCTTCCGCGGCGCGGATGATATCGTCAGACTCTTTCTTCGCCTCGGCGATGATCTGGCTGCGATCGGCAACGATGTTCTTAGCCTGTCTTACCTCGGCGGGCAGGGTATCCTGGATCTCGTCGAGAATGTCATAGATCTTATCCGCTTCGATAATGACCTTGCCGCCGGAAAGGGGCATGGTCTTAGCGTCCGCTACAAGGTCCTGTAATTCCTGAATCAGTTCGTCTACTCTCATTTTACTTATTTCCTTTCAATGTAAATTCGTTTGAAGATCTCGTCATGAATACAGGCGGGAACAAAATTAGAGATATCGCCGCCGTGGTACGCAACATTCTTTACGATCGAAGAGCTCAGATAGGTATAGCTCGCGTCACTCGCCAAAAAGACGGTGTCAAGCTCAGGGTTGAGCTTTCGGTTCGTCAGCGCCATCTGGAATTCATACTCGAAGTCCGATACCGCACGCAGTCCCCTTACAACTGCCGAAGCGCCGAAATCCCTCGCGCACTGCGCCAACAGCCCGTCACATCCAATCACCTTGACGTTCGGGATATCGCCGACCGTCCGCTGTAAAAAGTCGATCCGCTCCTCCATCGAGAACATCGGATGCTTTTCACCGTTCGCGAAGACACCGACGATCACATGATCAAACATCTTGCTCGCGCGGGTGATGATGTCGATGTGTCCGTAGGTGACAGGATCAAAGCTGCCGGGGCATATCACGGTACTGTGCATAGAACGTTCCTATCCTTACTCATCAGTCACATATCCGGCTGAAACCCCATTCGGGATCAGTCGCCGATAAAATCTTCATGACGATATGTGCTTATCCTTATTTTACCATAGGTTCGTTCTCTGTCAAGAGTAAATTTGTAATATTTTTGTAATATTTTATCATTTAATGCACTTTCACAAATAATGACCCCTGTTTTTTTCATTCTTTGTGCAATAATTGGCATGATTTCCTGTAAAATTCCGCGATTATAGGGGGGATCCAGAAAGGCGACGTCGAATTCGCGGGTGGTGTTTTTGAGATAAGCGACCGAATCGGCGCAGATGACCGTCGCAAATTGTTGCAGGTTTGTAACCTTTAGGTTGCGTTCGATTACCGCGATCGCCTTTTTGGAAGAATCAAGAAAAATCGCGCTGCGCGCGCCGCGGGACAGCGCCTCGATTCCCATCTGACCGGAGCCCGCGAAAACGTCGATGAAATCGCGCCCCTCGATCTCGAATTGTACGGAGGAAAAAACCGCCCCCTTGACCTTGTCGGTCGTCGGTCGGACGATATCCTCGCCCTTTAAGGTCTCTAACGCCCTGCCTCGCGCAGAGCCGGTGATCACACGCATAATTAACCTCCGGAAAAACCTTCCGCATGAAGGGAAGGTGTTGCTGTTAAGTCATCAGATGAAGTGGAAGCGATTCCACCATATCTTGTTTATTGATTAATCGGATAAATCTCCACCTCATCCGACCTTTTCGGTTCTTAATGAACCGAAAAGCCCACCTTCCCCTCAAGGGGAAGGCTTTCTATTCCTCATGAAAATAGTTATAGACATTCAGCGCGGCGGGGTGGGTCATGCCGGGTGCCTGCTCGAGCTCCTCCATCGACGCGCTGCTGATATTTTTGATGGTGCGGAAAAAGCGCATCAGCTCCTTGGCGCGTTTTTTTCCGATTCCGGGGATCTCTTCCAAGGACGATCCCAGCACACGCTTGCGCTGTTGACGGTTGAAGCCGATCGCATAGCGATGCACCTCGTCCTGGATGTTGGTCACAAAGGTGAACGCCGCGCGGTTGGGCCGCAGGGCGATCTCGCCCGCGTCGCTGACGATGGCACGGGTGCGGTGATGGTCATCCTTGACCATACCGAACACGGGGATATTCAGTCCCGAGGCAGCTACCACGGGCAGCACGACGCCTACCTGTCCCTTGCCGCCGTCGAGCAGGATGAGATCGGGCAGTCTGCCGAAGCCGGTAGATACACCCTCCTCCCGCGCTTTCTTATATTCATTCAATCGGCGTGTGAGCACCTCCGCCATCGAGCCGTAGTCGTCCTGTCCGGAGAACGACTTGATCTTGAACTTGCGGTAGGCGCTTTTCAGCGGGCGGGCATTCTCGAACACGACCATGCCCGCGACGTTATCCGCTCCGGCGAGGTTGGAGATATCGTAGCTCTCGATATATTCGGGGATCTTATCCAGACCGAGCAGGTCTTTCAGCTCATCCAGCACACTCAACTGTTTGCCGGTCACGCCCTTGAGCTGTCCGAGTGATTCAAACGCGTTTTTGCGGCACATATCGACAAGGTTTTTCTGCGTGCCGCGTTGGGGAATACTCAAATACACGCGCTTTCCCTTTTTCTCGCTGAGCCAGCGCTCTATATTCTCGCTGTCCTCGATCTCGCCGTCGAGCGCGATGTGCGAGGGGATCTCGTCACGCAGGGTGTAGTAGCGCAGGATGAACTGGGAGCGGAAATCGACCTCGTCATCCACGTCGTCGATGATGAAGTTCTCGGTATCGTACAGGCGCGATTCGTTGAAGCGCAGGACGGTAGCAGAGCCGCGGCTGCCTTCCCGCGCGACGGCGATCACATCCAGCTCATCAAGATGGATATCGACGACCTTCTGCTTATCGCGCATCTTCTTCATCGCGGCGATCTGATCACGATAACGCGCCGCGCGCTCAAAGTCCAATGCCTCTGCCGCGGCGGTCATCCGCTCCTGCAATTCGCGCAGAGTCTTGCCGCTGTCGCCCGACAGGTACTCGAGCGCGTTCTCGACCCGCTCATTATAATCCTTAAGCTTGACGCGACCCGTACAGGGCGCGCAGCACTGCTTGATGTGGAAATTCAGACACGGACGATAGCGCCCGAAATCCTCGGGGAATCGGCGGTTGCAGGTCGGCAGTCCGAAGATCTTGTTCGCTTCTTCGACCGAAGATTTGACATAGTAGCTCGACTTATACGGACCGATATATCTTGCGCCGTCATCCGCCTTTTGCAGGACATAGCTGAGCCTGCGCCACGGCTCATCGGTGACGCGGATGTAGCTGTAGCCCTTATCGTCCTTCAATAATATATTGTACTTCGGGATGTGCTGTTTGATCAGCGAGCACTCCAGGATCAGACATTCAAACTCACTGTCGGTGATGATGTATTCAAAGTCGTCGACATTGTCCACCATGCGGCGCACCTTTTCGGTGTGGTTGTTCTGGGAGCCGAAATACTGGCTGACACGGTTTTTCAGCTTTTTTGCTTTGCCGATATAGATGATCTCGCCCCGAGAGTTCTTCATGATATAAACGCCCGGCTGCAGCGGCAGTGCCATCGCCTTGGCGCGCAATTCCTTCAACTTCGGATTCATCATTTCACCCCCTTCGTCGTCGTTCTTAATCATGCGAACGGCAACCCTCCGACGCGGACAGACGTCCGCGCCACCTCCCTTAGGAAAGGGAGGCTATTTTATCTCTCATGCACATGCTTGCCGGTCATGTGCTCGATCTTCAATTCGATCACGGCGCATCTGCCGCCGTTCTTTTGGATATCGCTTTCGGTCATTGCGGTATCGGGAAAATATTTATTGCCGAGCTGACGAAGATGATCGGTCTTTTCAACGGGATCGGTCACCTCGCGCAGTCTACCGAACGCCGTGACGCTGTCGAAGAAATACGACCAGCCGTCATCCGCCTTTTGCGACTCACCGAGCACATTGAACGAGCCTTTGTCGCAGGCGCGGATCGCGTCAAGCTTGTGCCCCTCAACGGCAGAGTGAAAATAGATACAGCCGTTATCATAGACAAAATTGAGCGGTACAGCGTAGGGATAGCCCCTATCGCCGAGCACCGCCAATACCCCGCGTTTTTGGGTGCGGAGGATGCTCTCACATTCTTCGTTTGTCAATTGCTGTTTGAAGCGCCGCATTTTTCTGAACATGTTGTTTCCTTTATCCTATCAGTTTTCGGCGGGAGCAAGCCCCCGCCCTACAGATTATTATTTCAACTTTGATGTATCCATCAAGACCATCGAGAACTGTCCGACCTCGTCGTACACCTTTTCAAAGCGGTCGGCGTCCTCCCACTTTTCGACGCCGCCCCATGAATCGGCGATCTTGACCTCGTTATCCTCCAGATCATAGCCGAACAGACAGACGCAGTGCTCCGTATCATACCACGGATAATCAATGTCGTCGTACTCCTTATACTGCTCGATGCGGGGGCTGTTGCGGTCGTAGGTCGTCCAGATCAGCACCGGACATCCGGCGTCGACAAAGCGGTACAGCTCATTCATCGTCAGCCCTGTTGTATCGAAGGGATAGAGCTCCGCGTCGTTTTCTTCGATAAAATTCCATGTTGTCGTCACCATGCCCGGCGGATAGATGCCCGATCCGTCATAGAATCGGCGCGGATTGCCGCAGTAGCCGATGACGAAATTATTGTCGTAGACCATGTAATCGTCCACGATGTCGTCGATATCCAGATCATAGCCGAAATGGTTCAGCGCGGCGGTCAGGGCGAGCGCCTCGCATCCCGCCTGCATACCGTTCATCTGGTTGAGCGCCTCAACATCCTCGAGCTGCGCGTAATCGGCATAGGAGCCGTTCAGGATCCTGTCGAACTCCTTCTGCGCCAGTTCATCGATCGTAGGCGGCTCGGTGGGCGGCAGGGTCGGCGCCTGAGTCGGAGACTGCGTCGGCGCTTGTGTCGCTTCATCGACAGTCGCGGTGTCAGGCGTTGATTCGGCATTTTTCGCGCAGCCGGCAAGCAGTAACATCGCCGCCAACAATAATGCCCCAAGTTTTTTCATATCTTACCCCTATATGTATGGTTCAAGGGATCGTCTGTCGGGACGACCCGCTTTCCTTTTCCTTATTTCTTATTTCAATTCCACGATCGTCACGCCGCTTTCACCCTCGCCGAAGGTGCCCAGTCGGAAGCTCTTGACCGCCTTATGGTGTCTGAGATACTGCTGGATGCGCGAGCGCAGCACGCCGGTGCCCTTGCCGTGGATGATCGTCAGCATATGGATATTGCTGAGCATACAGCTGTCCAGAGCGCTGTCCACGCTCATGATCGCCTCTTCGGCGGTCTGTCCGCGCACATCGATCTCGGTTTTGGCGAGCGATTTGACGTCCTTGGTGACGGTGCGTTCACGGCGCTTGGGCACGGTGACCTTCTCCGCCTCCAACAGCCGCAGGTTGTTGAGTTTGACGCGGGTCTTGATGATGCCCGCCTGCACCAGCACGCTGTCCTTTTCGGGCTTTTCGAGGACGACAGCCTTTTTATCGATGTCGAAGATCAGGACGTTGTCGCCGACCTGTAACGGTCGGGGCAGCTTGTAATCGCCCTGCTCGCTCTCTTTGACGGGATCGGCGGTTTCTTCCAGCGCTTTCATGCCTGTCTTGAACTTCGCCTTTTGCTCCGCCTCATACCTTTGGTTTTTCTTAGCCTGTTCGAGCTCGTCGATGATCGCGTATGCCTGCGCTCTGGTCCTGGCGGCAAGCTCCTGTGCCTTGTGCTTCGCCATCTCTACCTCGCGCTTTGATTCGACCTTGGCGCGCTCGAGCTCTTTTTCCGCCTGCGCCTGTTTTTGCTGAGCGGCGAGGGTCGCTTCTCTCGCTCTCTCCAGTTCGTCCGCCAACTCCTTGCGGCTGATCTCCAGGCTCTCGACGACGTTCTCGAACTGACGGCTCTCGGAGGAGGTCAGCAGCTTGGCGCGCTCGATGACGTCGTCCTCCATGCCCAGACGCTTGCTGATCGCGAAGGCGTTGCTCTTGCCGGGCACGCCGATGAGCAGCTTATAGGTCGGACGCAGGGTGGTCACGTCGAATTCACAACAGCCGTTCTCCACACCTTCTGTTTTCAGCGCGAATTCCTTGAGCTCGGAATAGTGAGTGGTGGCGGCGATCTTCGCCCCGCGTTCACGGAGCTTTTCGAGGATAGCGACCGCCAAAGCCGCGCCCTCGACCGGATCGGTACCCGCGCCCAGCTCGTCGATCACCGCGAGGGTAGAGCGGTTGCATAGCTTCAGGATGCCGATGATGTTCGTGATGTGCGCCGAGAAAGTGGACAGGCTCTGCTCGATGCTCTGTTCGTCGCCGATATCCACCAGCACGCGGCGGAATACCGACAGGCGCGAGTTGTCCGACGCGGGCACCATCATGCCGCACATCGCCATCAGCGTGAGCAGTCCGAGCGTTTTCAGACAAACGGTCTTACCGCCCGTATTGGGGCCGGTGATGACCAGCGTATCAAAGTCCTCGCCCAAGCGGATATCCGTGGGGACGACCTTATCCTTGGGGATCAGCGGATGACGCGCCGCTTTCAGCTCGATCACGCCGCTGTCGTTCATCACGGGACGCACCGCTTTCATTTTATAAGCCAAATGCGCTTTGGCAAAGATCAGGTTCAGCTGAACCAGTGTTTTGTAGCTTTCGATGATATCGGTCGCGCAGCCGGCACACAGCCCGCTGAGCTCAAAAAGGATCCGCTCGATCTCTTTCTCTTCCTCGCCCTTGAGGACGCGGATGTCGTTGTTCGCGTTGACGACGCCCATCGGCTCGATAAAAACGGTCGAGCCCGAGGACGAGGTGTCGTGCACCAAGCCCGCTACCTGAGAGCGGAATTCCTGCTTGACGGGGACGACATATCTGCCGTCGCGCTGGGTGATGATCGCCTCCTGCAAATACTTTTGATAGGTGGAGGAGTGGATGATCTTGTCCAGCACCTCACGCGCCTTGGACGCGGCGATCCGCATTTTTCGGCGGATGTCGGCAAGCTCTCTGGACGCACCGTCCGAGATCTCATCCGCGCCGATGATGCACGTGGTGATGCGGTCGCTGAGGTTGGGGTTGGTATACAGCGTGCGGAAATAGCCGTCCAGCGAGGTGCTCACACCGGCACAGTGTGCGTGCCAGTCACGCACGCCCTTGATGACGCGCAGCGCGCGGGCGATCGAGAGCAGCTCCGAGGTGTTCAGACAGCCACCCGCCTCGGCACGGCGCAGCGCGTTGGTCACGTTGCTGATCCCGCCGAAGGACGGCGCGCCGAACCGCCCGATCAGGATATGGGCGTCCTCGGTCTGTGTCAAAAGGCGCTCGACCTTGTCGAGGTCAAACTGCGGCTCGACGGAAAGCGCCAGCTCGCCCGCCTCGTCGATCGAGGTCTCCTCCGACAGCATATGTAAGATTTTGTCCAGTTCCAGTGTTTTAAAATGTCTGTTCATTTTCAGCATTCCTTATAGTGATATAAAGCCTTCCCCTCAGGGGGAAGGTGGGCTTTTCAGCTCCTGATGAGCTGAAAAGGTCGGATGAGGGGACTTCCCTTCCAAATCTCTCCGGATTCAATTTGGCAGGACTTTCAAAACCATATCATGATTCACTGTATTCCCTCCGAATCCAAATTCAAAAGGAAACGTTTGCCCCTCATCAGTCACCTATGGTGACAGCTTCTCCCCGAGGAGAAGCCTTTAGCTGACATCATCTATTTGAGACCCTTATAAGGGAACCTATAACATCGCTTTATAAAATTGTAAGGTCGGATAGTCCTTTTGCGTCATGTAGGCGACATAGCGCTCCGACGCGAGGGACAACGGTTCTAAGAGCTCTTCTTTGAGCTCAAAGGAAAAGAGCTTATCGAAATCCGCGTACACGGTATGTCTGAGCGCCGTGATCGAAGCGATCGGCAGGCGCACACCCTGAACAGCGTGCTGATCCGCACAGGATGCGCAGTAGAGCTTTCCGGTATGGGGCACAAAGACCATTTCGGGCGCTTCATAGGTACCGCAGATATCGCACATCACGAGGTCGGGCATATAGCCGCACAAGGTGATCAGCCGCATTTCAAAGCAGATCTTGATCTGCAATGCGGGGCGCTTTTTGTTCGACAAAAGATAGATCGAATTGAGCGCCAGCCGCAGCTGCTCCTTTGCCTCCTGTCCCGTCGGACAGAGGTTCAGACACAGCTCGCAGAAATACTGCGCGAGCGACATATCCTCAATATCGGAGCGCAGTCCGATGAACTGCTCGAGCGCCTCCGCCTCGTCGATGCTGTAGCTGTCGCGCCCCTCAAAGATTGTCAGCGCCGAATATGATAAAAGCCCCGTGCCGGCGCACTTAGGGCTTTTGATGTTTTTGGCGCCGCGTGCAAAAGCGCGCAGGATGCCGTGACTTTCCGTCAAAACCCATACCAGTCTGTCACGTTCACCGATATTCTGCTGTTTGATGATCAGACCCTTGGTTTTGAACTTCATCCTTACCCTCTTGCTGTTCACCGCCGTGCTGAGATTGGATCTCTTTATACGCCAGATAATCCATCACGCTGCCGCTTTCGGTAAACGCTCTCCACGCTTCTTTTTCGTCTTTCACACGATCATTCCCTTTTCAATGGTATAGGGTTATTATACCGAGCCGGGGCTACATTATCGCGTGAAATATGTAGATGGAAAATATTCGTAAACGGTCGCTGATTTCGTCAGAAACCACTACATATTGATTCTATCATAAATAAATGGTCATATCAAGAGGAATCTCGACCGAAAACGGGAAAGAATATACAGCATAAGCAGGAAAGATAATCCCTTCTCTGTAGGGCACGGCGCTTGTCGACGTGCCGCATGAGAACAGCATTTTTTCTGTTCCCGGATCGACATTACAATCATGCGGATGATCTTCGGTACGTCATAAATGCCGTACCCTACAAATATGCTTTGCAATCCGCATAACCGCAGTGCGTATCTGAAAAGAAAAGTATCTTCTATATAACAAAAGCTCCCTCATTTGAGGGAGCAGACTTTTGAATAAAGGTATCATTCAAAGCTCTTTTTATCATAGCCGAAGTTCGTCAGCAGGGCGCGGCGGTTGCGCCAGTCCTCCTTGACCTTGACCCATGTTTGCAGATTCACCTTGCAGCCGAAGAAGCGCTCGATATCCTGCCGTGCGTAGGTCGAGATCTTCTTGAGCATGGCGCCCTTTTTGCCGATGATGATGCCCTTGTGGGAGTCGCGCTCACAGAAGATGGTCGCTTCGATATCCATGATATCGCCCCCGTCGCGCTCCTTGAGGCTCTCGATCACCACCGCGGTACCGTGGGGGATCTCCTTGTCGCACAGTCTGAGGATCTTCTCGCGGATGATCTCGGAGACGATCACCTTCTCGGGCTGATCGGTCAGCGCGTCGTCGTCAAAGAAATGGCCGCCCTCGACACAGTGCTTTTTCAACTCGTCCATCAGCGCCGGAAAGCCCTCGCCGGTCTGCGCGGAGATCGGCACGACCGCGTCAAAGTTGTACAGCTCGCTGTAGGCGAGGATCGCCTCCATCAGCTCTTCCTTTTTATTCTTCAACATATCGATCTTGTTGATCGCCAAAATCGCGGGCATATTTGATTTTTTGAGCTTTTCGATCAGGCTCAGCTCGCCCTTACGAACGCCGCCCGCGGCTTCGACCGTCAGCACGGCGACGTCGCCGCCCTGCACGCTCTCGTTGATCGCCTTGACCATATACTCGCCCAGCTCATTGCGGGGCTTCAGGAGTCCGGGGGTATCAATGAACACCAGCTGATCATCGCCGTCCGTCAGGACGCCCGTGATGCGGGTGCGGGTCGTCTGGGGCTTGGAGCTGACGATCGCGATCTTGTGCCCCAAGAGGCGGTTCAGGATGGAGCTTTTGCCGACATTCGGGATGCCGACGATGGTAACGAATACGGATCTTTGCTTGTTGTTCATAATCTGTTTCCTTTATCTTTTATCAACCATTGTTATACCGAAAAACGGCGGGATTGTCAATAACCTATACGAATTTTTGCCGCCGTAATTTAAGGCGCACGCTTTATTGCGTGCGCCCCATCCGATCTATATTCTTCTTTCCAGTCCGATCCGCTCCATGACGGTTTCTTCCTTCATGCGCATCTCGGCTTTTTCCTGCGGCTCCATGTGATCGTAGCCGAGCAGATGGAGCATGCTGTGTACCGTGAGGTAACACACCTCGCGCTCAAGGCTGTGACCGTACTCGGTCGCCTGTTGCTGTGCGCGTTCCATCGAAATGACAACGTCGCCGAGGAGCTTTGCGCCGGTATCGGGGTTGACGTCATACTCGCCGTTCTCGCCCAGCGGGAACGAGAGAACGTCGGTCGCGGAATCGATGTTCCGAAACTCCTTGTTCAGCTTTCGGATCTCTTCATTATCCACAAAGGTCACCGAGACCTCGCTGTCGCCCTCGAACTTTTCTTCACGCAGTACCGCTATACACGCGCGGCGGATCTGCATCCGCATCCCCGTGGGAATACGCACCTTTTTTTGACTGTCGGTAATGATCACTTTCACTTTGTCGGTTGCCATTGCCATCATAAACATAATAATCCCTACCCTCTCTGGCTCATCGATACGAAGAGATCATGTTACACCGGAATACGGAGCAGTGCAGGATCACAGGTTTTTTACCGGCAAATCCATAACCAAACTCTATCCTATGTTAACGCGTCCTTGCTTCCTCTCCTATATATAATATATCCTATTACTGTTTATTGCTTCTGCTGCGTTCCTGCGCCTTTTCATACGCGCGGATGATATCCTGTACCAGACGATGACGCACAACGTCCTTATCCGAGAAGGTCATGCGCTCGATGCCCTTGATCCCCTTGAGGATCTTGACCGCTTCCTTCAAGCCTGATTTTGCGCCCGAGGGCAGGTCGATCTGGGTGATGTCGCCCGTGATGACCATCTTGGAGTTGTTGCCCAGTCGGGTGAGGAACATCTTCATCTGCTCCGAGGTGGTATTCTGCGCCTCGTCAAGGATGATGAAGCTGTCGTCCAGCGTTCTGCCGCGCATATACGCCAAAGGAGCTACCTCGATATTCCCTCTCTCAAGGTATTTTTGATAGGTCTCGGCGCCCAGCATATCGAAAAGCGCGTCATACAACGGGCGCAGATAAGGATCGACCTTGCTTTGCAGATCGCCCGGCAAAAAGCCCAGCTTCTCGCCCGCTTCTACGGCGGGTCTGGTGAGGATGATACGGTTGACCTCCTTACTGCGGAAGGCGGTCACCGCCATCGCGACCGCCAGATAGGTCTTACCGGTACCGGCAGGGCCTACGGCGATGGTGATCGTATTGTTCTCGATCGCGGAGCAATAGCGCTTTTGCCCCATCGTCTTGGGCTTGATGGGCTTGCCCTTCGCGGTCACGCAGACACAGTCCGACGCGAGCGTTTCGATCTTCTCCTCACTGCCGTCGTTGACCAGCGAGATACAATAGGTGATGTTCTGCTCCGAGAGCTGTTCACCGCGGTTGAGCAGGCTCAACAGGCTGTCGATCACCTTGCTCGCCTTGAGCACACCCTCGGCGTCTCCGGAGATCTTCAGCTCGCTGTCACGCGCGTGGACGCGCACGCCGAACTCATCCTCAATGATTTTGATGTTGGAGTCAAAGCTGCCGAACAGGGCGGCGGCATGCTCCATGCGGTCGATATTAATGATTTGTTCCATATTGCCTCTTACAGGACAGCATATAGCTACCCATTCTTAGATGTTATATTATTATAGCATAAAATTCTGTGAAAATCAACCATATTTTTCAAAAAATTTCAATCAATATTGCTAAAATATCTCAATTTTTTGCGTAAACAACGATCTTCTTGCTCATATTATTGACATTTCAGAAATAAATATAGTATAATAATCGTTAGTCTATTTTAAACCAAGTTCATTATTTTTCGATGAATAAGGAGATCCTATCAATGAAACGAATCATATGTCTTGCGCTTTGCGCTTTGGCGGCCCTGCTGGCATGCGCGTGTGACAATACGAAAGATTCTTCTACCCCCACACAGGTACAGCAGGATGAAACAACGGCACAGCAAACGCCCGATTCCGTTGCTCCGACCGAAAGCGGCAGTTCATTGAGCCTGAAAAAGTTTATCAATACTTTTGATACCAAGCCCACCGTCACGGAGCAAAAAAAGATCTATGACGACGAAAACCTGTCCGTCTCGCTCAAGGGCATCGACTATACAGCGGTTTCCGGACCGCAGCTGTTGCTGAACGTCGAAAACAAGAATAACAAAGAGATCGTTGTGCAATCCCCCTATTCGATCGTCAACGGCTACATGATCACCCCCGAGATGAACACCAAGATCGCTCCTTCAAAGAGCACGGACTGCACTTTGACCTTACCGTACTTCAAGCTGGCGATCGCCGACATCACCTCGATCCAAAAGGTCGAGTTCGCACTCAGACCCGTTGATTCAAAAACCTACAATCCCATCGCGACGACCGATCTGATCACCGTCGAGACCTCCGCCGATCAGAAAGAAGATGTCAAATGTGACGAAAGCGGTCAGGTCGCCTACGATAACAACGATATCAAGATCATCCTCAAGGGCGTCAACACCGATCGCGCCTACTCCGACGGCACAGAAGTGATCGTCTATATGCTCAACGGCACCGATCAGAAGATCGCGATCAGAGCAAAGGACGTCGTCGTGAACGGTTATGATATGACCTCGGCGATGAACAGTACGATCCTGCCCGATAAACGCGCCGTAGACGTCGTCACCATCTATAAGCTCGACCTGAATGAGCACGATATCGAAGAGATCGACAGCATCAAGGTATCCTTCACGATCAAGGACGCTGATAACTGGGAGACCATCGACTCCACCGATCTGATCAGCGTAACGCTGCCCGAGAAATCGACAGAAACCGCATCTGAGGATCAGAAAACAAAATAATATTCTTTAAGCCCGCCGCCGCGCGGGCTTTTTTATCGGAAAAATGCTTGACATTCCCATAGCTTGGTGCTATAATAGCCGAGGTGTAAAGTTCTTTGCTTTACAGGAAGGATGAAGCGCCGATCATGAACAGTAAGCCGGATATCTCACTGCTCTACGATTTTTACGCGGAGCTGCTCAACGATTCCCAGCGTCGGGTCGTTGAACTATATGTCAATGAAGATCTGTCCCTGTCCGAGGTCGCCGAGATCCTGCATATCAGCCGCCAGGGGGTACGCGATTCCTTAGGACGCGCCGAGAGAAAGCTGCGTGACTATGAGCAAAAGCTCGGACTGCTGAGGGATTATCATCAGCGCCTTGAGCGCGACGACGCCATCCGCGGACTGATCGACAAAATCAAACACACCGAGAGCGGCGATATCACACCGCTGCTCGAACAGATAGAAGCATTATTGCAGCTGAACAGCGATTGATGTTCAGCCCGAAAGGAGATGACCGATATGGCATTTGAAAGCTTATCCGATAAACTGAATAACGCGTTCAAAAAGCTCAAAAGCAAGGGCAAGCTGACAGAAGCCGACGTCAAGGAAGCGATGCGCGAGGTACGTCTTGCGCTGCTCGAAGCCGACGTTAACTTCAAGGTCGCCAAGGGCTTCACCAACACCGTCACCGAGCGCGCCATCGGCGCCGACGTCATGGAGAGCCTGACTCCCGCCCAGATGGTCATCAAAATCGTCAACGAAGAGCTCGTCAACTTGATGGGCGCTGAGGACGCGCGACTGGAGTTCGCCTCCAAGCCGCCGACCGTCATCATGCTGTGCGGCTTACAGGGCGCCGGTAAAACCACCCACGCCGCCAAGCTCGGCAAATACCTCAAAGAACAGAATCACCGACCCATGCTGGTCGCCTGCGATATCTATCGACCCGCGGCGATCGAACAGCTCAAGGTCGTCGGCGCGAAGGCGGAGGTACCGGTCTTTGAGATGGGCACCGAAAACCCTGTCACCATCGCTAAGGAAGCGATCAAACACGCCAGAGACTACGGCAACGATATCGTGATCCTCGATACCGCCGGCCGTCTGCATATCGACGAAGCGCTCATGAAGGAGCTGCAGGACATCAAAGCGTCGGTCAGCCCCAATGAGATCCTGCTGACCATCGACGCGATGACCGGTCAGGACGCTGTCAACGTCGCTAAGACCTTCAACGACCTGCTGGATATCACCGGCGTCATCCTGACAAAGCTCGACGGCGATACCCGAGGCGGCGCCGCACTGTCCGTCAAGGCGGTCACCGGCAAGCCGATCAAGTTCTCCGGTACGGGCGAGAAGCTCGAGGATCTCGAGATGTTCCACCCCGACCGTATGGCGTCCCGCATACTGGGCATGGGCGATGTGCTCACGCTGATCGAAGAGGCGGAGCAAAAGCTCGACCAGGAAAAGGCGGAAGAGCTCGCCCGCAAGATGCTCAAAAACAAAATGGATTTCAACGACATGCTCGATCAGCTCGATCAGGTGCGCAACATGGGACCCATCAAGGGTATCCTCAGCAAGCTCCCGGGCGTCGGCAACAAGGTCGATGATATGGATATCAATGAGCGTGTGCTCGACTGGAACAGGGCGATCATCCTGTCGATGACCCCCGCCGAAAGAGAACACCCCGGACTGCTCAATCCCTCCCGCAAGCGCAGGATCGCCGCGGGCAGCGGCAGACCGGTGGAGGAAGTCAACCGACTGATCAAACAGCTCGAACAGACCCAGAAGATGATGCGCCAGTTCACATCCAAGGGCAAGAAGGGCAGACAGCTCAGAAAAATGCTCAACTCGAACGGCGGCATGCCTCCGATGGGCGGCATGGGCGGCGGCTTCCCCGGAATGTAAGATAGTGAACAGTTTTCAGTGATCAGTGAACAGTTCTCGGCGGGCTCTGCCCGCACCCGATCGATATGAATCGGAGTGAAACGACCTGCTATCTAATCACTAACCACTAACCACTAATAACTGCTGATCACGGAGCAATCCGTTCAGATAATTTACGATTTCCGATTGTAAATTAGATATAGTATTCTATACAGACAGGAGGTAAGACCATGGTAAAAATCAGACTCAAGAGAATGGGTGCGAAAAAGAACCCCTTCTATCGTATTGTTGTAGCTGACTCGCGTTATCCCCGCGACGGCCGCTTCATCGAGGAAATCGGTACCTACAAACCCACAGCCGAGCCCTCTGAGGTTAACGTAGACGCCGATAAGGTTAAGGAATGGATCGCCAAGGGCGCACAGCCGACCGATACCGTTAAGGCATTATTGAAGAACACAGGCATTATCTAAGTATTTCATAACAGAATACTTACAGTAATAGTATTTCTAATTGTATTTGCGAAAGGACCATAATGATGAAAGACTTACTTCTTACGATTGCTAAGGGTTTGGTTGAAGACCCCGAAGCGGTTTCCGTGACCGTTGATGAACCTAACGAAGAGGGTACCATCGTGTACCACATCCATGTTGCAGAGGGCGATATGGGCAGAATCATCGGTAAGCAGGGCAGAATCGCCAAGGCGATCCGCACTGTAGCACGTTCCGCGGCGATCCGCAAGGACGAGAAAGTTATGGTAGAAATCGACTAATTCCACACATTCCATAGCACAAAAGCGCACCCAAACGGGTGCGCTTTGTACTTTATATCGGTTTCTGAAAAATGTTCCCTATTTCTTTGCGTTGAACTTCTTCACTCTCTCGGACAGCTCCGTGAGCTCCTCTTTACTCAGCTCCGGCAAACGCTCCAGCTTTTCCAAAAAGGTCGATACCGTTTCTTTTTCTTTGATCTTCAGGTATTCCGTATAGTAGGCGACCACCACGCCGGGCACCATCGCGACAGTCAGCACGCCGAACAGCGTAACGATGATGGTGATGATCCTGCCGAGTATCGTGACGGGTACGATATCGCCGAAGCCGATGGTCGTCGACGCGACAAAGGTAAAGTAAAAGCCCTCAAAGATCCCGTGCACCTGCGGTTCGATCAACGACAGGATAAAGCCGCTGATCAATAAGATGATCAGATACGCGAAAAAGAACTTGATCGCCCCGGTACGATTCAACAGCTTTCCGATTCTTTTTAATGCCTTCATATTCATCTCTCCATTCATCGATTCTCTACGCTTCCATTATAAAGTTCCCTTCTTCACTTTGCAAGGCAAAAACAAATAAATGTTGAAAACACGCGTGATTACCGCTATAATATGGTTGAGTCAGCCGTTGGCTGCTCTCGTAATGACAATCGATAAAGGAAGTCATCCTATGCAAAAACAATATCTCGAGGTCGGCAAGATCGTCGGCACCCACGGCATCCGCGGAGAGATGCGGGTGGAGTGCTGGGCGAATTCTCCCGACTTTCTCAAAAAATTCAAAACGCTCTATCTGGATGAGGGCAAAACGGCGATCGCCGTGAGCTGTCGTCCGCACAAGAACATCGCCCTGATGACGGCGAAGGGTATCAGCTCCATCGAAGAAGCCGACAAGCTCCGCGGCAAGATCCTCTACATCGACCGTAAGGACGTCAAGCTTGACGAGGGCGAGCACTTTGTGCAGGACATCATCGGGCTCAAGGTCACCGACGCGGACAACGGCACGGTATACGGCGTTGTCAAGGATGTGCTCAAAACCGGCTCCAACGACGTCTATGAGATGAAGGCGGAGGACGGCAAGCTCTATTACATCCCCGTCATCCCCGATATCCTCGACCGCTTTGATTTTGATCAGGGCACGGTATACATCCATCCGATGAAAGGACTGTTCGACGATGAGGATTGATATCATCACCCTCTTCCCCGAGATGTGCGAGGCGGTGCTGAGTGAGAGCATCATCGGCAGAGCGCGCAAAAAGGGCGCTGTCGAGATCCTGTGCCATCAGCTCCGCGACTACGCCTTTGACAAGCACAAGCGCGTCGACGATACCACCTACGGCGGCGGCATGGGGATGCTGATGCTGGCGGAACCGATCGCGCTGTGCTACGAGAGCATCTGTGAGCAGACAGGCGGCGCGCCGCATTTGATCTATCTTTCCCCCAAGGGAAAAACTCTTACCCAGAAAAAGCTCAAGGAGCTCTCGGAATACGACAATATCTGCCTGCTGTGCGGTCACTACGAGGGCGTGGATCAACGCGTGCTGGATCGCTATGTCGATGAAGAGATCTCCATCGGCGACTATGTGTTGACCGGCGGCGAGCTACCGGCGCTGGTGCTAACGGATTCACTCGCGCGACTGCAGCCGGGTGTGCTCAGCGATGACGAATGCTTTGAGCTGGAGAGCCATTATGACGGTCTGCTCGAATACCCGCAGTACACTAAGCCGCAAAACTGGCGCGGCGAAGAGATCCCGCCCGTGCTGTTCAGCGGCCACCATGAAAATATCAAAAAATGGCGCAGGGAACAGAGCGTTATCGAGACCGCCAAGAAGCGGCCGGATATGATCGAACACGCCGATCTGAGCGACAAAGAGCGACAGCTCGCGGAACAGATCATCAATGAAGCAAACGGCGACAAACCGCGATGAATTCCCCTTTTTTGCCATGATTCCACTTTTCCTATTGTGGATTGCAACAAATAGTTATCCACACCTTGGTTATTTTGCACAATAAAAAAGAACTCATGTTTTCGACTGTTAGATATCGAAACAAAAATGATTTTCGACTGTTGACCTGCCGCATAATCGAGGATATAATAAGGAAGCAACCAAAATTACTGTATTATTTTCGAGAAAAAAGAGGGTATCATTATGTACGTTAAGGAAGTATTAGTTCAGAACAAGGCAGGCTTACATGCCCGTCCCGCTACTTTCTTCATCCAGAAGGCTAACGAGTACAAGTCTTCTATCTGGGTAGAGAAGGACGAGAGAAAAGTTAACGCCAAGTCGCTCCTCGGCGTTCTTTCCCTTGGTATCATCGGCGGCACAACCGTAAAGATTTTTGCGGACGGTCCTGACGAGACCGATGCGGTAGAAGGTCTGGTCGAGCTGATCGAGACCGGCTTTGCCGAGTAATTCAATTGAACACAACGATAAGGCGGATGATTTCATCCGCCTTATTTTTTTGTCACGCGTGGGTCAGGTCACGCGTGACCTTTTTCATATTCTGTTGTTGTACTGCGGATCATTTGTCGGAGCACATCATTTAACTGTGGCTTTGTAGGGGAGGGTCTTGACCCTCCCGCGGCAGGGCGTTGGATAAGACGCAATGTCGGTTTAGGAGATATCCGTTATGTAGGGTACGGCATTTTTGACGTACCGCATAGCAGGAACGTTTCCTTTATCAGAAACATAAGATAGGAAATCTATATTTCCGTAGGGATGGTCATTGACCATCCGCGTGGCAGAAGCGTTGTGTTCCTATCTGCCGTTCCCGATAACAGAAACGTCCGTCATTCTCGGTACGTCGGACACGCGTGCCCAAGCGCCGTACCCTACGGAAAAAAGGGATTTGCTGCGCACTCAGTAGACATTGACCGGAAACGTACCGGGAGGAGCATTCCTCGGCGGAGACGCCTTTCTCTAAGCGAGAACGGCAACCCTTTTGTCCGCTTCGCGGACATTTCCCCTATCAGGGGAATCTCC
>JAHKVW010000003.1 GCA_020624805.1 bacterium | reverse complement strand
GCGGTTCCACTAACTAGCGTTGAGGAACGCCGAGCTGATCGCCAGCGGGTTGAAGATGTAGTCCTGCATCCACGCACCGAGCGAAATATGCAATCTGCCCCAATACTCGTTGATACTCTCAGAGAAGTACGGGCGCTTGAAGTTGTCGATCAGATCGATGCCGAAGAGCTGTGCCACACCGCGGGAGATATCGATACCGCCCGAGAAGTCGGTGTACAGCTGGAACGCGTACAGCAGGATGGTGAAGGTCAGCGTCGTGCCGGAATACTTATTGTAGCCCTGCGGCGTAGCGGTGACGGCGTTGATCGCGACGACCGCTCTGTCAGCGATGACCAGCTTCTTAAAGAAGCCCCACAAGATCAGCTGAGAACCGTACTTGAACTGGGTAAAGTTAAAGTCATGACCCTCAAAGAGCTGATGGCCGAGCTGTGTGTAGTTACTGATCGGGCCCTGGATGATCTGCGGGAAGAAGGATACAAACAGCAGGAACTTGAAGGGGTTGGTCTGCGGCTTGACCTTCTCGCGGTAGACGTCCACGATATAGCCCATGCTCTGGAAGGTGTAGAACGAAATACCCAGCGGCAGGAAGAGCTTTAAGGTCGGAGCCGAAAAGTCGATGCGCATGGAGCCGAGCAGGTCGTTCAGAGAGCCGGCAAAGAAATTGTAATACTTCAAGAAAGCCAGAATACCGAAATTCAGGATCAGACACAGCGCCATGATCCTGCGTTTCTTGATCTTCAGCTTGTTTTTGAACGCTTTCTTTTGTTCGCGATCCCATTCAGCCTTTTTGGACTTCAGGAGCGCCTTGGACTTCCGCGTCACATTGTCCAGCCACAAGCCGATGAGCATCGTACTCAGCGCCGTAAACAGGATGAATACGGCATACTTGTAGCTTGCGAGACAGTAGAAGATCGCACTCGCCGCGAGCAGAACCGTCCAGCGGTACTTCTTCCATGGGATGACGAAATAGAGCAGCGCGGTCGCCAGCACAAAAAGTATAAATTTGATTGATGTATAAGTCATAATGAACCTTTTTTATTTCAGATAACAGTTAACAAATTATAGAGCACAGCGAACGACGGGACACCCGCGCCCGATTCTGTTTATATCCAAACGAAAAGCATTTCCCTCAACTGTTATCCGTTCTCTGTTATCTGCTTTTATCTCTTTGGTGTGTTTAATTCATCGGAATACAGCATTTCACGAAGGATACGCAATCCCTCTTTCTCACTGTATTCGGCGATGACCGGCATCTCGCGGCTGAGGAAGGTGGAGATACCCTCCATGCAGGAGTACGCGCCGGTACGGCAGAACACGAGGATATCACCGATCTGCAGATCGGCAAATTCCGCGTTGCGCGCCAAAATATCGGCGGTGGTGCAGATGGAACCGCATAACGTCCACGGCGTTTTGGCGCCGTCGGTGGCGTGATCCGCGATATGCAGGATCTCGGGGATCTGCATACCCTGCAGCTGACCGTTGTACTTGACCTGGTTCATACCGCCGTCCACGATCGCGTAGTTGATATCAAAATTGGTTTTGGTATCCACGACCTTGGTCAGATAATAACCGCAGGGAGCCGCAAAGTAGCGACCCATCTCAACAGTCAGCTCAGCGACCTGAGCCAGCTCCTGCAGCTTGGGAGAGATAGAAGCAAGGCGCTCCTCCTCTTCCTGATCGGCAGTGTCGGAGAAGTAATCGACCGCAAGACCCGTACCGTATTCGATACGCTCCACGGTGAAGCCGAGGTCGGTTTTGATGCGGGCGGTCAGATCCATCAGGTAATCGCACTCTCTCTCGATGGGTTTTGCCTTACGCTTAGCCGTGCCGGTGAAGTAGTGCAGACCGACGATATTGACGCCCTTGTATTCATCGCGGCGGCGGATGATGTCGAGGGTGCATTCCTCGTTCATACCGAACTGGCTGCCGCCCTTGATATCGGTCACGCGCAGCAGCAGGTCAAACACCTTGCCTCTGCGAAGCGCCGCGTCGTTGATCAGCTCGAGGTGCAGGGGCGACTCGGCGGTGAAGGTGCCGACGTTATCGTCAGCGGCACGCTCAACATCCGCATAGCCCTTGTTGACGCCTGAGAAGATGATGGTGCTCATATCCACGCCGGTACGCTCACAAACCGTCAGCTCACCGGGAGAGCAAACCTCGATCTTGTCGAACTGCGCGGGCATCCTGCCCAGCAAAAACGGATTGGCTTTGATGGAAAAGCACAGTCCGATCGTATCGCCGAAGTACTTCTTGACTAAGGCGGCACGCTTTTCAAACAGATCGAGATCAAAAATATAGGAAGGGGTTCCGACCGAAGGCAGGAGCTCCTTTAATTTGTTGATATTCATCATACCATTCCTTTGTTATTGTTCGTTGCAACATGTACAAAGCAACGTTCTGCCTCCCTTAAACAGGGAGGCGGATTCGTCATTGTGTGCCGACAGATTATTCGTCCTGCAGCTTCTCGATCAGCGCCATCATAGCCTTGGCGGAGTTGAAGTTCTCAGGAACGAGGTTGTTCGGCTTGATCTCGATGTCAAACTCATCGTTCAGCTCGCCTACGAGCGCAACGATATCGAAAGAATCGAGGATACCGTTGGTGATCAGAGCGGTTTCGTTCTCAAAATCTACGTCGGGTCTGAGTTCCTGTAAGATTTTCATTAATTGATCCATGATAAATTTCTCCTTTAGAATTATTTTATCTTATCACCTTGTGGTAATATACAGAAATAAAATTCATGCTACGCTAATCGTAGGGCGGGGGCTTGCTCCCGCCAAACCTTTTCAATCATATCAACATAAAAAGCGAAGCATAACAATCGTTTGTTTGCTATTTTGTATACTGCTGTATTCGAAGATGTCTCGGCGGGAGCAAGCCCCCGCCCTACAAAACCAGCATCTCGCTTATTTAAACATTGCCTTGAGCGCCTGCATATCCAGCTTGCCGTTGGGCAGGGTGGGCATCTCTTCGAGGTTGATCAGCTTACGCGGTACCATGAAGGCGGGCATATTGGCTCTGAAATAGAGCACGATATCTCTGCTGGTCGCTTCACCGGTATAGAAGAGGTACAAGGTCGCCTTGGGCTTGTTGTACAGCGAGCAGCAATCCTTGACGCCCTCGACGAGCTTTGCGGTCTCTTCGATCTCGCCGAGCTCGATGCGGTGACCCAGATGCTTGATCTGGCGATCCATACGGCCGTGGAACATCAAATTGCCGTCCTCGCCCCATCTGCCGAGGTCGCCGGTCTTGTAGATCAGTTCGCGATAGTTCGGGTTCAGCGGATTCTGGATAAAGGACTCGTCGGTGACTTCTCTGTTGCCGTAGTAGCCCAGCGCCAAAATCGGACCGCTGACGCAGATCTGACCGATCTCGCCGTCGGGCGTGGGGGTGTTGTCGTCATTGAGCAGCATGATCTTATAGTTGTCATACGGCTTACCGATCGGCAGGACGGTATCGTCCTCGACCTTTTCGCTGACCATATAGTAGGTGCAGGAAGCGGTGGACTCGGTGGGGCCGTACTGGTTGACATAAAGAACGTCGGGCAGATGCTCCTGCCAGATCTTGAGGTACTTGCAGGGCATGACCGAACCGGAGAAGCAGAGCTTCTTGAGGTATTCGGGCTTGCTCTCGTCAAAAGCACCCAGCTTTGCGGGGATCTCAACACCCGCGACACTCCAGCACAGCGCGGTAATCTTCTCACGATTCAGCGTGCCGAACAGCTCGGTCGGTACGGCGAACTCGTTCTTCGGGATGATGAAGGTGGAAGCGCCCTTGCTGATGGGGAAGTAAATGTCGCGGACAGCCGCGATATAATCCAGCGGGCTCTGGTTGCCCATAATGTCGGTATCGTTGATATCGAGCACCTTGCACACGGAATCGATGTAGGTCATCAGCGAGAGGTGCGAGGTGATAACGCCCTTGGGCTTGCCAGTAGAGCCGGAGGTGAAGATCACATAAAGCGGCGAGGTGCATACCAGCGTCGCGGCACGCGCGGCGAGCAGATCCTCATCGGCAGCGGTATCCATGATCTCTTCCATCACGATGATGTTGCCGTCATAATCGAGTGTCTTCGCCATCTCAAGATGAGCCTGATCCACCAACAGATTCGGCGCCTTGATGACGGAGAGAATCTGGTTGAGTCTTTGCTTGGGCATATCGCCGTCCATCGGGGCATAGAAGCAGCCCGCTCTGACAGCGCCCAAGAAGCATGACGGGGTATACACGTGTCTGCCTGACATCACAGCGACCGGATCACCGGGCTTGGTCACACCGGCAAGGTAGGTACCGATCGACTTGGTGAGCGCGTCGAACTGACCGAAGGTCATGCTGCGCTCGGGATCTTTGAACATCACTTTATCCGCATAGCGTGAAGCGCTCGCGTCTAAGCGTTCGAGAACCGATGTCTGCATATTCAGCACATCCTTTCATTAGTTATTCGGATTTGTATACAAGATACAGTGATCCATATTTATCCACAATACTACATTTAACATTATAATACAATTTTGAAAAAATTCAATCTATTTTTATGGATTCACCGTATTTTTTTCAGATTTTTCATTTGATATATCGTGAGCGGGATAAAATTGTGTAAAATCCTATACAGCACGGTAATGCGTTAAAGCGAAATGGCGGGTTTTGGCGGGGAAATGCATCAGTGGATTTGTAGGGGAGCGGCTTGCTGCTCCCACGGCAGGGCGTTGGTCAAAATGCGAAGTCGGTTGAGAAGATGTACGTCTCCGTAGGGACGTGCATTGCTCGTCCGTATGGCAGAAATGTTGTGTTCCTATCTATGGGTTTTCGATACAGGAAACGCCCGTCATTCTCGGTACGTCGGACACGCGTGCCCAAGCGCCGTACCCTACAATACGTT
>JAHKVW010000023.1 GCA_020624805.1 bacterium | reverse complement strand
TGACCTCAAAATACAGATTATTGTTGTAAAAGCAGTCACGGCATGGTATAGGAGAATTATCAATCGGCGAAGCAGGAGGAAACACCATGAAGAAACCAATAGCACTGATGCTGTCATTATTACTGTTATGCTCTTTGATGACAGGGTGCGGGATATCGGAAGAAATGAACGAAGCAACAACCGATTCCGTTAAGCAGGTAAAAGAGCCATCCGACGCCGAACCCCCTTCGGTCGAGTATTCGTACAGCATACTTGACGACGGTTCAGCCACGATCAATTGGTATCTTGGTAACGCAAGCGATGTTACTATCCCGTCTACGCTTGACGGGCACACCGTCACGGCTATCAACAGAGAGGCATTCAATAGAAACGAAGGGTTGACCGCCGTGACGATTCCCGATACCGTTACAAGAATAGGCGCTATCGCGTTCTCAGAATGTACCAACCTGACCTCTGTAACTATTCCCGACTCTGTCACAAGCATCGAATCGAACGCGTTCTCTGATACGCCATGGTATGACGACCAGCCGGACGGTTTGGTATATGCCGGAAAGGTAGCATACAAAATGAAAGGGGAATGTCCCTCTCAAGTAGAGATAAAAGACGGCACCCTGAGCATCGCCGAAAATGCGTTCAATGAGTGTACCTCTCTGACGTCCGTGACCATACCGGACACTGTGACCGGTATTGGCTATAATGCGTTTAAAGGTTGCGAAGAACTGACCTCTGTGGTCATTCCCGACTCTGTTACGAGCATCGAAACAAGCGCGTTTTCAGACTGTACCAATCTGAAAGAGGTAACGATCCCCGACTCTGTCACAAGCATCGGATTATCCGCGTTTTCAAACTGTACCTATCTGAACGAACTGACGATCCCCGCCTCTGTCACGAGCATCGGAACAGAGGCGTTTTCAGGCTGTACCCATCTGACCGACCTGACAATCCCCGACTCTGTCACGAGCGTCGGAGACAACGCGTTTTCTAATACCGCATGGTACAATGCCCAACCCGACGGGTTGATATATGTCGGTAAGACAGCATATCGGATGAAGGGGGACTGTCCTTCTGAAATAGAGATCAAGGACGGCACCACCGAGATCGTCGGAGGCGCATTTCAAAATTGCAAAGGCCTGACTTCTGTTACGATCCCCGATTCTGTGACGAAGATCAACGGGGCAGTGTTTCTTCGTTGCTTTGATCTGACCTCTATCACCATCCCGGATTCCGTTACGAGTATCGGTAGAGGAACATTTTGGGGATGCACCGGTCTGACCTCAGTAACGATACCGGATTCTGTTTCTGTCATCAGCACGATGTTGTTTGCGGAATGCACCGGTCTGACCTCCGTGACCATCCCCGACTCTGTCACCAGTATCGAAGAAAAAGCGTTTTCGGGCTGTTCCTCTCTTCGAAATGTAACCATCCCCGATTCTGTCACAGGTATAGACAGTGATGTTTTCGATTCAACCGCATGGTATGACGATCAGCCTGACGGTTTGGTATACGCAGGAAAGATAGCATACAAAATAAAAGGTGAGTGTCCCTCTGTGGTCGAGATCAAAGACGGCACCACATGTATAGCCTCAAAAGCATTTAAAGACTGCAAAGCCCTCACCTCCGTGATCATGCCTGATTCTGTAACCGTCATCGAAGGCTTTGCGTTCGAAGAATGCAGCAATCTCAGCTCTGTGACATTCTCCAAATCCCTCACGAGGATCGGAGGTATGGCATTTAGCGATTGCACGAGTCTGACATCCGTAACGCTTCCGGACTCCGTCACAAGTATCGGCAATTTTGCATTTGATGACTGTTCCTCTCTGACGTCTGTAACCATCCCGAAGGCGGCCAATGATATTGGATATGAAGCTTTTGGATACTATAAAATAAAAGGAAATAAAGAAGATCAAAAAGTTGACGATTTGACGATTTACAGCGGCAAAGACTCCGTCGCAGAAGCATACGCCTATAAACATAACATTCCATTCAGCGAAATCTAATTATCTTTCCCTTTTTCAGAAGATCCGGCGGACAGCACGATGTAACCGGTCGTCCTCGATCCGCATCATCTCCAACGGTTGGTTGAGGGAGATGATGTACGCTGTATCTGTCGGTGACTACTCCCCCATTCAAAGCGACGCCGCCTGCTCTTATCCCCGATCACAAAAAGAAAACCACCTAAAACGCTCTGCCATCGGACAGCATAAAGTCCGATAAGCAGAGCGTTTTTCTTTTCTTATTCTCTTTTGCGGATCTCGTGTGACGTTCGGAGCCTCGTGAGATCATATCACAACAGAAGTTCAATACAAGAAATCAGCCCAGTAATACTGGCTCATATACTCGTTTTGGTACGCGTTGACCGCGCCCGCGTCCAGCTCCTTGAAGCGGTAGTAGTCGCAGTCGAGCACCTCGGGATTGACCGCGAGGGCGTTATAGCTGCGCACGACCGCTTCTTCCGCTCCGACCGCCTTGAGGCTCTTGATCATTGCGTAGATATAGGTTTGCAGCAGGTTTTGCAGCTTCTTTTCATAGGGCTCATCCTCAAAGATCGCTGCGAAGAGCTCTCTCGTGGTGCAGGAGCTGCCCTGCTTATGGACGAGGTACGCGAATACCTCCTTCGCCTTGCTGCGCTCAAAGCGAACATGCGCGCCGTCGGGCGTGAATACGTCGAAGTTGCCGAAGCACTGCACACGCAAAAGCGCGTTGCTCTTCGGTGTGATCGGAAAGCGCAGATCGGAAAGCTCGCGTTCGATCTTTTCCTTGTTGACGGGCTTCATGATATATCCCGAGGCGTGCAGACTCATAGCGTCGCCCGCGTAATCCGAAGAGCCTGTCACAAAGAGGATATTCATTTTCGGGTTGACCCCTTTGAGCTCCTTGGCAAGCTCCACGCCGTTCATGCCGCGCATATGGATATCGAGAAAGGCGATGTCACAGCCGTCCTGCTGTGCCGCCTCCAGCAGTTCACGAGGCTTGCGGAAGGATTTGACTTCCGCGTCGGGCTTTGCTTTTTGGACGGACATCTCCAGCATCTTCAAAGCCAGAGGCTCGTCGTCAACACACATGATTCTCATTTAGGCTGTCCCTCCTTCGGCAAAATCACCTTTGCCGTTGTTCCTTCGCCGATTACGCTGGTGATCTCGACACGCGCGCCGCACAGATCATGCAGGCGCTTTTTGGTGTTTTCCATTCCGACATGCGACCTGCCGTCATCTTCCTTCGGCGCGTCGGGGTCAAAGCCGACGCCGTCATCCTTGATGATGACCTCATAGGCAGTGTCCGTTTCTTTGGTCGCGATGGTAACTGTACCGCCGTCCTCCTTCATCCCGACGCCGTGCTTGACGGCGTTTTCCACCAGGGGCTGGATGCTCAGCAACGGCAGCTGAAAATCGACGGTCTGTATATCATATTCGACGTTCAACAGATCGTCGAACCGCATCTTCTCAATATATAGATACTTCTTCAAATGCTCGAGCTCCGTTGTGAACGGAACAGGCTTTGACTGATTGAGCGAATCCATATTGCCGCGCAGATAATCGGCAAAGGTGACCGTCGCCTCCTGCGCCGTTTCCGGATCGATCGTACACATCATGGCGATCGACGTCAGCGCGTTGTAGATAAAGTGCGGGCGGATCTGGCTGACCATTACGCCGACCTTCGCCTCATACAGCTCCTTCTGCATCTGCTGATAGCGGATCGCTTCTTTATACTGGAACCGCAGATCGCCGATCAGCCGCACGATCTGCACGAGCATGGTGATCGCCAGACCGTAGTTGAAGTAGTGCGCGCCGCGCAAATGGATGAATTGGTCGAGAATGTCGATCGCGACCGTCACCAGCAGCGGTACCCATGACAGCAGGAAGAAGAGCGCGTTGCGGTTGCCCCGCATCTCAACGCAGAGCAGTACGATCATGACCAGGATACTGAGCGCCGCGGCGATATTCATCGTCGTGGAAGAAGCGGTGAGATCACTGACATGGCAAAGCTGCAGAATAAATACAGTGATCGCAAAGCTCAGGTAGACGCCCGAAACGATATTGGCGGCGATACGCGTCCCGCTGCGGGTCATATTGGATTTGAAATAGAACAGCACCGCGGCGACAAAGCAGTATCCCGTGACCCTGTCCAACATCATACAGACAGTCGGGTCGGTGATCCACAGGTTCAGATAGCCGCTGATCTGCTGCATGATCATATACAGTCCCCAGAAAAAGCTGAGGAATCCGAAAGCAAGGTACTTGTAATCGATCTTTCCGAGGATAAAGCTCGCCACGGGGAAGAAGAACAATCCGAAGAAGCAAACCAAAAGGAACAGCAATACGGACGGCAGCGCGTCATAGAAGAAGCGCAGGTGCATTCCCTCACTGTAATACGCCGTGACGTCAACACAGTCGTTATAGCTGACAAGCGCGATATCATAGGGATACTCTACCTCAAAGATCAGCTCAGAGTCCTCCGTGATGCCGAGGCTCTCCGTAAGGAAGTCGGAGTAGAGTGTTCTCACGCGGTAACCCGGCGTATCGGGCAAATCCAGCGCCAACGGTCTGTCGGTGAGAGAGTGCTCATAAGCGAGCTTGGAGTCGTCAAAGTTATAGCTCTCGATCACGGTACCGTCGGCTGTTTTCAGCGTATACCATACGTCTTTGGAAGAAACGGTCAGGTTCCCGAATAACAGCAGGAGCTTTTTTGACATCTTACCCTTGAATACGATCTTGTGAAAGTGGTCGGTGATGGGGCGGTCGGATTCGATCGGCTTCCACTCGCCGCCGTCGACGGAGTATTCGCCCTCCAAAAACATCGACGGCGACTCATAGATATCCATGCTGATATAATAGCGCACACCGATCCATACCGTGCTCGTGATCAGCAAAAGTGTCAGCACGACACATACCATCGTCCAGATCTTTCCTCCGAGGATCTTCTTCATGACGTCGCCCCCCTTTCCGAATTTTTCTTCATTATATCATAGGGATCGGGGAATGAAAAGTTAAAAAAATAAGAAAATTTTTAAAAAGCCCGATATTTGCAAAGAAGTTGCAAAGTTCGGGCTGTTATACTGTAGTCACAGTCAAGGAGAAAAGCCGAGGCTCGGAGCCCTCGGATAACGACGGACGAGGACTGAGCTGAGAAGTCGCCGCAGGCGACGGAACAGATCAGACGAGTAGGAGTTATACGAGGATCAGCGCAGAGCAACGAGGGCGGACAAGGGAAACAAACAACTTTCCCGAGACGATCGAAAAAGAAATTTGAAGCTTTTTCAAAAATCGCAATGATTTGCAAAGAAGTTGCAAAGATCGACCTGATATACTGTAGTCACAGTCAAAGAGAAAAGCCGAGGCTCGGAGCCCTCGGATAACGACGGACGAGGACTGAGCTGTGAAGTCGCCGCAGGCGACGGAACAGATCAGACGAGTAGGAGTTATACGAGGAACAGCGCAGAGCAACGAGGCCGGACAGAGAAAGCGGTTGAGATTACCACGTCGCATCCGCTCCTCGTAATGACAATCGAAAGGAGAAATCACAATGAAAAACTTATTCAATCTCAAAACCAAAACAGTCAACAATAACACTAATCTTACAACAACTACTAAAGGAGTGAAAGCCATGAAAAAGACAAGAAGAATCAAAAACAGGATCATCGCGGGTATCTTATCTGCAGTAACGATCATCTCCGTAGGCGCTATGTCCGTAACATCCACCGCGGCATTCGCGATCCCCGGAATCGCCGAAACCGTACTCAGCACCACGTTCGGTTACGCGAAGGACGAGGTAATGAAATTAGCCGGTCCCGAGCTTTCCAAGATGGGACTTCCTCCGATCTTGAACATGGTTCTCGGACTGGACGACAATGAACCCACCAATCAGGATGTACTCGATAAGATCGACAAGAGCACCGAAGAGATCAAGGCAGAGATCAATAAGGTCATGGACGAGGTCAAAGAGCTCTCCACCCAGACCAGCACCTATCACACCTTGCAGATGAATCAGCTCAAGGCGATCAACAGCAACATCGATACCAAGGACTTCCGCGTTCAGGCGGACACCGTAGCGGCAGATTTCGCACACGCGCTCAAGCGTATTGACGAGAACAAGGCGAACATCACCTGCGACGGCAGCGATAAGATCAACAACACCACCTACAAGGCTTACAAAGAGATCCTCGCAGACCCCAAGTGTAACGTCAGCGCCATGCAGGCAAACTTCGACGAAATGCTCCGCTTCCTCAAGGGTCAGCGTACCTCCAACAACAATGAGAACGGCTATCGCCAGCTCACCAACTATCTGATGGATAAAGTGGTCGCGGCAGACCTCGGCGAACACAGCTACACCAAGACTCCCGACTACTACGGCGCAGTCGACGCCATCAACGCTGAGATCCGCGTGATGGAGGAACAGGTTCTGATGGATTACGCCATCATCAACGCACTCAACTCCATGCAGTTCCGCGTCAAGGAATATGAGATTGACAACGGCATCATCACCGTCAATGAGGACGAATCTCCCTACGCAAGATATGAGAACACCGCTGCCAATCTGCACAGCAGCATGACCGATATCGACAAGATCTTCAAGACCGTACTGAAAGAAAACGGCTCTATCCCGAGCAAGTACGTTGTCGCCGACCTGTATGTCTTAGACGGCAACAAGACCATCAAGAAGGGCTGCACCTCCTTCATCGACGCCTGGTCACAGGGCATCGACAGCGGCAAGAACTTCAACATCGTCGTTCTCAAGATGGGTCAGTATCTGAATGCAGACGCAAAGAAGGGCTTCAAGTTTGACGCAAATGTCAAGGGCTTGAACGACAAGGGCGGCTTTGAAGTCCCCGCAGGCAAAACCATTTACATCGACATGGGCACCAGACAGCATAACGGCTTCGACTGCTCCGCAAAGAAGGACATGGATCTGTTCACCGTCCGTGACGGCGCAAGCCTCGAGATCGTACGCGCAACGCTTCGCGGCGACAACCGCAAGATCGTGATCCCTGACAACGCGAACAACACCTCTGTAACGACAAAATATGTGGACTTCAATGGAGTCTCTAACTACGGCTCCGGCGCCAATCCCTGCATCTATATCTCGAAGAAAGCCAATAACACAAGCATCGATATGCTCTGGACCAACTTCACCGGCGAGTACGCCAGCGAGATCCGTAACGACGGCAAAAACACCAAGTTCTCCGAGTGGTACGTCAAGCGCACATGGGAGCCCGAGGTTCGCGGCGGCGAGTACTGGGGAACCTGATCATCGATCGA
>JAHKVW010000139.1 GCA_020624805.1 bacterium | reverse complement strand
ATACGGGCACCAATGAAGTGTATGTCAGTTCAAAAGACGATACAGATTTTTATAATCACGGAAAAGAACGTTTTCTCAGTGAGGCAAGAACGCTCGCCAGATTCAGTGAAGAGCCCGGCGTCGTCTCCGTGACGGATTACATCGAAGAGAATGATACGGTCTACCTCGTGATGGAATACCTCAGAGGTGAGACCTTACAGAAATATTTGAAAAAACACGATAAGCCAGGCGCCGACCAGGCGTTCGCGATGCTCGAGCCGGTCATCAGAACGCTCGAGAAGATCCATGCTGCCGGCATCATCCACCGCGATATCAGCCCCGATAACATCATGGTGCTGAAAAATGGTACACTCAAGCTGATGGATTTCGGCGCGGCAAAGGAATATGTCGACGATAACCGTTCCATGTCCGTCATGCTGAAGAAAGGCTATGCGCCGATGGAGCAGTATCGCCGTAACGGTAAGCAGGGTCCGTGGACGGACGTCTATGCGCTGTGCGCGACGATCTACCGCTGTATCACCGGCAAAACGCCTGATGACGCGCTTGATCGCGTGGTGGAGGATACCCTGCAGAAGCCTTCGGCGCTGGGCGCGGATATCACGCCCGATAAGGAAAAGGTGCTGCTGTACGGCTTGGCTGTCCATCAGCAGGATCGCTGTCAGAATATGTCCGAGTTGCTGAGCCTGTGGAATCAGGGGAACACGTCGGCTGTCAATAACAGAAGCAATACAATCGCTTCGGGTCAGCAGGATCCCGATCCGAATGCGACCATTTATGCGGATGAATATATAGGAGATCCCGGTGTGAGGGGGTACTCAGAGGCGAACAGGATTGACAATGTTCCTGACATGAACCAGCCACAGACCTCGCCGAAGCCCTCCGCGTCAAAACGGCCCCATCCTGTACCGATGACTCCTGCGTCAAAACAACCCCAACACGCACCGATGGCTACTGCATCAAAGCAACCGCAACCCGAACTTCAAAAGGAATCAAATAAAAAAACCGTTTATCTTGAGATTGGGATTGTAGCGGTAATTCTAATCATTATCGGTATGATCGTCTTGTTTAGCATTGGAGGGAAGAAAAGTCCGGATAAGGACAAAACAACAAGTTCCGAAACGAAAAGACCGGCGGCTACCGTTAAAATGACAAAAAAACCGACCGAAGCACCTTATGTCAAAGATTCGGAACGTGTATGGGAGGTAACCGATGCAGTATGGAATACAGATGAGAATGATATAACCACTAATTTACACAGTGTTTCAAAGCATAAAACGATTTATTTTCATTTTAAACTAAAAAGCACCCCTTCCGGAGGCACAATAAAACCAGTTATTAAGATAAAACTTCAAAGCGGAAGGGAAGAAGTGAAGTTCTTTGAAGATGAGCAAACAGATGGATGGTTATGGTATAGATGGACATGGGATAATCCTGAAAACACTATGGAAGGTGTGTTGACATATACGATACTTGATAACTACGGTAATGAATTGTATACAGATTCTATTGTGATTACTTCATAAATCATTTTTCAGTAAAGACTCTTTCTTCTGAAAAAATGATAGAACCGCTTTTGAGTTTGCGGATAAAAATATCCTCCCTGGATAAAGGAAGCCTTTGAAATAACAGAAAACCATGTTTGAAAGAGGTACATGATGATTTGTAAAAATTGTAACAGGGAAATAGGAAACGCGGCGGAATGCCCCTACTGCGGCGCTATCGTAATGATGGATCCGCTGCCGCACCACCTGCCGGTCGGAACTTTGATCGGCGGCAGATTCAGCGTAGAAGGCGTTCTCGGAGAAGGCGGATTCGGTATTACCTATCTGACGAGGGATAATAAGTTAGGTTCTTTGTT
>JAHKVW010000138.1 GCA_020624805.1 bacterium | reverse complement strand
TTCATCCTAAGGTTAGTATCAGAAACTGTCACCCCTAAGGTGGCAGTTTCTTTGTTGTTAAAATTTATTGTAATTCGATAAATTTATCTTGACTTTCAATAAGTTCTCTGTTACAATCGAATTATGGAGGTGAGAGAATGAAATTGAAAACTCTCTCAATTTGGATCAAAGCAGTCCTCTTGGGATTTGCAGTTTGCGGAGCAGGTATTCTGGGCTTTGCCGTTCCGTCGATCGCTAAGTCATTGGTGGCGGCATATCCGGAGTTTGCAAGCGCCTATATACCGTGGACGATTTTTCTTTGGATCGCGGCAGTGCCTTGCTTTATTGTATTGGTGCTTGGTTGGAGGATCGCTTCTAACATCGCCCGTGACAACGCTTTTTCTTTGGCTAATGCAAAGCTGCTAAAAGCCATAGCGATCCTATCAGCGGTTGATGCAGTATATTTCTTTATTGGAAATATTGTTTTACTGCTTCTGAACATGAACCATCCTGGTCTTGTCATGATGTCGCTGGTAGTTGTATTCATCGGTATAGCGATCTGCGTTGCTTCATTCGCGCTTTCTCACCTGACGTCCCGAGCTGCCGATATCGAGGACGAGAACCGTTATACGATTTGAGGTGACATAATGAGTAAAATCATTTTTAACATTGATGTGATGCTTGCTAAGCGCAAGATGAGTGTGACCGAGCTTTCGGAGAGGGTAGGGATCACCCTCGCCAATATGTCCATCCTCAAAAACGGCAAGGCAAAGGCGGTCAAGGTGGAGACTCTGCGTAAGCTCTGCGACGCGCTGGACTGCCAGCCCGGTGATCTGTTGGAGTTTCGTAAGGATGAATATTAGTATTAGCCGGAGGATTGTTATGAAAAGCATAAAAGTTTGCGTTTGCTTATTAATTGTCTGTTTTTTTACAATCCCTCAAACCGGCTGTATACCTGATAAAGACGGATGTGTAAATGTGTGTTGGTTAGATAGTGATGCATATATGTATCACAATAAAGCAGAGGTGGTTAAGACTACTATTTCGGATTCTCTCTGCCTCAATTTTTCCTCTGATCCGAAAGACAAATCCAAATGGGAACGTATAGCAGAAGGATATATCAAACGTTTTGCTTACGATAAAGGTAAGCTGTACATAGAATTTTACGATAAATGGTTTGTTTTTAATGTCGCTGATTATCAAGCAGGATCATTCAACTATGAATTACAACAATATGATTCGGAAACAGATGTACGGATGGTATGTGACCGTTTTGATGATCTCGAATGGAAAACAGGAGAATTCGAAAAGAATCGGGAAACGATAAAGGATCTTCCTCAAGAGTATAAAACTACTTCTGTTTTTGAATGGAAAGAAGAAGACGGAGATCTGTATTTATCACGCGTATAAGAAAAATTGTAATATGATCAATAACACTCCCCCAAAGAGTTTGAGGGGGTGTTCTGATTTAGAAGTATATTTTTTATCAATATAAATTTGATTATTATATACTGATATGATAAAATAAATATGTATAGGTTTGTAATAAACAGCTTGGCTGATACTATATCAGTTTTTGAATCGGTTTTCCGATATTCGTATGATGCAGAAAGCCCGATTCATGATAGTCAGAGGTGAAATGAATGCTTCACATAAAGAAAACAGTCGGAAATCGCACAGCGCGCGCCGTGCTCTGTATCCTGTGCGTACTGACCCTCATTACTTCTGCTTTTTCCGTATCCTTTATCGCGGAGGAAACCGATATCAAAACGGTGAAGGTCGGTTACTATGAGAATGAGGTTTTTCAGGAAGGCGCGAAAGAGGGCGCGATCAAAAACGGCTATGCCTACGAGTATTATCGCAAGATCTCCGAATATACGGGCTGGAAGTACGAGTATGTCTACGGAGAATACAACGATCTGTATGAGATGCTTCTCAGCGGAGATATCGATTTGCTGGCAGGTCTTGCGTGGAAGCAGGATCGTTCCGCCGTGATCGGTTATCCCGACGCTCCGATGGGTAACGAGACCTATAACCTTGTCAAGCATATCTCTGCGGATGATATCACCGTCAATCCCGAAACGCTCAACGAAAAGACGATCGGCGTTCTGAACAGCGCGATGGTCGAGACGCTGAATCAATATCTTGCGACCAACCATATCACCGCGTCCGTAAAGACATATAATGATTATACCGTTTTGTTTGAGTCGTTTGACTCGGGAGAGCTGGATGTGATCGCCGTGGAGGGAGACGGCTCCTATGGTCGTGATAACGCCGAGGTGCTCACTCCGTTCGGAACCTCCGACTACTATCTTTGCGTCAACAAAGCGCGTTCTGATCTTTTGAAGGAATTGAATGACGCGCAGTCGACCATGGCGGTGGAGGAGCCGAACTGGCTTCATTCCCTCGGCAATAAGTATTATCCCGCCAGTATTTCGGCACGGGCTTTTTCTCAGGCTGAAAAGGAATGGCTCTCCTCCCATGATGACCTCAGGGTCGGTTATCTTGAAAACTATCTGCCCTACAGTGATACGGATAAAGACGGTAATGTGACCGGTATCGTCAAAGACATGATCCCCGAAATGCTTACCGATCTCGGGCTTTCCGACTTAAATATCACTTATACCGGGTACAAAAGCTATGACGATATGATCGCTGATATAACATCGAAGAAAATAGACGTCGCGTTCCCTGTCGGCGGCGGACTGTATTTTTCGGAGGAAAACGGGATCTATCAGACCATGCCCGTCACCTCCGCTTCGACCGAGCTGGTACATAAGGGGAATTATTCGGAGGATACCACCTCACACTTTGCGGTCAACGAGAACAACCGCATGCAGTATTATTATGTCCGCACCAATTACCCGAACGCAAAAATCACCTTTTATCCCAGTATCGACGCGTGTCTGGAGGCTGTTGTTTCCGGAGAGGCGAGCTGTACGACGCTCAACGGTCTGCGCGCGAATGATATTCTGAAGAATAAAAAGTATAAGGATCTGGTGCTGCACCAGCTGACACGCAACGATGATCGCTGCTTCGGCGTCGAGATCGGCAACGAAGGTTTGTTGAAGCTATTGAACCGCGGCGTCAACGTGGTCGGCAGCGATTACGCGCAAAATATCTCATATCGTTATACAAAGGATCTTTATACCTACGGTCTCTGGGATGTGGTCGCGGATCATATGCTGTTGTTTATTTCCGTGATCATCGTGATAAGCGCTGTGATCATCCTTCTGTTGGTGCGCGACAGGATTCGCACAAGGAAACAGATACGCGAGAAAGAGGCAGCCCGTATCCGCCTTGAGGAGAAGAACACTGAATTGCAGGCGAGCCAAAAGGAATTGGCACAGACGGATGAGATCATCTCCGACGCGGGCTACGGTATGTGGATGATCATTTTGGATGAGGGCAAAGAGCCCCGTTTGCGAGCCAACGCCAAGATGAAGCAGCTTTTGGGCGTAGAGGATCAAGACTTGACAGAAGAACAGATTTATGAAGCGTGGCATTCCGGGATCCTGCCCGAAGATCTGACTTCGGTAGAGCAAAGCGTACAGGAAATGCTCGAGGGCAAGCTCTCAGAGAACACCTATCGCTGGGAGCATCCGACAAAGGGAATGCTGTATGTTCGCTGCGGCGGTACGGCGAAAGAGATTGAGCCGCGTCATCAAATGCTGCAGGGCTACCACAGCGACGTCACTGATCTGGTGCGTGAGGAACAGGCGCAGAAGGAAGCGCTCAAAAATGCGCTGGCTGCGGCGGAACACGCCAATCAGGCGAAAACCATCTTCCTCAATAATATGTCGCACGATATTCGTACTCCGATGAACGCGATCGCGGGCTTTACCGCGCTGGCGGCATCCCATATCGACAACAAAGAGCAAGTCAAGGATTACTTAGGCAAGATCTCGGTATCCAGTCAGCACCTTCTCTCGCTGATCAACGACGTATTGGATATGAGCCGCATCGAAAGCGGCAAGATGACACTCGAAGAAACAGAAGTTCATCTGCCGGCGCTGATCCACGATTTGCGGACGATCATTCACGCTAATATCAGCGCAAAGCAGCTTGATCTGTTTATCGATACGCAGGACGTTGTACATGAGGATATCATCACCGATAAGCTGAGACTGAATCAGGTGCTCCTGAATATCATGTCTAACGCGATCAAGTTCACGCCCAACGGCGGCATGATCAGCTTCCGTCTGACAGAGAAGCCGTCCGCCTCCAAAGATATGACGAAGCTCGAATTCCGTATCAAGGATACCGGTATCGGCATGACCGAGGAATTCCGTAAAAACATCTTTGACGCGTTCACGCGTGAAAAGACCAGTACGGTCAGCGGCATCCAGGGTACCGGCCTCGGAATGGCGATCACGAAAAACATCGTCGACATGATGGGCGGTACGATCACGGTCAATTCCGAAAAGGGCAAGGGATCTGAATTCATCGTTGAGATCACCTGTCGTGTCTGCGGTCAGGCAATAGAACCCGAGCCGATCCCTGAGTTAAAAGGCCTGCGCGCGTTGGTGGCGGATGACGATATCGATACCTGCCTTTCCGTGTGTTCTATGCTGCGTGAGATCGGTATGCGGCCCGACTGGACAAATTACGGTAAAGAAGCCGTGATCCGCGCAAAGGACGCGTTGGATATCGCCGACGAATTCAAGGTATATATCATCGACTGGCAGATGCCGGATCTGAACGGCATCGAAACCGTGCGCCGTATCCGCAAGGTCATCGGAGATGACGCGCCGATCTTTATCCTTACCGCTTATGACTGGAGCGATATCGAGGAAGAAGCCCTGGAAGCGGGCGTCACCGCGTTTTGTTCTAAACCGCTGTTTATGTCGGAACTGAGAAATCTGCTGGCGGAGCCTTTCAGAGAAAAGGATGAAAAGTCGGAAGAAACCACAGTTGCGGATTTTTCCGGAAAGCGTGTGCTTCTCGCGGAGGACAACGAGATGAACCAGATCATCGCCGAAACGATTCTGACAGAAGTCGGCTTAACGGTGGATATCGCGTCCGACGGTGAGATCGCCGTTGAAAAGATGGAGTCGGAGCCCGCGGGCTATTATGACATTATCCTGATGGATATCCAGATGCCGAAGATGGACGGCTATACCGCCGCAAAACGGATTCGCAATATGGATGATCCCGTCAAAGCGAGCATCCCGATCGTCGCGGTCACGGCAAACGCCTTTGAAGAGGATCGTAAGATCGCGCTCGAAGCCGGCATGGACGGTCATCTCGCCAAGCCCTATGATATCCCCAAGATGATGGATACGTTACAAAAGCTGTTGAGTTGATCATAAAACGACATAAAAAACTCCCTTATGGTGATTTTGGATTCTACCATAAGGGAGTGCTTTTTTGTTCTATCGAAGCAATTCAATTGATAGGGGAGGTTGCCCGATCATCAATCCTCTTCTTTTTTCAGCGCCTTGAGGATCATGTTCGCGCACATGTAGACATTACCGCCGCCAAGGGTGATGACCAGATCATCCTCCTGCGCGTTTTCGACGATGTACTTGGTGATATCCTCAAAGGTGTCGATGCATACGCTGCCCTCGACCTTTGCGCCGAGATCGGTGTTGTAGATGTTGTAGGTGTTGGTCTCACGTACCGGCAGTATCTCGGAGATGATCGCGACGTCGGGGATGCTCAGCGCCTTGGCAAAGTCATCCAGCAGCAGCGCGGTGCGGGAAAAGGTGTGCGGCTGGAATACCGCCCATACCTTGCGGAAGCCCATTTCCATCGCGGAGCTGAGAGTCGCGGTCAACTCGGTGGGGTGATGCGCAAAGTCATCCGCCACGGTGATGCCGCCCGGTGCGCCGAGGATCTCAAAGCGTCTGTGTACGCCGGTGAACTTGCCCAGATTCTCCGCGATCTGCTCCGGAGTCGCGCCCAGATAATGCGCGGTAGCCGCCGCGGCAAGCGCGTTGTAGATATTGTGTCTGCCGGGAACCATCAGGTCGATCTCACAGAGCTTTTCACCCTTGTGCATCAGGTCAAAGGTTTTGTAAGCGCCCTTGACGTCGCGCAGGTTCGCGGCATAATAGTCGTTGGTCTTTCTGAAACCGAAGGTGATCATCGGCAGTTCAACGTCCTCGATCGCGTCGAGAATATTCTCGTCGTCGCCGTTGTAGACGATCAGACCCGTGGTCAGGTGACAGAACTTGTTGAAGCTCTTCTTGATGTTGTCGAGTGTTTTGAAGTAGTCGAGGTGATCCGCGTCGATGTTGGTGATGATGGAGAGATACGGCGTCAGCTCAAGGAAGGTGTCGACATACTCGCACGCCTCGCATACGATGATATCGCTCTGACCGACATAGCTGTTGCCGCCGAGGTAGGGGAGCTTGCCGCCGATGATCGCGGACGGATCAAAGCCCGCGCCGATCAACAGCTGGCTGAGCATCGCGGTGGTGGAGGTCTTGCCGTGTGTACCGGCTACCGCAATGGAACGGTTGTAGCGGCGGGTGACGATACCGAGCATCACACTGCGCTCGATAGCGGGGATACCCTTTTCGTTCGCGGCAACCAATTCGGGATTGTCCTTTTTGACAGCGGCGGTGTATACGATCAGCTCAGCGCCCTCGATGTTCTCCGCCTTATGACCCATGTGTACCGGGATGCCGTAGCTGCGGATGCGGTCGAGGGTCTCGCCCTCGTTGCAGTCGGAGCCTGAGAGGATGAAGCCCTCGCTGTGCAGGATCTCTGCCAGCGGGCACATGCCCGAGCCGCCGATGCCGATGAAATGGATGCGTTTGATATTATCTAAAAGATGATCTTTGTTCATGGTAATAGCCCCTTATATATCGATAGTATGATGTGAGTTCTTCATTATTCTATGTATGTCTGCACATCCTGTTCTTCTGTGCTACCGTATATCATACCACTTTCGTCATAAAAGTGCAATAGTGAAAACAAATAGTAAATCATATTTCAGTATTAGAAAAATAACTAATTTGACTATTGTATAATACAAATAAAGAACTCAGAAAAGACAAAACAAGGAATTATTTTGCGATTATAGAATTATGATGTATCAAAAAAACCAAATTATTGAACTGAATATCACCTCGCTGACCTCCGACGGAGACGGCGTCGGCAGGGCAGGGGAGATGGTCTTTTTCGTCCCCAATACCGCTGTCGGCGACACCATCCGCGCCAAGGTGCTCAAGGTGAAGAAGAACGTCGGTTTCGCGCGCGTGGAGGAGATCATCACACCGTCACCCGACCGCATCGTGACGGATTGTTCCGTGTCATTCTCCTGCGGCGGCTGTGTCTATCGCCATATCTCCTATGAGGCGGAATGTCGCGCTAAGCGGCAGAAGGTCATCGACGCCGTGACACGGATCGGCAAGCTGGACGCTCAGCTTGTCCGAAATATAATTCCTTCAAAGAATATTGATGGCTACCGCAACAAGGCGATGATCCCGGTCGGGCTCAACCGTGAGGGCGAGGTGGTGATGGGTTATTATGCCCGCCACAGTCACCACATCATGCACTGTCTGCGCTGTCAACTTTCGCCGCCGATCTTCAATGACATCATCGAGGATGTGTATGCGTTCCTGCGCCATCGACCCGCGTTGGTGTACACACCGCAGAATCGCCGCGGCATCCGTCACATCTATCTGCGCTATGCCGAAACGACCGGCGACGTGATGTTCTGCGTTGTGGCGGGCAGCCGACATTTTGATGGGGAAGAAGTGCTTTATCATTCTATAAAAGAAAAATATTCTCAGGTTAAAAGCATCGTGGTTAATGTGAATCCCGACGACACCAATGTGATATTGGGCAAGCGTTCTTATACGGTTCACGGCGACGGCTTCATTACCGATACACTGTGCGGACTGCGCTTTGAGATCGCGCCCGAGGCGTTTTATCAGATCAACCGCACACAGGCGGAATCGCTGTATGCCAAAGCGAAGGAATACGCAGGGTTGAGCGGTAAGGAAACATTGATCGACCTCTACTGCGGCGCCGGTACGATCGGACTGAGTATGGCGGATCAATGCAGAGAGCTGATCGGCGTGGAGATCATCCCCGAAGCGATTGAAAACGCCAAGCGCAACGCGTCGCAAAACGGTGTTAGTAACGTGCGCTTCATCTGCGGCGACGCGTCACAGGCGGCGGAAGAATTGCGCAAAAAGGGTATCCGTCCCGATGTGGTCGTCGTCGACCCGCCGCGCAAGGGTCTGATCCCGGAGCTGATCGACACCATCGTGCGGATGTCCCCCGACAGAGTCGTCTACGTCAGCTGTGACCCCGCCACCATGGCACGTGATCTCCAACTGTTCACCGAGCAGGATTATTCTGTAAAAGAAATAACGCCCGTGGATATGTTCCCTCGAACCTCGCACTGCGAGAGCGCTTGCTTGATGTCTCGCGAAAAACCGCATAAATAAGCCGTTTTGACGGTTTGACTGTATCTCGTTTTCACTCAAAAAAGCTCTTTTATACATTAAAGTGTGACATGAGGTTGTGTTATAAAAATGATAACAGGGGTAGGTTGTGTTCGAAAGATGATGTCAGGGGTAGGTTGTGTTAGAAAAATGATGTCACTTTTTTGTTGAATCTATTGCATTGAAATTAGAGCTATGATAAAATGAAGATGCTACACTAAATCTTAATTTTTCCATTAGTATAAGGGTGTTTTTATCTTTCGGTAAAAACACAAGCTTCCTTATACAACACTTTTGTACTAATGGGATTGTTTTAGTGTAGCAACTAACATCAGAGCTATGTGTTTTTCGTGCGTAGCTCGTATCCGCGGGTTACGCATTTTTTATTTCAAGGAGGATTCGATTATGAAAAGGACTCTTTCTTTACTATTGGCATTAATGATGATTATTAGTGTCTTTGTAGTTGTACCGACAACAGTAGAAGCAGCTGAGGATTATCGTGCTTGGGCGCAACGAGATTCAAGATGGTCGTCTATTCGTTTGGGTTCTAGTCCTTGTACAATAGGAAGCGATGGTTGCTTGGTGAGCTCTGTTACTAAACTAATCATTCAAGCTGGTTTTAGAAGTGCCGATAGTTTTAATATAGGAACTCTAGCAAACTGGTTGAATAGTAATGGTGGATACACATCAGAAGGTTATTTGTATTGGGCAAAACCTTCTGCTTGTGTTAGTGGATTCAATTACTATGGTAATTTGCTTGACTACGGAACTTATAACTCATCCACATATAATAGTCAATTAATATCTTGGGTTAATTCAGGTTATCATATTACTTTACAAGTAAGTAACGGAAATCATTGGATTGCTATAGACGAAGCCAAAACAAAAGCAACTGGTCAAGTCTACATTATGGATTCATCAGATGGTGTTAATGCTGATTTAACTTTATCCAGTCGATATGGAACATTCAACAGCGCAGTTGCATACACTGGTGGTTCATCGCCAAATCTCGATCCAGATACACATTATGGTGCCGAAGGCATAAATTTTGATGGAACAAACGCTTCGAACATATCGTTTTTTAATGCCTCAATTGGTTGTTGGATGCGTAATCCTAATTCATATAACATAAGATCATATGGCTTTTATCTTGGAACTAATCAAGATAATTTAGTACAATATACTATTGGAAAAAATGTAAAATGGACTGATTCTTATATACAAGCTAACCTATCTGATTATGTTGGCAGGCTATCCCAAGGGATGACGTATTATTATCGCTTTTTTTCATTAACCGACGGATATAATCTAAGCCCTGTTTATTCGTTCACAACTTCAGGAAATTCAACGGTGACATTCGATAATATAGTTTCAAGTAATATTGATAATGATAATATGTCAATTGAGTGTTGGGCTCGAAATCATCAAGGATTAAACATCAATAAATATGGGTTATATTATGGCACATCAGTAAACGGAATGAATGAATGTATAGAGGTTGGTAATAATGTTAGTTGGACAGATTTTCATATTAATATAAGAATAATTGACCAGAACATTGAATTTAAGCCGAACACAACCTATTACTATCAGTTTTTTGCTCTTACTGATGGGTGGAATTTTAGTAATGTAAGCTCATTCACTACAGGTGATTATCTACCAACAGAACCACCCATTATTTTGCTCGGCGATGTTGATTGCGATGATGAAGTTACAATTATCGACGCTACCTGTATTCAAAGGAAGTTGGCAAATATCCCAATAGCAAAATTCATTGAAACAGCCGCCGACGCAGACGAAGATGGAGGGTTCTCTATTATCGACGCAACTGCTATCCAAAGATGGTTAGCGCAGTTACCGTCAAATGAAAACATCGGCAAACCATCAATCACATAACTTACCTAACAGGCGGTCATTTTGATCGCCTGTTTTTTTGTAGACAAACACTCTTGATGTTGCTATAATAATGATATATTACTGGCTGACATATTCCCGCGCACCGGTAAATGTGGTAGACCTTACCCCAAGCACTGGTAATTGGGGTAGACCTTACCCCAAGCACCGGCAGGGGATAGGTGACATCATTTTCGTTGCTACGACCCATGTCGAGGCAGTAGTTATGATGTCGCGTAAAAACACATAAAACCTCAGTAATAAGCCACTTTTTAGATTACCTCCAAAAGATAGATGTATTATGTTTCTATCTTTGGAGGTCTCTTTTTTCGCTTTCGTTTGTAAAAGTGTGATGGGAGGTTGTGTTATAAATATGATAACAGGGGGAGGTTGTGTTAGAAAAATGATGTCGGGTATAGGTTGTGTTAGAAAAATGATGTCACTTAAATCTCCTCAAGCTATATAGTACACAATCATAAAAAGAATATTTGTGTATATTTGTACGACAAACAGAGCCGGATAGCTCTGTTAGTCGAAGCAAAAGAGCACGAACTGGTGATTATGAATTCTAATAACAGTAACAATCTATATGTATATGAGGAAGAATACTTTTCTCAGGATATGAAAGATCGTTTTGTTCAATACATTGTTTGTTTTTCTACTCAGCATTGTCATTTCGATGTGAATGAAGAAGATGAAGCTTTGGAGTATATATTGGCTATCATGGAAGATAAGGTCTTGCCACTTGAATTCTATAAGGACGGAAAGCGTCGATTCGGCGGCGAGTTAGCTGTGGAAGAATTGGATAATCTATCTGTTTCATCTTTATCAAAGCATTATGGATATACAAGTGACTATTTGTTGTCGTTTGATTATGAGATTCATTCTTGGTCGGGTAGATATGATACAGGATTAAGGAAAGTATCTGAATTAAAACCGTAATATGATGTAATGTTCCTGTAGACATATTCCCACGAACAGGCAAATCGAGTAGACCTCACTCCAAGCACCGGCAGGGGATAGATGACATCATTTGCGCAAAAAAGCGGTTCTTGCGAACCGCCCCAAATCATTAAATAATTGATTGTATATCTCTTTTGCTATAGAGGAACCGTCTGACTTCCATGACATCGTCAATAACGACATAGAATACGGCGTAGTTGTTGATGTTGATTCGGTAATATGGATGCTCGCGCTCCCTTTTGGATCGGATCGGCTGAAAGCTCAGTGGGTTATCCAGTCTTTTGAGAATCGCTTGCTCCGTTAGGTCGATCAGCTTCATTGCCGCAGACGGATTCTGTAAGTCGATGGAGATATAATCGATGACCTCTGCCATATCTTCGTAGAAGATCGGCAGATACCTTAGCTGATACTTGACGTTATCCATTGACGCGTCCTCTCAGCTTTGTGAAAACATCTTCGTGAGTGAGCCTCTCGGCAGTCGATTCTGCTTGATAGTCCGCTTCATCCAGCTTCATTTCAAGTGCGTCTTTCAGCTTACTGTACTGCTCGATGCTCATGACCACCATCGTGCCGTAGCCGTTCTTGGTGAGATACACTTCTTCTCCGCCGAGGACGAGTTGTTCGATCTCGGGGTATTTGTTTCTTAAATCCGATACGGGTCTGATATTCAGCATAGTATTTCACCTCGCTATTATTTTATCATAATTTTATCATAATATTATCAATGTGTCAAGAGTGGGAGCAAATCGACGACTTATTACCGATGGAAATATTCCCGCGCTCAGGCAAATCGAGTAGACCCTACTCCAAGAACCGGCAGGGGATAGGTGACATCATTTTCGTTGCGGCGACTCACTGTGAATCAGTAGTGTCGATATCTCGAGTCGGGTAGAATCGACAGGCTTTTGTCGGGAAGGATGATTCAAGATGAAGCTGAAAAATGTATTGATCGTTGTGAAAGACATCGAAAGATCGCGTCAGTTTTATCATGATCTGTTCGGTCTGGAGCTGATCCTCGATAATGACGGTAATATGATCCTCACGGAAGGGCTTGTCCTGCAGGAGGAAAAATACTGGAAAGAGTTCCTCGGAAAAGAGATCGTTCCGGAGAACAATTCCTCTGAGCTCTATTTTGAGGAATCGGACATCGAGGGGTTCATAGAGAAATTGGAGCGGTATTATCCGGATGTGAAATATGTGAATCGGCTGATGACCCACAGCTGGGGACAGAAGGTCATACGCTTTTACGATCCTGACGGTAATCTGATCGAAGTGGGAACGCCGGTATAATATGGCGAATTTCATAACCGTTATCCGGATCATTTGCAGTATCATATTGCTGTTCTGTCCCGTGTTTTCACCGGCGTTTTATGTCTTGTATATTACCGCCGGGGTCAGCGACATGATCGATGGGATTGTCGCGCGAAAAACCGGCACTGTCAGTGAGCTTGGATCGAAACTCGATTCAGCGGCCGATTTTGTCTTTGTCGTTGTGTGTCTAATCAAACTGATCCCCGCGATCCACATGCCGATATGGCTTATCATCTGGATGATCATGATCGCTGTGATCAAAGTGATCAACTTGATTTGCGGATATGTCGCGCGAAAGGAAATAGTAGCCTGCCATACCGTATTGAATAAGGTGACGGGATTATTGCTTTTTGTGCTTCCGCTGACAGTATCGTTGATCAATTTGAGATACAGCGGAGCGTTTGTCAGCGTGATAGCGACAATCGCGGCGATACAGGAAGGATATCTGTTGTCCCGAAAATGAATTGATCCGATAGATGCATAATCACATAAAAGGGATTGACACAAAATGTCGTTATATAATATAATTAACCTGTTAGCGTGATAACAGTTCAAAAATGAATGAAACATATCAAAAAGGAAGTATGAATTATGGCTGATGTCAATTCTTTTGTCGGAAAATGGTGCCCCGCTCAGGCGGTCGAGGCAAGCGATGAAAACGCCGTGCAGGCTGTCGCTCAGTTCTTCAAAGACGGCTCCTGTACGATCCCCGCTTCGATGCTGGGCAAGGATGATCTGGATTTTATCTTTTATCAGGTGTTTTAGAACGGCATGATGAAGCTGGATTCCGCCACCATGACGCCCGCGTTGTTCCGCTGTGAGTTGACTGGAGATACGATGACGCTCAGCGCGGTGGACGGCTCCGCGTCATTCAGCTTTGTAAAGGTCAAGGAAGAAAAGCGCTCCTTGTTCAAGTCGAAATCCTCCGATGCGGCGCCCGCTAAGGCAAAGGAAGTCGAGCCGGAGCCTGAGCCCGAGCCGGGTGAGCACGAGTGGAAATGCCCGGAGTGCGGCAAGATCAACCAGAACTATGTCGGCACCTGCGGCTGCGGCGCGGCAAAGCCGAACGATAAGCTGTTCAGCTGGGCGGAGGTTCACCCCGAGTTGGTCGTAAAAGAGGAACCTGTTGAAGAACCGATCCCCGAGCCGGAAGAATAAAAGGTCGAGGAAAAGCCCGCTGAGCCGGAACGCGAGCCGGATGAGAACGAGTGGAAGTGCCCGGACTGCGGCAAGATCAACCTGAATTATGTCGGCACCTGCGGCTGCGGCGCGGCGAAGCCGAACGATAAGCTGTTCAACTGGGCGGATGTTCATCCTGAGCTTGTGAAAAAAGAGGAGGCTGTTGAGGAACCGGTTCCCGAGCCGGAAGAAGTTGAGAAGAAGCCTGCCGAGCCTGAGCGCGAGCCGGATGAAAACGAGTGGAAGTGCCCGGACTGCGGCAAGATCAATCTGAATTATGTCGGCACCTGCGGCTGTGGCGCGGCAAAGCCGAACGATAAGCTGTTCAACTGGGCGGAGGTTCATCCCGAGTTGGTAAAAAAAGAGGAACCGGCAGAAGAACAGCCTGTGGAACAGAAAAAAGAAAAAGTCGAGAAGAAGCCCGCCGAGCCTGAGATCGAGCCGGATGAGAATGAATGGAAGTGCCCGGAGTGCGGCAAGATCAACCAGAATTATGTCGGCACCTGCGGCTGCGGCGCGGCGAAGCCGAACGATAAATTGTTCAACTGGGCGGAGGTACACCCCGAGCTTGTCGGAACAGAAAAGACTGAGGAAGAGTCAGCTCCGATCAATGTTTCCGATCCCGCCGCCGAAGCGGACAAAACCGAAGAAAAGTGATTTGTCGATAAAACAATTCAACTAATAAAAGATCATCAGGCGATTCCGATATGTGCCGGAGTCGCCTGATTTTTTATAGACAAACGCCCACGGAATTGCTATAATAATGATATATCTATTTCAATAGAGAAAGAGGAACACAGTGAAAGTATTTGATTTTGACAACACGATCTATCGTGGGGAAAGCGGCTTGCATTTTGCTTTCTATATGATCAAACATAATAAAAAGATCATTCGGTATATCCCGAAGATCCTGGTTACCGCGGTCAAATATGAGCTGTGTTGGGTGAGTAAGGAAAAACTTGAATCGATTATCAACTTGATCTTTGCCGGGGTTCTGGACGGAACGGAATCGCCCGAAGAGTTGGCGGCGCCGTTTTGGGAGAAACGTATCGACCGACTGCACCAAAATATCCTTTCGCTGATCGAGCCTGAGGATGTGATCATCTCGGCGAGCCCTGTCTTTCTGCTCGACTGTATCCGTGAGTATTTAAAAACCGATCACATCATCGGTACGGAGATGGACGTCGCGGCGAAGAAGATCACATGGTTCAACTTCGGCGATAATAAGGTCAAGCGGTATATGGAGCAGTACGGAGACCGAAAGATCGACGCCTTTTATACGGATTCGTTTAACGATAGGGCGATGATGGAGATCGCCGAAGAAGTGTATATCGTGAAGAAAGGCGTTCCCGTGAAGCTCACGAAACGATCAAAGTAAAACTTTGATTCATATCATAACGAAAACCGACGGATCACTCCGTCGGTTTTTGTGTATGCTTTATCTATTTCGTTTTTCTTTTCGGGGCTTTAACAACATCTTGAAGATCGGTTGTTCGATCTTGCTGACTACCCACGCGATGAAGATGGTGAACACCATTACGATCATGTAGTGCAGGAACGCGTAGCCGTCGGTATACCACGGGGTGAAGTAATAGATCCTTCTCGCAATGATGGAGAGGACATAGATCTCGAACGAGAATGGTCCGAAGAAAGCAAAGAAGCGATCGATCTTCCATTCTGACGCAAGGATAAAGAATTGTGACAGCAGGAACACCAGCGCCATACCTGTCAGTGAGCCGTAATACCGCGACCATACGCCGGGCAGGATATCGCCCTCATACAGCGGATAGGTGCCCGCGAGGATGATGACAGAGGCGATCAAAAAGCCCTCGTGGAACGGCTTTCCCTCTTTGACCAGTTTACCGACATAGGTACCGATGATGAATACGGTGAAGCGTGACAGCATACGGCTGATCACATTGTATACGTCGGGTAACGCATAGTAGATGGTGACAGATACGACGAACGAGATCGCAACGAGGAGCATCATCCGCCAAAACTCCGCCTTTTTCCGCGGCATTTTATCGGACTCTTTCTCACGGAAAATGAATCGATAGATCAGCGGGTAGAGCAGGTAGAACACCAGGATGGCGGAGACATACCAAAAGTCGATCGGATCGATCTCGCCGGTCCATGTGTTGATAGTGAGGATCGTTTTGATCGTCAGCCAAAGGTCGATTTCTCCCGTGACATAAAAGTAGATGATGTAGGGCAGAACCATGATCAGGTAGGGGATATAGACCCTGACAAACCGTTTGTAGTAGAAGGAGCCGAGCTTTGGCTTTTTGGAATAGGAAAAATACAGACAGATGCCCGACAAAAAGACAAAGACGTCGACGCCGATGTTGCCCATATCGATCGAATCTCTGATCAATCGGATCGCGGGATCGAATTCATCACGAATATTGCCGAGCAATACGCCGTGAAAGACCACGATCCACAACGCCGCAAAGCCGTAGATCGCGTTTCGAAAATAGCTGAATGACGCGAAATTCAGTTTGTATTGATTGAGGGGATTGGTAGTGCTGTTTTGGCGCATATCATTCTCCTGAATAGTTGATTACATATTATTATAACATACTTTTGTGATAAAATCTATCACTATTTTATGAAATCAAAAAGCCGTTATCGGAGCACGGTTCTGCGTTCCGATAACGACTTGGTCAATTGTGATTTGCGATCACGAAGGATCATTCGATGATGAATCGATCTTATTCGATAGGCTTGCCGATGCCTTTTATTGTAGCGATACCGGCAAAATAGCGCTGTAAGAGTGTAACGTCAATGATGGTGGCTTCGCCGTCCTTGTCGACGTCGGCGGAAACCTTCGCTTCTTCGGGGAGAGAAATGATACCCGCGTTGTGACGCTGGATCGCTGTCGCGTCAATGATGTTGACCTCACCGTCCAGATCGGCGTCGCCGAGCAGGGGAGAGGGTACGTAGTTCGGCGCGAACTGCTCACTGAGCCATGCGGCACGGCTGAGCATCCAGTCGGAAGCGTAGGTGTACATGCCTTCAAAATCCTGTGCGTAGTTGGTCGTCTGTGAATCCACTACCATCTTCTGGGTGGCGCTGTCATAGTGCGCGACCTTCTGGCTGGAGTGATCCGCGATCCAGCTGCCGGTGTTGAGCAGCCAACCGCTCTCGTAGTTCATTGCAGCGGAATCCTTGATCAAAGCATAATACGCTTCTCTGGTGTAGAAATCAGCGTTGATCTCTTTGTCATATTTTGCGCCTGTAAAGTGATCCAGAGCGGGCATGAATCTCTCGAACCAGATCTTCGGCAATACGGCTTTGACCGCAGCGTTCTGAGAGATCCTCGCGATGACGTTATTGGAACGCTTCGCGCTGGCGCTTGTTTTACCCTTATGCTGGCACCACCAACCGGTGTATTCCTCATAATCGGTCACACCGATATTTCTCAGATCCCACTCTATGCCTTTCGCGTTGCCCAGTGAGTTATCATAGTCCCATACGGGTGAGCCGTAGAATTTGTAGTTGCCGTTCTCATCCTGACGATAGGTGAAGAAGGTGCTGGATACGCCGCTGTCCCAGTTCTTGCCCAGCTCATTGATCAGATAGAGTTTCGCGACGGAATTGACGTCCGCCACAGAGGCGAGATCACAGCTCGGCTCGATACCGGTATAGAAGGCATTGAACTCTTCCTTGACATATTTCTTGGCTTCTTCATAACCGGGCTGACC
>JAHKVW010000137.1 GCA_020624805.1 bacterium | reverse complement strand
TTTATCAACAAGCTTCGCTGTCAGCTTGGATTTACCGTAGTGTTCAAGTACAAAAGTACGATAACTTTTTCCATCTACAAGCACATCACTTTTTCTGGTCAACAACCAATTTCCGTTACCTCCTCCCTGTTCTCTAATATTCCAGTCTTTCCCATATCTTTTATAGATTTCATCTTTTTTACCTTGAACAGACATTGATTCGCTTGGAATATAAACAATTTGCATAATAGCTCCTCCTTTATTTTGTGCAAGAAGACCAGAAACCTGAATTTGTCTTTTATCTTTTTTTGATTATATCACAAATCCGAGAGCGTGGAAATAGGGAGTTTTTCAGGCTGATTTCCTACCTCTTGGATATACGGCACAGGCGGTCAAAAAGGTGTAGACTTGGGATAGTTCATCGATGGACAAGCACCTTGGAAACAGAACACGCCAAAGAAAACGGAGGGACGCATGAGCAAAAGACCCTATCAACACCTGCCGCCGCTGGAACACAGGCCGGACGGCTCCCCCTACCGCATAACCCCGCCCCAGAAGAGACGAGCCAGCGGCCTGATACGCCGGGAGTGCTGCAACTGCGAGGACGGAAACTGCCTTGCGCTGGACGATGGCGACACCTGCGCCTGTCCGCAGATGATTTCGTTCTCCGTCTGCTGCAAGTGGTTCCGCTGGGCGGTCTTGCCGCTGGACAGGACGCTGGAAGCGGAGATTTACCGGGACAGGGACTTGAAACGCTGTGCGGAGTGCGGCGGTGTGTTCGTCCCGAAGTCCAACCGGGGCAAATACTGCCCGGACTGCGCCGCCAGAGTTCACAGGCGGCAGAAAACAGAAAGTGAACGGAAAAGGAGGTCTGCTGTGGACAGTTAAGAGCGGGAAAAGCCTTGATTTGCAAGGCTCCGCAAGCCCTCAACCGGGGCGGCTGGTATCATTTATCATTCGCCCCGGAAAACGGGCCTCTAACCGTCCACAAAACACGCTATGACAAACACGATTTATATTCACCAGCCGGAAAAGGCGTTCAGTTTCACCCGGCTCCCCAATTTCCTTTTTGAAGCACCCACATTCCAGCCCTTGAGCAACGAAGCGAAGGTGCTGTATGCCTTTGTCCTGCGCCGGGCGGAGTTGTCCCGGAAGAACGGCTGGGCGGACGAGTACGGGCGGGTCTACCTGTACTACCCCATCTGCGAGGTGGTCGCTTTGCTCCGCTGCGGGCGGCAGAAAGCGGTCAACACCCTGCGGGAGTTGCAGTATGCGGGGCTGGTGGAAATCCAGAAACAGGGCTGTGGAAAACCCAACCGCATTTACCCGAAATCCTATGAAGCGGTTCCAAACACCGACTTCAAGAAATCCGGTTATGGTACGCCGGAGGGCTGAAAACCGTACTTGGCGAGTACGAAAATCAATCCTCTTGAAGTACGGAAATCTGACGGTATATAGAAATACAGAGATTAAAACCATCTATTTACATTCATTCCATTCCAATCCTATCAGAGATATTTTCGGCGGGAAAACCCGCCGGAAAGGAATGGAATGGGGAAAGGAGTTCAATGGCACAACACGCAATTTTGCGATTTGAGAAGCACAAGGGCCACCCGGCGGGGCCGCTGGAAGCCCACCATGAACGGAAAAAGGAGCAGTACGCCAGCAACCCGGACATTGACACCAGCCGGAGCAAGTACAATTTCCACATCGTCAAGCCGGATGGCCGCTACTACCATTTCATTCAGAGCCGCATCGAGCAGGCCAGATGCCGCACCCGCAAGGACAGCACTCGGTTTGTGGACACGCTGATTACCGCCAGCCCGGAGTTTTTCAAGGGCAAGTCCCCAAAGGAGATAGCGGCCTACTTCCAGAGGGCGGCGGACTTCCTCATTGACCGGGTGGGCCGGGAGAACATCGTTTCGGCTATGGTACACATGGATGAAAAAACGCCCCATCTGCACTTGGTCTTTGTGCCGCTGACAAAGGACAACCGCCTGTGCGCCAAAGAAATTATCGGCAACCGGGCCAATCTGACGAAGTGGCAGGACGATTTTCACGCCTGTATGGTGGAGCAGTACCCCGACCTGGAGCGTGGGGAAAGCGCCAGCAAGACGGGCCGGAAGCATATCCCCACCCGGCTGTTCAAACAGGCGGTCAACCTCTCCAAACAGGCGAGGGCCATTGAAGCGGTTCTCTCCGGCATTACCCCGCTGAACGCCGGAAAGAAGAAAGAGGAAGCCCTCTCCATGCTGAAAAAGTGGTTTCCGCAGATGGAGAACTTCTCCGGGCAACTGAAAAAATACAAGGTCACAATCAATGACTTGTTAGCGGAAAATGAAAAGCTGGAAGTCAGGGCAAAGGCCAGCGAAAAAGGCAAGATGAATGACACGATGGAACGGGCGAAGTTAAAAAGCGAACTGGACGATATGCGGCGGCTGGTTGACCGTATCCCGCCGGAGATTTTAGCGGAACTGAAACGGCAACAGCGGCAGCATGGAAAGGAAAGGTGATCTTATAAGTAATATCAGATACAAAAAGGAAATCGAAATCGTGACTTTTCAGGGAAAGGAAATCACACTGGAAAATCTCTCCCCGGTGTTCACGCCGGAACAGGAAGCAGCCAAACGCCGGGAACTGGAACAGCAGCTTTATGAGGTGTTCCGCAAGTACGCCGACAAGCGGGAGAGTGAGGAAGCCGGGACATAAGGTTTTCCAAACCCATCATTGATTTGCGGGGCTGCTGGCGGTATAATAGAACTGTCAGCAGCTCCGTTTCTTTTTTAAGAAAAGGAGCGACAATATGAACAATCGGATAGACGCAATCTATGCAAGACAATCGGTAGACAAAAAGGACAGCATTTCCATTGAAAGCCAGATTGAATTTTGCAAATACGAGTTGAAAGGCGGTAACTGCAAGGAATACACAGACAAAGGGTACAGCGGCAAGAACACAGACCGTCCGAAGTTTCAAGAACTGGTGCGGGACATCAAGCGGGGCTTGATTGCAAAGGTCGTGGTTTACAAGCTCGACCGTATCAGCCGTTCCATTCTGGACTTTGCCAACATGATGGAGCTGTTCCAGCAGTACAATGTGGAGTTTGTGTCCTCTACGGAAAAGTTTGATACCTCCACGCCGATGGGACGGGCCATGCTGAATATCTGTATCGTGTTCGCCCAGCTTGAACGGGAAACGATACAGAAGCGGGTAACGGACGCTTACTACTCCCGCAGTCAGCGGGGCTTTAAGATGGGCGGGAAAGCCCCTTACGGCTTCCATACGGAGCCTATCAAGATGGACGGTATCAACACAAAGAAGCTGGTGGTAAACCCGGAGGAAGCGGCCAATATCCGGCTGATGTTTGAGATGTACGCCCAGCCCACAACTTCCTACGGGGACATTACCCGGTACTTTGCCGAACAGGGGATTTTGTTCCATGGCAAAGAGCTGATACGCCCCACGCTGGCGCAGATGTTACGCAATCCTGTCTATGTGCAGGCAGACCTTGATGTGTACGAATTTTTCAAAAGTCAAGGTACAGTCATTGTCAATGACGTTGCCGATTTTACGGGCATGAACGGCTGCTATCTGTATCAAGGGCGAGATGTAAAGGCCAGCAAGAAAAACGACTTAAAAGACCAAATGCTGGTACTGGCTCCCCATGAGGGTATCGTCCCCTCCGACACCTGGCTGACCTGCCGCAAGAAGCTGATGAACAACATGAAAATCCAGTCTGCCCGGAAAGCCACCCACACATGGCTGGCAGGAAAAATCAAGTGCGGGAATTGCGGGTATGCTCTTATGAGTATCTACAATCCCTCCGGCAAACAGTATCTCCGCTGCACGAAACGGCTGGACAATAAAAGCTGTCCTGGCTGTGGGAAAATCATCACTTCGGAACTGGAAGCGGTTGTTTATCAGCAGATGGTAAAGAAGCTGGCAAGCTACAAGACGCTGACAGGAAAAAAGAAAGCGGCAAAGGCAAACCCGAAAATCACCGCCCTGCAAGTGGAACTTGCCCATGTAGACAGCGAGATTGAAAAGCTGGTGGACAGTCTGACGGGGGCAAACAATGTCCTGTTCTCCTATGTGAATGTGAAGATAGCGGAACTGGACGGGCGCAAGCAGGAACTTCTGGCAAGGATAGCGGAGTTGACTGTGGAGGCCATCAGCCCGGAACAGGTCAGCCAGATTTCCGGCTACCTCGATACCTGGGAGAATGTATCTTTTGATGACAAGCGGCGTGTGGTGGATTTGATGATCACCACCATAGCCGCCACAAGCGACAGCTTGAACATCACATGGAAAATCTGACTGGCGGCACCCCTCCCGTCAGATACCTACCCTGTGTAGTCCCTTGTAAACTGTACTTTAGTATTAGATAAATACACCAGGCTGTACCCTCGTGTGAGAGTACAGCCTGTTCTTATGCTCTGTTACTGCCCGATGGCTTTTCATGACTGATACTAAGTAGCAATAAAACACTTTAATATCTATTGTGGAGAATTCCGCATAACTGCGTTGTCAGTCTCGACAGGCGCCAGCCTGCCTGCGCCCTCCGCCTTGTTATGCGAAATTCTCCGCTAATATCTTTTTAAAGCTTTTTATTGCTACTTAGTATGACGTATTCTACCCCATAATGGAAAGATTCTTGTCCTTCATATAGCAGTCGGCTTTGATGATATGCTCATCCGCGTAGGGGTCGAAGGTATCGCAGTAGGTGTTCATCGTCACCGTGATATCCGTATGACCGAGGATCCGTTTCAGCACCTGCGGCGGCATACCGCCCTCGATACAGCGCGTCGCGTAGGTATGTCTGAGACTGTGGAGATCTACCTTTCCGTCAACATACGGATCGATCACATCATATCCTTTTATCAGCCGTGAAAAACTGCAATTCACCTTGTTGGTGCTGACGATCCCGCCCTGCTTGGTCGAGAACACGCGTCCCTCTGTCCGATCTCCGATCACCTTCCGAAGAAAGGCGAGCACCTCGTCGTTTACTCTCAGTCGGCGCATACCGGCGGCAGTCTTTGTCCGTTTTCGGATGTATTCCACCTTGAAGGTATTGAGCGACACGGTCTTGTTCACGGTGATCACACCGTGCTTGAAGTCGATGTCCCTGATATCCAGCGCGTTGACTTCTCCCATCCTCATACCGGTGAACATCGACAACAGCATCTGATCGCCGTATAGGACCTTCTTTGTTTTCAGGATGCCGAGCAGTTCGTCCTGCTCAGCGAGCGTCAATGCTCGAACCTTTACCTTCTCCTGTTTGGTCTTGGGTTTCTTGATGCTGATCATCGGATGCTCGGTGATATACTTCTTTCGGACAGCCTCGTCAAGCGTTCCTTTCAGCATCTGATAAACCTTGTTGATGATGGACTGCGAGCAGCCCATTTGGGTGATCAGGAACTTTTTCACCGTATCCTCGGTGATATCCTTGATCCTTATGTTGCCGATGGGTGCGAGCTTTTTCAGCGTTTCGCATTTGCGGTCGTAGGTCGAATCGGAAATCTCGTTCAGATCATGCTGATCCTCGATGATTTTCTCTGCCAACTCATGCAGGGTGATCGTCTCTGACGGATCCTCCTCTTCGACAACCTTGAACTCACCCGCTTTCAGGCGGCGTTTGAAGTCCCTGATTTTCTCGTTGACTTCACCCTTGGTCCTGCCGTAAAAGCTCTTGCGTTTTTCTTCGCCGAAGAACTCACATTTCAACTGCCCGACGTACCTGTTGCGCTGTTTGTTGAAGTACAGCGAGTAGCCTCTTTTTCTCTTTGCCATAAGTCTCATCCTTTCTGTATCTTCTGTTTTGACTATGTTATACAGAAAAACGGATGGCTTGTGAAGTTTGCGATTTTGCCGATCGCAGAATAACATAAAGAGGGGCTGTCGCACTAAGAAATGAACCGCAGCCCTAAGTCGTGTCATTCTGAACTTTTGCGAAGAATCTTATCGTGCAAACTCGCCAATTTGATAATACCTATTTGGTGTTATATAACAAATAAGTCAGCACTCTAAGATCTTTTTCACTCCTGATTCATTATTTGGTCTGCTTTCGGACAGTCGTATTATAGCATACAAAGTGTTCAAAAATCGTTAGTTTAATTCCGAATAGGAAAAATAAAGATGATTTCATTTGGTGTTTTCGCTTTGTTTTCAACAAAAAAACTGCCGCGCTAATACACGACAGTTTTAATTGATCCGTTACATCCAGTGATACTGATTTTCGATCTCTTTCAGATTGCCGATACAGCGCAGAGCTTTCATATCCAGTCCGATCTTTCCATATTTTTTGAGGACGATATGCCCGGCGCCGATCTATTCATCATCCTGAATATCGCCGTCATCAATCCCGATATCCTTTGATGAGCGCTTTCTGTTTCGGCTTGACTTACCGACTCTCGGCAGATTCCACCTAAATCGCGCGGCAAGTATCCTTAGCAGAACTATCGCCGCAAAGCCGCAAATTACGCTTATCTGTTCATCTATTCCGTAGATAGTCATTATGCCTGTGATCAGCGCGCCTATAATCGAAGCAAGAGCGTAAACATGCTTTTGAAGCACTTCGGGCACACGGCTGGCAAGGATATCGCGGATCATACCTCCGCCAACTCCTGTGATAACTCCTAAAAATACCAAAAGGAACCAGTTGCCGCCAAAGCTGCTGCTTTTTCCCACCGCTACACCGTCAACGGTAAACGCCGCTACACCGAGGGTATCGAAGATAAACATCATCATATCGTAAGCGGTAGTCAGCTTTTCCGGCATACGGGGATGAAAGTACATCACCAAAAAACATAACAATCCCACTCCGGCAGCTATAGAAACATAACGCGGGTATAAAAGAGCGTCCGGCGGAAGGCGGCCGATCAATACATCACGCAGGATTCCTCCGCCCGTAGCGGTAACGATAGCAAGGACCGCTACACCGAAAATATCCATTCTTCGCTTTATCGCAACAAGAGCGCCCGATACCGCAAAGGCTACTGTTCCGAGAATATCGAAGATCATAAGCATTGTTTGCAAATCCAAGCCCTCCTTTTTTCTGTAGTTTTCGACATCTATAGATTTATTATACATGAGTAGTATTATCTTTTCAACCGCAACTATTGCATTTTATCACAGTAATTATGCAAAATGAAAGGGGCTGTCGCACTATGCGACAGCCCCTTTTATATATAATCCACTCTCATAAAAATGTTACTTGTGTATTATCCACTCTTTAGCACACACTATTTGAGTAGTTGGAAATACAAAACCTGAAGAAAGGAGGAAAAAACGTATGCCATATTGTAAAACCATTGCCATCTGCAATCAGAAAGGCGGCGTCGGCAAGACGATCACCGCCGTCAATCTCGGTGTAGCGCTCGCAGCACAAGGGAAAAAGGTTCTTCTTGTTGATGCCGATCCGCTGGGGGGATTTGACCACCTGCCTCGGCTATCATGCGGATGATTTCAACATTACCCTTGCCAATAAGCTCATGGACATCGTCCGGGAAGAACGCAACAGCCCCCCAAAAAAGAGATCAATGTTGATACAAACGACATCGGCGTTTTTATTCTGCGTTTTCCTCTGTCGGTCGAAAATCGGACATAAACCGTTTAAGCAGAAATGTACAGAAATATGGAAATGTATAAATGTTGTTTTCATGTCCGATATTGTTCATAGACAACTTGAATCCAAACCGAATATCGGGATACTTATCCGATTCAATCAACCTGTTCATCGACTTAACTCGTCCTCTTTTGGCTTTTACCTCGATCGGAATCAATGATGATATAGAACGGATAAAGAAATCCGTTTCCATCGTTGAATCATCGCTTCTGTAATAAAACAGCTTGTATCCCTGCTTGATCAGCGCTTCACTGACCATATTCTCATACAGCGCACCCTTATATACACCCAGGTTCTTGTTGGCGCGCAGATCCTCCTGAGATTCATCATCCAATAAAGACACAAGAAGTCCCGTATCGGCAAAATAGAGCTTGAATACATCCGGATCAAAATTGCCTCCCAACGGCAGCTCCGGAAACTCCATACAGTAACAGATATTGACCATACCTGCATCTGCAAGCCACTCGGCACATCCCCGGTAATCGCGAAATCTGGCGCCGGAAGCAACTTTTGATATCTGGAATTTCTTATTCTCTCTGGCAAGCTGTGGGGCTACACGATTGAATACATTGATGATTCTGGTTTGATCGACGCCTGTGGCATATTTGCGAATGTCTTCCTTATAGTCCGCAACAAGCTGCTTCTGTGTATCAAGAGAACCTTCAAAAGTGTTTTTCTGAATATACTCCCTCACAACAGCAGGCATGCCGCCCAAGATGTTATAATCCAGAAACAATGAGCGGAACACCGACATCTCCAGCTCGCTGAAAGGTTTCAGCTCTTTCATGTGAGTGAGCATATCAATGACCGTATCATCAGAATAACCTTTCGCCCAGAGGAATTCCTCAAAGTCCAGCGAATACATATTATAGTCTTTTTTATAGCCCACGCTGTTGCTTTCAATCTTTTTGTAATTCACTCCCAGCATAGATCCGCTGCATATAACATCAAAACTCCTGTCAATAAAAAAGAATTTCAAGCAGGTAGCAATCTCAGGAAATTCGGTTATCTCATCAAAAAAGATCAGCGTTTTACCGGGGATAAATTTCTTTGACGGATCGATTAGTGAAATATTCTTGATAATTGACGATACGTCATATCCGTCGGAAATGATCCCTTTGTATTTTTCATCTCTGACAAAGTTGATTTCGATAACGTTTTCATAATGCTCCTTGGCGAAATGATTGATTGATTCTGTTTTACCGACCTGTCGACTTCCCTTGATGATAAGAGGTTTTCTGTCAGGATCAGCTTTCCACTCTTTCAAAAAAATGTCAACTTTTCTTTTCAGATACATGTGTCATTCCTCCGATGTATTGACTAATCCTATTTTACACATTTTTTGTAAGAATATCAACCCTTATTTCACAAATTTGTAAACTAATTTCGAATGAATTTCACATTTTTGTATTGAACATCTCTTTTAGCTTATCCGGCAAGTGACAAATCATTATTCTTCATATAGAAGTCTGCCTTTGCGACGTGCTCCTCGGCGTAGCTGTCAAAGGTGTCGCAGTAAGTATTCAGCGTGGTGCTGATGTCGGTATGCCCGAGAATATGTTGGAGCACCTGCGGCGGCATGCCGCCCTCGATACATCGCGTCGCGTAGGTGTGTCTGAGACTGTGGAGATCCACCTTTCCCTCGACGCTGTGATCGATTATATCATACCGTTTGAGGAGGCGCGAGTACGCACCGCTCACCTTGTTGGTGCTGACGATACCGCCGTCCTTGGTTGAAAAGATCCTGCCCTCCCGCCTCTTCCCGATGATACTTCTCAAGAACACCAAAACATCATCACCTACCGGCAGTCGGCGCATACCGGCTGCTGTTTTCGTGTGCTTTCGGATGCAGTCTGTCTTGTTCTCGTTGAGCGAGACGGTTTTGTTCACGCTGATGATGCCGTTCTTGAAATAAATATCCTTGACCTCCAGCGCGTTGACTTCACCCATGCGCATACCGGTGAACATCGACAGCAGCATCTGATCGCCGTAGAGGACATCTTCCGTTTTCAGCAGATTCAGCAGACGCGTCTGCTCTTTTATAGTCAGCGCGCGCACCTTCACCTTTTCCTGCTTCGTTTTAGGCTTCTTGATACAGAGCATCGGACTCTCGGTGATGATCTTCCTGCGCACCGCCTCGTCGAAGGTCGCCTTCAACATCTGGTAGATCTTGTTGATGATCGACTGTGAGTAATGGATGTGCTGTACCAGAAATCGCTTAATCATATCCTCGGTGATATCCTGAATGCGTCTGTCCCCGATGGGGGCGAGTTTCTTGAGCGTCTCGCGCTTGCGGGTGTAGGTGGATTCGGTGATCTCGTTGAGATCGTGCTGATCCTCGAGGATGCGCTCCGCCAATTCGTTCAGCGTGATGAAATTGGCTTCGATGAACTCGCCTGCCATCTCCTGACTTTTGAAGTTTTTGATTTTACGCAGGACTTCCTTTTCGGTTGCGCCGTAAAAGGATCTGCGCTTGACCTCGCCGTAGACGAGACCCTTTGTCTGTCCGACGTAACATCCGCGTTCCGTCGAATAATAAATGCTGTAGCCCTTCGGCTTTTTCTTTGCCATAATTTAATCTCCTTTCTTTTTGAAATACTTAGCATGAGTTTCTATGTGTGTCTTTTCATTGACCATTCTTCCAGCGCCTTAGAGCTGACCTTCATATTCTTGCCGACTCGGATGAGCGGAAAGTCATATCGCATCATTACGTCTCTGGCGGTCGGTAAAGAACATCCCAGGATTCTTGCGACATCCTTCGTTCCGTAGAACTTCAATTCTTCATGCTCTTCCTGACATTCGATGATCTTCGTTTCTTTGGTTTCCATGGTTTACCTCCTTATGAAATAATTATTATTGGCATCCTGCCGCTCTGAGAAGAGCATATCTTCCCACAGCGCCGGGATGTCATTTATTCATATACATAATCTTCGGCTGTGCATCAGCCCATCGGTCTGTCGACCGCCGCGAGGATCGCCCGCAGCCGCCCTCATTGCCTGCGACGGGTTGGTTACCGCTCGGACTGTGACTGGACGGAAGTATCATTATCCTGCTGCGGCTGTCGTCGCCTTCGGTACGGCTGCATCCGTACCGTCTGAGTCCTGAAGGCTCCTTTCGGAGCGTTCGCCCATGTGGCTTATGTGGTTCTCGTGTTACACACACCGCAGAGAACGTGAAGATTATGTTGTTATTCTGTTTTCAAGGTGCTCTTTTATCAACAGCCCTGACCGTAGAAAACGGATTGATTGGGCGGTTTAGCAATTATTAAAAATACCCTTCTATTAAATAGCCGGTGAGAATGGCTTTAAATTCGAACATTTCAATACTTTTTTTCAAGCCCTTCACTATATGCAGAAAAAATCGGGTTTTGGCGGCCCATTTTTTGAAAGGTTTGTGCACCTTTACCTCGCTTTTGTTACGATGCACAAAACATACTTCGAGTTTTTGTGCAAGAATTCTTTTGCCCTCTCTACTACTTTATTCCACACTTTTTTGAGAATTGAGTCAAAGTTTTTTCAGTTTTGTTCTTTTGCACAAATGAACGGTCCGGATTTTGTTGTTATTGCCAAGGGGTTTGTCGAAGGTGTTATCAGCGGTTTATTTTCCCCTCTACTACATAGCCGGTGAGAAAGCGATTTTTAGAACCGTTCTCTAACTTTTTTTATGCCCTTCACTATATGCAGATAAAATCGGGTTTTGTACATCCATTTTTTGAAAGGTTTGTGCATCTTTACCTCGCTTTTGTTACTATGTACAAAATAAAATTCGAGTTTTTGTGCAAGAATTCTTTTGCCCTCTCACTACTATATTCCACACTTTTTTGAGAAACTGCCGAAATAATCTTTCAGCTTTGTTCCTTAGCACAAAGGATGAATCGTTTTTTTGTTCATGATGTCTTTTGTGCTCTCTACTACTTTATTCCACACTTTTTCGGGATAATACAACCACTTTTTCAAAAGAGTTTTCAGAAAGTGTGAAACTATTAAAAACTTCTCTATTATACGGTCACGGGAGAGCCTAAACGTCAACCCTGTCAGAAAAGAATCCCTTCTACAATATATTGCCGACTTTTTTCAGTAACTGCCGAAATCTTTTTTGACTTTATTGTTGAAACTCTTACCCTCTAATTGTTTCCTCACAAAAGATCAGAATGTCAGGGCTTGAATCAATGTTTCTGAAAGATTCCTTCACTATACGGACAAAAATTCGGGTTTTGTGGGGGTAGTTTAAAGAAATAATAAGACTCTCTATAATACGGTCACGGGAGAGCCCGAAAATTAGGGTAGTGGAAGAAAACTTTTTTGATTTTGTAACTCTGCACAATAGTTGCGTCATGTTTTTGTGCAAGATGAATCGATCAAGCAAGTCCTCTATAATACGGTCACAGCAGAACTCAAAACGGTACCCACCGAGATAAAATTCTTTCACTATATGCAGAAAAATCCGGATTTTGTAGGGGTGGTTTTGAAAAGATATCTAAAAAACCTCTCTAATATACGGAAACGGGAGAGTCCAGAATTCAAGGGTAAGTTCAGCCGATAACACAAGATTGTATCTTTGCACAAAATCGGCATCATGTTTTTGTGCTGTTTGGCCTTAATATGAAAAACCTCTCCATATGTTTCCTCGCTTTAAGCCCAAATATGGACCCCTTTTTTCAAATTTATAATATTTTTGTATACATGCACAAATCAGGGGGGCGTATTTTGTGCAAGAAGTATTATGTGCCCTCTACTACTTTATTCCACACTTTTTCGGGTAATTATAAGTACTTTTACAAAAATTTTTGCGATTTCCGTTATATCAAGCCTTTCTAATCCTTATATGGCTGAAAAATTCATTAAATGGGCGAATAATCAAAACTTTTGTTTTTTAAATAAGCTTCAGAAAGAGTGAATCTATCAAAAGCCTCTCTATTATACGGTCACGGGAGAGCGGAAAAATTCGGGTAGCCAGAAAAAGTATCCCTCTACTATACGGTCACGGGAGAGGCCAAAATTAAAGGGTAAGTTTTGAATTCTATCAAATTTATTTACCCTGCACAAATCAAAAGGCCGATTTTTGTAGAATGCGCCGATCATTTACCACCGATTCTTTCTTTGCCTTCATCTATAAGTTTTATTCGAAAATTTGATAGATGAATTGATTTTTGATAGATGAAGTGGCATAATATCATGCTTGTTCGTTTCCGCAGCGGGAGAACATGGGCATACCGAAAAAGATAGTCATAAGAGAACAACCGCCGCTTTCTCTCTGTGAGAAGGCGGCGGTATTTCGATGCGGTCAAGAGGTCAATATGTTGAATGTCTCGTCGGGATAACAACTCATGATGCTCACCTTCCATAGCTTCTGAAAGTATGCCTCTGCTTCTGCTGTAAGCCAAATGTTTCGTTCCGCATCTGTGTTTCGATGCGGATGTTTTCTTTGACGGTCGGATTGTCCTCGAGGATCGTGAGGGCGATCTTTTTCTCTTTGCGCAGATCGGTCAAGGCTGCCGTGCAGTCGTCGCGACGGTGCAACAGCTCCGAGCGCTGATCGCCGTTATGACAGCGGCGCAGTTTGTTGTATACCTTCTGTCGATCTGCGGTAATCGCTTGAATCAATTGATCGGTCTCTGCGATGAAGCTATGGACATCTTCGATCGTGTTCAATCCTTTGTGCGATACCAGCCGCACTTGATCCGACAGCCGATCCAGATGCCGCCACGCCTCCTTCATTTCGGGCGAGAGCGGTTGATGCCGACGATTCTTCGGATAATATCCGAGCAGATAGCAGTAGTGCATGTACAGGGCGACCAGACCCGTGCGCTTCTTTGTCTGTTTGAAACTGCCGAGAAATCGCCGCCTCGGCGGACAATAGTTGCGCAGCGTAACGCGGCTGTGCGTATAGTCGGCGTTGCGCTGCCAAGTGTCAAAGCCCTGTTCATAGATCCGCCGCTTGATAGAATCGTTTGAGTAGCTCTCGCCGAGACGATACATCCTGACCGCCTTCTTGCTGTTCTCCGATCGGATCGTCCAGTATTTGCGGTTCGGATTCAGGTCGATGAAATACCCTTGATCGCGCATGATATGCTTGAAGTCATCGAAGCCGCGTGAACGGGTAATCGCATAGTCGATCGCCTCACGCATGAGGTTGAAGGTTGTCGGATCGCCGCGCTTCTCGGCAAAGTAAATACTGCGCGGCGTTTTGCCCTGCGGGTTCTTGATGATCGTCAGTCGATGTTCAGCGCACAGCTCATCCGACAGTGCACGGAACTTCCAATATGCGCCTTCGTTGCAGTTGAACTTTTTGCCGTCCCACATATTCACGGCGTTGACGACAAAGTGATTGTGATAGGTGCCCGTATTGAAGTGGGTGGCGACGAGTACCTGATACCCGCCGCCCCACATTTTTCTTGCCAGCTCCACGCCGATCTGATGACACAGCTCGGGCGTGACCTCATCGGTCTTGAAGCTCTGGTAAGCATGGTAGGCGACATTGCCTGTTGTCTTGCCGAACCGCTCCTGCACGGAACGCATTTCGTCAAACGCGGTAACGGCAGAGCAGTTCACACCCGTGACTAAGCACGCTTTTTCCGCGCCGCCGGTTTTTGCTTCATCACCTGCGTAATGCAGGACGTTTCGCAGATCGGAATAGATGGTTTTATGAGGATTGGCGGCATAGTCCAGCACGCGCGACAGGCTGTCCTTAATCGCCCAGATTTTTGTTGTTCCCATCTTCGACCTCCTCGTGATACGCGTCGAGCAATCTGTCCTGTAAATCCGCGAGCGCCCGATCCATTGACGCGGCGCTTGCCCGACGAAAGTTTTGCCTCAGCTCGCCGACCATCTGGAAACAGTCTTTGAGAGCCTTGCCCGGTTTCTTTTTGATCGGCTGACTGCAACCGACTTGACGCAGATACGCCGATAAAGAAAGCCCTGCGCGCTTCGCCGAGCGCGACAGGAGCTTCATCTCATCCTCGCTGACGCGAAGATTGATTCTCAGTTTTCTTTGCATGGTAATTCCTCCTTGATGTGTGATAGGGGTGACAGGGGATTTTCCCCTTTCGGGATACACCCGCCGGCTTTGTATGTACAAAGCCTATGCTCGCTACAGTGTAAGACGCTCCTGCACCGCTTCTGAGCGGCACAGGAACCCCGCGCCTTACATGCTGATTATGTTCCTGAAAAACAGAATCCTTCATGGCTCTTTCACTCAAACGGCAGATCGTCATCAGCGGTGAAGATCGGTTGTTCGGGCACGTTATCCTCAAGAGTCCAGTACCAAGTGAAGCCCTCTTTGACGGATGAAACGCCCGCGTTTCGCTTTGCCTTTTTGATCGTCGACTTCTTGAATCCCGCCGCTTTTAACTGCTGTTCGCACTCTGTCGCGGGCAGCTTTCCGCCGCGAAGCAGGCTCAGAATAAAGTCCGTCGCGGCGTCGGATTTCTCACTCGGACGACCCATTTTCGGAGCGATTGCGGAGAATGCTTCGTCCACCGTCATCTCCACTTCGTCGATAAAATCCACGCCCTGTTCGGCAACCTCAAACAGGATCGCCGAGCCGGTCGGCGCAAGATTCGACTTCACCTGAACCATGACTCTCTCCTGCGGATTTGCCTTGTTCGGCGTGCGTGTCACCGCCAGAATACTGCGTGCAGCGCCTGCGATATCGACGCTGCCGTTCGTGCGGTTCAGCGGCGTTGTCGCGTTCTTGTTCATGTGATGCACCACTACGACGGCGCAGTGTTCCTCACGTGCGGTCTCGATCAGGTGATTGAACTCCGTTCGCATTTCGTTGGCAGCATTGAGCGAACAATCCTCGCCGATGTACGAGCTGAGGGGATCGAGGATCAAGAGCTTCGCTCCCGTTTGCTTGATCGCCTGCGCCAGTCGGCTGTCGCCGAAGGTCAGATGCTTCTTGTCCTCGCTGATGAAAATGAGGTTGTTTCTGTCGCCGTTCGACGCGATAAAGCGGGGGACTACGGTGTCGTCAGCAGCGTCCTCTGTCGTCTGATAGATGACCGTCATCGGCTCGTGAACCTCCTCTTCGCCGACAAAGGGGAGCGGTGCTCCCTTCGTGAGGATGGCGCTGAGCGCCAAGAGCAGCTTGCTCTTTCCGTCGCCGGGATCACCCTCGAGGATGGTTACTTTTCCGAAAGGAATGTACGGATACCATAGCCACTCCACCTCTGTGGGCGTGATCTCGCTTGCCTTGATGAGCTCGAGTTCGGGCTCAGGCTGTGTGTAGTTTGTGTTCGGTTTCATGATTGTTTCCTCCTTTTGGATAGATAGTCCGGGCATTGAATAATTGTGGCGCGAAAGCTCTGCTTGCAGTCGTGCTCGCATCTGCGGCACAGCTCGTTGTAGGCTCTGCGACCTCGGTCGTCAAGAAAGATTGCCCAGTCATTCTTGAGATACTTTGGCATACGCGGCATATTTGCCACCTCCTTCATGTTGCTCAACCTTACGATCGGCGATATAGCTACCCTGAAACGCAGAAACGCCCGAGACCTCCCTGAACTGTTCGTTCTCGGGTAGATTTCGGGCGTTTTTCTTCGCTCTGAGGCACCGCTCTAGGGCAGGGCGATACTTCCCCTGCCTTGCCTCAATCTTCAATTTTGTCGTTTCCGGGTAACAAAAAAGGACCTGTTTTCATCATAAAAACAGATCCTTTTCTCTTGCTCGGATTGAATATTCAGCCTAAACTGAGAGCATAAAAAATTATACTTGAAATAATAATACTTTGTGATATAATAATCGTATGAATCCGATTATTATTTTATTTATATTGCCCGCCCAGTTTGTCGCTGCGCGCCAACGGGCGATGGCTGATTATACCATAACCGCTTTGCGCTTATGGTATAATAACATTGTAATTTGTATTTGAAGCAGGTGAGTATATGAAAGAGTTCGTCAACAGAGCAAAGGAAAAAGCTTTTCTTGAAGCGGAGTTTCAAAAGGATTCCGCCTCCTTCGTCGTGATCTACGGTCGGAGGAGGATCGGCAAGACCTCGCTGATCAAGGAGTTCATCAAAGATAAAGACGCACTGTTCTTCCTCGCTACGGAAGAAAGCGAAGCCGAGAACAGAAACGCCTTCAAAGCAAAGGTCGCGGAGTATATCGGTAACCCCTTATTAGCTCAAGCACAGATCGACAACTGGGAGGATCTTTTCTCCTACATCATCAATGAAAATAACCACAACAGAACGCTGATCATCATGGATGAGTTTCAGTACATCGGTAAAGCGAACCGCGCCTTTGTATCCGTCCTGCAAAAGATATGGGATACCATGCTCGCTGACAAAAACATCATGCTGATCCTCTGCGGATCGTTGGTGAACATGATGTACTCCCAGACGCTGTCCTACGACAGTCCCCTCTACGGCAGACGGACAGGTCAGATCAAGATGAAGCAGATCGCCTTCCGGGATTATCCGCAGTTCTTCTCGGATATCAGCGAAAGACAACTTATCGAATGCTACGCGGTCACCGGAGGCGTACCGAAGTATATCGAGACCTTTGAGCCGTACACCGACGTCTATACCGCTATTGAGCGGTGCGTGATGTCGAAGGAGAGTTATCTTTACGAGGAGCCTTCCTTCCTGCTCGAAAAGGAAGTGAAGGATGTTGGCAGCTACTTCTCCATTATCAAGACCATCGCCTCGGGCAAAGAGAAGCAAAGCGAGATCGCCTCGGCGCTGAATGTAGCGCAGACCAATCTGCCGAAGTATCTGAAAACGCTGATCGATCTGGATATTCTCGAGCGCGAAGTTCCCGCCACCGAGGATAAGCCCGAAAAGAGCAAGATGGGTTTATACAAGATCAAGGACAATTACATTCGGTTCTGGTTCCGGTTCATCTATCCCTACCGGTCATACATCGAGATGGACAACACCGACTTTGTCATGCAGAAGATACAGCAGGGGTTTGTCGCGAATCACGCCGCTTTCGTCTATGAGGATATTTGTCGGAGGGAGTATATGCCCGCACTGGTTGCCGATGGCAAGTGGGATTTTACTCCAACGCGCATCGGCAGATGGTGGGACAGGAGCGATACCGAGATCGACATCGTCGCCGTGGATGAAAGCACCGATAACGTGATCTTCGGTGAGTGCAAATTCACCAATGAACCGATGGACGTGGACGTATACTATCATCTGCTGGAGAAGATCGAAAAGATCGATTGGAAAAAGCAGAACAGGATCAATCACTTCGTATTCTTCAGTTTCAACGGCTACAGTGAAAAGCTGAAACAGCTGGCTGAGGAAAAAGACAATATCCTCCTGTATGAGTGATACAAAAAGCAAGAGCGACTCACAGCGAGCCGCTCTTTTCTTACTCCATTCCCCAAAAGCAAAAGATATTCTGTTTTGGGGAATGATTACCTCAAAAGTGTTAAACAAAACCCCTCAAATTTATCGTTTTGATGATTTTATCCTTTTGACCAATGAGTAAATTCCATAACCGATCGCCACGCCGAGGGTGTTCAGGATCAGATCGTCAATATCCGAAACTCTGTCCGCAAAGGGCAATTGGATCAACTCGATACATAGTGATATGAACGCTCCCGCCGCGATCACCTTGCCGAAATGATCCAGTCTTTTGTAAACGATAGGCAAAATGATTCCGGTCGGAATAAACATTGCCGTATTCCCGACGATATTCCAGATCATATCTCTTACGCTGTCGTATTGAAGCAAATTGACAAAAGGGACAAAATTGATGCGGAAAGGAAAGGCAGCTTTCGCGTCAAAAACCAATGGCTGAATATGTCCGTTCACTAAGTCTCTCGGGAAAAACGAGAAACGGATTATAACCGCGAGATTGATATACATCAACAGCAGCAAGGCTTCACGTTTCCATACGATTCGCTTTTGGCGGATCCATACGACCATTCTGACCGCCAGCCAAACAGCGGTGAACAACAATTCAAAAGTCACAAAGGATATTTTAATCATCCTGTTCGCCCCTTATATTATTGATTTGGCGCTTTTTGCGTTTACCAAACAAACGGAATCACCTTATATTTCACTCTCTTTTTGTAGTCGGTATATCCTTCAAGCCCTTCTTCAAGAATCTTTTCCTCGTTTTTCATTCGTTTCGCGATAATGGGGATGTATAAAAGCAGGATCGCGACCGAGATCGGCGAGGCAAGTACAAATCCCATTGAGATAAACAGGAATAGGGTCGCGGAGTACATCGGGTGGCGCACGATCCCGTACAGACCCGTGTCGATGACCTTCTGATCCTCCTGTACCTCGATCGTCCGTGAAAGATAGGCGTTCTCCCTGAGTACCTCGGCGTACATGGCATAAGCGAGCAGGAAGATGACCGTACCGATGATCACCGTCCAATTCGGCATAACAAACCACTTGAAGCGAAAGTTGAGCCCCGCGATGACAAACGCCGCAAGGAACATGATTCCGCTTAACGCAACAACCGTTTTCTGCTCTTTTTGTTCTTCCTTCGCGTTGAGTCGCTTTCTCAGCAGCGCGGGATTGCGAAACATCATCACAAACCCCGCGATCAGCATTGGTACAAACAGTATTCCGATCAACAGCCACGCCTGCCAAAACGCGAACGTCCCCGCGGGCAGGAACAGTAGCAGCCCCACCAGAATAAGACCTGCCGTAAACTTTACGATTGCTTGAAAAAACAGCTTGACAGTCATTTTACCACCCTTTGATAATCCTTTTTCACACGCTCAATTCGAGATCCGCTTTGAGGGAGATCGTGTAGTCCGCGTACTGCGATAACTCACGCCGGCCATCCGTATCGAGCAGGAGGTAGTTGACCTCGATCCCGTTGATAACAGCTGTATACTTCATTGACAAACATCTTATTATTTCTGCTGTTCATCGCCGCCAAGCATTTGTGCTGTGATCTCTGCCGCAGTTTTCACCAGTTTGGGACATATCTTTTTAAACAATCCTTTATTGATCGCATACGATCTTCCTTCTTCGGTGGATAGATCGCAACCCAGAATGTCGCGGCAGATATAGGAGCCCTCTCTCTTTTTGAATTCTTCAAGGAATTGTACCGCCTTTGCTTTTTGCGCAGCGCGGCTTTCAACGTCGCTTAGATCAAACTGCCCGTACCGCATTCCGAGCGCCATCAGCGCGCCGGTGCAGGCACCGCAGACTTCGCCTTTGTTCATTCCCGAGCCGAAGCAGGCGCCGATCTGCAAAGCCTGTTTTTCCGTGACGCCGTAATCCTCCGAGAACGCGGCGAATACCGCCTGCGAACACATATATCCCTGTCCGAATAATTCAACTGCTTTTGTTACCCTATCCATGTTGCCCTCCGTTGCGTTATTATTTTTACTCCTCTGTCAGCAGCATATCAAAAGTGAAAGGAAATGCTCTGACTGTTTTTTCGGTGAAGTTGATCTGATAGCCTGTGCCGTCTTGATGGAAAAAGCCTGCGGTCGGGTTGATCCTGATATAGCACATATTCTCGTCGGCTTCATTATTATGCTTGAAATACCACGGTTCAAAGACCTTTATCAGCTCGCTCCTGATCTCCACGTTTTCGGGATCGAGAGGATGACCGATGATGTGCGCCTTTCCGCTGAATGCGTTCATCTGCCGGCTGCAAAGGGATACATTCAGATTCGCGGCGATCTCTGCCGCTTTACGTGACAGCCTATAGGTAACGATATAAAAGCTCTCCCCATCGAAGTAGGTATCGACAAATCGTGAGGACGGAATATTATCCACGCACGTCGACAAAGCAAACTGATAATCCCTGCCGAACCGTTCTTTCATCACGCACACCGCGTTTTCAAAATCTGTCATGGTATCTCTCCTTTATGGTCAAGTGATTTATTATCCGCAGCAGCTCTTGATGCACGCGCTGACATACTCAGCCGTGCCTTCGCCGTGCTTGTCGATGTTCTTCGTGAAGCGTTCGTCGGCGACGTACATCTGTCCGAGTCCTGCGAGGATCTCGTCGGTACAGGTATACATCCGCTCGGTGATAAACTGCTTGAGCTTTTCGACTTGCAATCGCGCCGGTTCATCATCGGGAGCAAAGCCCTCTGTTTTCAGCTCTGCGAAGCCTTCCATGATCGCGTCCATTCCGGAGGACAGCTCGTTCCAATCGCTCTGCGTATATCCCGCCATGCGCTGCTCTCTCTCTTTGTATGGCGCGGTATCGCCCCAGCGCTCACGGACTTCTTTTTCATACTGATTTTTCATAGCTAACCTCTTGTATTTATTGTTGATTGTCACCGGAGAGGGATCTCAAATGCTCCACGATCTCGATGGTGGTCATCGGGAGGATTTCCTTATGAGCGGCGATCATGCGAAAGACGTTCTCGATCCTCTCCCACATATTTTCCACGTCCAAATCGTAGGAGTGACCGACGATCTGAAAGATGGCTAACTCCTCGTCGCTCTCTATAAACTGCCGTGTGAGCTGTTCAAGCTCCGGGTCTGTATGGAACACGGTCGCTTTCCAGTTGAAATAATCTGTTTGCGGCGCAAAGGAGCGGCTCTCTTGCGAGATGCGCGCATAGGACAATCCGCACTGCCTGACGCAGTTTTCGATCCGCTCGCTGTAATAATCGAACGGCACGGCGAAGCCCTTGACTTCTCTGCCGAACAGCTTTTCCAGATTCGCCTTGTCTGCCTGCAGCTCATGCAGGATCTCCTGCTCCGACAGGTCGTGCATATACGGATGCGTGAGCGTATGGCAGGCGATCTCATGCCCCTGATACAGCGGCACAGCCTTTTCTTTTGAAAGGCGCTTGATAACTCTGCCGCTCTCGTGCGTCCACTCGAATTCGCTCTCCATCAAACCGGAATTGAGATTGAACGTCCCTTTCAAACCGTACCTGTTGAGAAGCGCGACAAACCGAACGTCCTGCAGAACGCCGTCATCGTAGGTTGCATTGAATATCTTTGTTTTTCCGTTGGGGAATCGTTTTTGATTCATCATTTATGCCATTTCCCATTCTTCTCTCGTCAGCCGTGTAACGTGAGCCGTGCGGATGTCGTCCGTCAGCGCCAAGTATATATCCTTGTCGGTGTGGTGATAGGTGAAGCCGCATTTTTCCTGCGCGTGCCTGGACTTTTCGTTGCCGTCAAAATAACCGCACCAAAGTGTTTCAAAGCCCAGATCTTCAAAGGCATGTCGGATGATCTCTCTTACCGCTTCGGGGATCAAGCCCTGTCCCCAGAACGGCACCCCGATCCAGTAACCGATCTCACCCTCGGCATCCGGCAGATCGAGAATACTCTTCTTGCCGGTTTTCAGCCCGACAGAGCCGATCGCTTTGTTATCTTCTTTGAGGCAAACGGCGTAAGTCTCGGGAACAGACAGCACGGTTCTGATGATCTCGCGGCTGTTCTCCACGCTCGTATGCACCGGCCATCCCGCAATGGGCCCGACACGGTCATCACGCGCGTATTCATATAAGCTCTCCGCGTCCGAATCCTCCCACGGACGGAGGATCAGACGCTCTGAGTATAATATCATTTGATTGGTTCTCCTGTTCTCTCTGTGATCGTTACGGCAACAGTGTCGCCGTAGGTCTTTCCGATTGCCTTGCGAATCTGCTTGGTAACGCCGATCACATAACAGATGTTGCCGTCGGCGTCATTCACACCCATGTTGACGATACTGCCGTCATAGGGCACGCCGTCGAAGGCGGCGCGGACTTTCACCCTGCCCTTGCCGAACTCCTCGCGGATGTCATAGGGGAAGATGATATACGCCGCGTCCATATCGGGATTCTGCTGAATCACCGCGTCGAAGCGGTATTCTTTACCCATCATAATTCTGCTCCTGGCAGGTGATACGAATCCTCGATCAAGGTAATCTTCTCTCCGCTTTTTTCAAAGCCGTCAATATATCTGTGATTATCTGCTTTCAGTCTCTCGATCGTGCAGTAACTGTCATCCAGTCTTTGCTCGATATCCGAGGCGTGCCCGATGATCTCGTCATAATGCGCGTCGATATACGCGTCCGTCATGCAAAGGCAGATAAAGCGGATCGAAGGCAGGTATCGCGCGTCAAAATCCCGCCGCCAATCGAACGGAATATAACAGCCCTCGACGATCAGGTTCTGGTCGTTCTCGACCGCTGTTTTTATCATCTCACGTACGATCGGCCAGAGGTACGCTGTGAGCGTGTCGTCATCGTCCATCGGCGTCAAGTCGGTATTGCCGCTGCGGATCAAGCCCATCTTCAGATGGTCGATCGACAGATACGGATAGTGATATTTTTCGAGCAGCTTCTGCGCCAGCACCGTTTTGCCGGTATGTGACGCGCCGGTTATCAGAATGATCATAGCCTTGCCCTCAGCTCTTCTTTCACGGATTCCAAATCGGAAGAGGTCAGGATCGGAATGAGACCATTGATCTCCTCGATAGACTTGTCCCACCATTTGAACGCGAGCAGATAGCCGATCAGCTCATCGTCAAAGCGTTTGCGGAACACCCTCGCGGGATTGCCCGCGACAATGGTGTAAGGCTCGACGTTACTGCCGACCACACTGTTCGCGCCGATGATCGCTCCGTCGCCGATATGAACTCCGGGCAGGATCACAGCGTTTTGTCCGATCCATACATCATTTCCGATGACGGTGTCGCCTTTGAGCGGCAGATCATCCATTGAGGGCGGCTCCATATCCCAACCCTCCAGCGTGTAGAACGGGAAGGTGGTGACGGCGTTCATCTGATGGTTCGCGCCGTTCATGATGAATTCCACGCCCGAGGCGATCTGGCAGAACTTGCCGATGATCAGCTTGTCGCCGATAAAGTCATACAGATGCGTGACATGGCTCTCAAAGTCCGTGTCGGCGATATAGGAAAAGTCCCCGACGATGATATTGGAATTGGTGATCGTCGGCTTGATGTAGATCTCTTTGTCATACCCGTTGATCGGGTGGATGACGTTCGGGTTCGGTTGCTTTCCGTTCTTCATATCATACTCCTGTTCCGGATCTTCACACACTCAGCTCGAGATCCGCTTTCATCATCTTGTCGAGGCACAGGCGTACATTCGGCATATCGCTGAACGCGACGAAGTGTTCCGCGTCCTCCCGCGTCATTCCTGTTTTCATCTTTCGCTCGATCAGCCTTTCACGGAGCATATCCTCGTCCGCTGTGAGGACGATCGTGTAGTCTGCAAATCGTGACAAGTCGCGCCAGTCGTCCATATCGAGCAGGAGATAGTTCCCCTCGATCAGCACGATCTCGGCGTCGATGGTGATCGCATCGTCCACCGGATCGTGGAGCTGACGGTCATAGTGCGGCCAACGGCAGCTATTTCCCTCCGTTACTTCCCTGATCTTCCTCGTGAGGGCGTCCAGATCGAAGGTGATCGGCGCGCCCTTAATGCTTGCCATCGGAACACTCTTTCCGTCGACTTCGACCGTGTGCGTCAGCAGATAGCTTTGCCTGAGGTGAAAGCCGTCCATGCCGACGGACTGCACCCTCTTATCCGGGATGACCGACTGCGCCAAATGCTCCAGAAAGCTAACGAGCGTGCTTTTGCCCGTGCCCGGAGGCGCCGCGAGCATCACAAGGATGCGCCGCTGTTTCTCATGATGCAGTTGTGCCAAGTGCTTGAGCAGCGGGATGAACACTTCGTTGACGACTGTATCGCTGTACTTTGCGTTGACTGTTATCCCGTTGATGTTAGCTGAGTAATTCATAATCGTTTGTTACCAATTCTCATATCGGCGATTCTGATTGATCGCCGCAATCCGCTGCATTTCCGCGTCGCTCAGTTCGAAGTCAAAGATGTCGTAGTTTTCCGCAATATGATCGGGATTGCTTGATCCGGGTATCGCGATGAAGCCCGCCTGCAAATGCCATCGGAGGATGATCTGCGCGGATGTTTTTTCATGCGACTGAGCGATCGCCGTGATCGTTTCGTTATTGAAGTTTTCCGAGGTGTGTCCTCTGCCACCGAACGGATACCATGACTCGACCACGACGCCGTACTTCTTGACATACTCCTGCAGGGCGGTATTTTGGTAATAGATATGGTTCTCGTTCTGTATCACGGCAGGCGTGATCTCGGCGTATGACATGACCTCATCGAACGCCTCGGGTGTATAGTAATGCGAGATGCCGATCGAGCGCACATTGCCGTCGCGCACTGCCTGTTCCATCGCCTTATACACGGCTTCATCGTTACTGCCGGGCTGATGGATCAGCATCAGATCGACATAATCCATTCCTAGATCCGAGAGCGAATCGTCGATCCCCTGAGAGGCGCGTTCGTAATCACTCGGCATGATCTTGCTGGTGATGAACACCTCTTCACGTGTGACGATACCCTCGTCGATCGCTCGCCGAACGCCCTTGCCGACGCCGACCTCACACTGATAATAGCGCGCCGTGTCGATCAGCCGATAGCCGTCTTTCAGCGCGTGATAAACGGAGTTCTCCGCCTCGTCGTTCGACAGCGTCCATGTGCCCAACCCGAGTATCGGCATCGTGTAGCCGCTGTTGAGCCGAACAGTTTTAGATGAGAAGTCAAAGGTTGTGTCAGCCGCGACCGCATCGGTCGATGGTGTCGATCCGCTTTCTGCTTGTGTGGGTTTTTCTGTCGTCGTTTCGCTTGAAGCCTGAGTGGATGCTGTGTCTTTCGGACTGTCCGAGCTGCATCCGACCAATGTCATCATCAGGCAAAGGATGACGATCCATACAACGATTCTTTTCATCTGTTCTCTCCTGTGTGAAATGTTGTGCTGCCGTATTCCGCCGCGATCCGCTCGTTGATCTCATTCATCATCTGAGAGGAATTCCAGATACTCGTCAAACACATTGAAGAGCATATCTCCCGAGCAGACAGGGAGGATGAAATCGCTCTTGCCGATCGACGCGAACTCAAACAGCTCGCTCGCCGTGGTGAGTACAAGCGCCGGGATCACCTCATAGTCCGTGCCGAACACGATCTCCAGATACGGCAGATACTTTGCCGTGAGACACCTCGTCGACCATGCGCTGAGCGGTTTTTATATCGCCGCGCTCGACTACGGAGAAACAGTCGGTATCAGAGCAGGATTTTTTTGATTAGAAGTATTGATATCCAACATAGTAAGTGATATACTATTTTTTAGAGACAGATTCGCTCACGGGATTTTCGCTATTATGCGTACCCGTCATGATGGGCGAATCTGTTTCTTTTGTTGATTCCATCAATAAAACTTCATGAAATAAAAATTATTGTTTAATTTCTTATTGTGATGATCCCGTGCCGGCGGTAGGACGCGTCCTGATGGCACAGCTCTCTGAGCAGCGGCGAATTGTACAGGACAAGGTTCACCGTGGTGCGGTCGAGGTCGAGCTTTCGGGCGATCTCACGGGCTTTGATGCCCTCACTTTGACAGATCGCCGCGCATATTCTTCTTTCGGTTTGTTCGTTGTTCATTGTATCATTCATGATGTCCGTGCTTTGCCGTTATCCGCTTGTTGATCTCCTTGTCCGCGGGACAGTATCCTGTTCTCCGCTTTGCAACGATTCCGAAAAGGCTCCTCAGCACCGGAAAGCCGCAGTTCGGACAGGGTAAACTATCTATCTTTGTTCCGCATCTCGGACAGGTCATGGTTACAGCCTCCATTTATTCATATTTGTTGAACGATCTTTTTCTCATTCTGCTTTGCAAAGTCGCTGAGCTGATAGCTCCGGATGCGTTCGTGTACCATGATCGGCTCGACAAAACCATTCTTCACCAGCGCCGCTAAACGATTGATGACCGTTTTATTGGTAACGCCGATCTCACGGCTGACCTCGATAGGCGTGAACTCTCTCGGATATTGTTTCAGAAGGAACAGCAGCAGTTCCTTTTCTCTCGGCTTGAGATACGATAGGCTGCCGCTGATCTCATCCGCGCTCGACGCGTTCGATAACTCGCGAACTTTGTTGGAATACAGCAGTACCATCCGCAAAAAGTAGTTGATCCATATCTCCGGATGCGGCGGGTTATCCCTGCCTGAATAGTAGAGCGCCGGCAGCCCCATTTGCAAAGAGCTGTAATACTCGTCTACGTCGTAGGCAAAGTATTCTTCCAGCGAGCCGATGCCGCTGAAGCCGTAACCGTTGGTGTCCAGAATGTAGCCTGACAGCAGACGGGCGGTTCTGCCGTTTCCGTCCTCAAACGGATGGATCGTGACCAGCTGATAATGCACGACTGCCGCCACGATCAGCGGATGATCGTCAGTCGAATCGACATACTCTACCAGCTCATCCAACAGTTCGGGAATATCGCGATACTCCGGCGGGATATAGTCGGGGGTTCCGCTCTGCGAATCGTACACAGCGAACAATACGCCGGGCGGCGTTGGACCTCTCAGCCCGATTTTCTCTTTGGGCGCGCCCTTCTCAACTAGCTTTTGCACGGATAGGATCAGCTCCTTTGAGAACGGCGCCTTTTCCTTTGCTTGCTGCTCGAGGTAATTCAAAGCCAGAAAGTAGTTGCGAACCTCCTGCTCTGGCTTCAAAAAATGCTTATGCTCGTCGGCGTCGATGACGTCATTCGCCTGCTGCTCCGAGAGGGGGTTGCCCTCGATCTTATTGGAGGCATAGGAGCTTTTCTTTTTGGAATTCTTGCGTAGCCTGTTCGCGACCGTCTTCGAGAGCTTGACAGAAGAGACCGTATACCGGTTCTTGTCGATCTCTGTGATATATTTCAGTATTTCATTTGTCAGGGGTACTTTGATCATAAAAACACCTCACAACTTTAAGATTATTATATCACATCCAAAACAAAAACACCACTATAATTTCACTATTTTTTCACTATTATTCATGACTGAAAACGGAAATGCCGCCGAGTGTGAACCCGACGGCAGGATAATCGATGCGGCTTGATCATTCATGGCAAAACAGCCGCGATCTCATAATAATGATTATTGATAATATTTTATGATCTTTGCGTTGATCTCCTTGTCAGCAGGACATATTCCCATAATAATCCGCGAGCCTTATACTCCAGCCTCTGACAGATCAGGAACCGATCCCCATCCCATATCAGCGCCGCTATTACTTCGACTGAATTAAATATCATCATTCATGACCTCTACTGGTTTTGCTTTGTAGTAAATCTACCCCAAACGATTCTCTGTTTATTCATATGATATGCACTCAAGTGATCATAATCCGAACGCCAACGTGCTACCGCTCCAGGATAATAGTCTCGTGTTTTTATCAGCATTTCTAGGTGAAGTAGGATCGCGTGTTTTTCCATTAATCCGCTGTCAACAATATCCTCCAACAAATGTTTGCGGTACAAAGGCCTATCTGCCATGTCGCCGCTCACATAATATCCGTACATTCTCAACTCGGAATAATCATTGAAGTTTTCATAATTTGATTCAGAAAGGAATCCATTATTATAGTTTTTTACAACATGCAGCTTCAAGGGCGGCAAACCGTATGCGCTACAGAATTTGAAATATGTATCGGCATTCACAAAGAACTCGTTACAGGTAGCACAATAATATACGCTCAATGCTTGCTTCTCCGTTGCTCTGGCACTGATAATATTTGCCGTTACCATTTCCATTACATGATTTTTGTTACAGTACAAACCCTTCCCTTTATAAACATAAATATCGACAGGATTATCAAAATCTGCCTTTTCGATATTCTTTCTTTTCATTTTTGCCAGAATATATTTTTTTAATGTATTGTCAATATAGCAATAGCGCAGTTCACGCTCGATATTTTGATAGGAAAATTTCATACACTCGTCTATCAACGTATCTACCATTATCTGAGCATACGGATGGTTCACAGAATATCCTATTGTTTTCTTGTCCTGAATTATGTCATCTCCTTTGACGATAAATGCGGCACGCATATAGTTGTTGATCCGTGGCATTTGGTAGCAGAATACTCCGATTGTACTCGACGGTGCAGAGTAGTGCTTTATGATATCGGGAGTCAGCGGTTTTATATAATCGTGATAAAAAATTCCCTCTGTGATTGATTCTTCAGGAACTCCTGTGTCGTCTTCCGGAAATCTGTTTATCAACTCTTTAATTGTCTGTTTATTTTTACCCGCTGCATTAAAGAAAAAGATATGATAACCGTTATGTGGTTTGAGTATATAGCGGCTGTCATAGTTAACAAAAAATGATAAGTTGCAATTATTACAACATCGCATCTGAAGAATACAGCTCTCTTTTTCAGAAAAGTCAGGAGAATAGGCATAGGCTTTTTGCTTCCTTGCCGTTGTACCCTTCAAACTGCGACAGCACGGACATATACCGTCATAGTGTTTGATAAACGGAACTTGTTTGAGAATATTGTCAGCCATAATTCTATTCCTTTCGTCTTTTCTTTATGAAAAACCTACCATACATGAAGGTTATATGCAGTAATTGCTATATGATCCCCACCCGTTTTGATCATCTTGTTGTTATGCGAATATCAGTTTTGCCGCTAAATCGAAATCATAATTGAGGTTAATCATAATGACAGTCTCTCCGATGGCTTCGGATATCTGATCCTCAATTCTCTTGATAGGGTACATATCTGAAATCGTAATATACTTGACATTCCATTGACCGTTACTGTTTTGAGTTGCTCGAAGGACTTTCATTCCTTCTAATGATTCAGTTATACCGGAAGCAATAGAAACAATATCATCAGAAATACAAATGCTTTTGTCCGGAATCCTCTCTTGTTTTGGCTTAGGCAGGAAGTAGTGACAACCTTTTTCGATACAATTATGTTCCTTGCAAAGACGTTCTGTCAGGAAGCCGCTGTGCTCTTCGTATGTGCAGAAGCCAACACATTTACCGCATCCGGTGATGTGCCCGTCAATACAGCGACGGTTGTGTGGACTTTTTTGTTTGCTGTCATAATAAGTGTAGTCAAAAAGCTCAGAATACATTACCATTCCTCCTCATCATGATCATAGTCATTTTCGTCCGTATTGTCTTCTTTTATACAATCTTGATAGATAGCAAATTCAAGCATATCATCGAAGAGAGTATGTTCTCCGTCACCGTCCCAATCAATAGGGTCGAACAAGCCCACTCAAAAACCTCCTTTTACCATGGCGATCATAAAGATTTTGAATATATTACGAGTTTATCCAGTGCTCTGATATGCTTGATAAATCATTACCACAGGTCAAGCATATCCTCATCTACTATCTGATCCCAGTCTTCGTCGGGAACTTCATCCTGCAATTCGAACCCATAATTATCCATGTCATATTCTTTATCAAATCGTTCATATTGTGATGGATCGCCCTCGTCTTGTTCCCATATGCTCGGGTATTCGTCTCTGATCCACTCACTTGAATCACGGGGATCGCTGAATTCCGCGGCGATCATTATATCCAGCTCTGCCTGTTCTCCCTCCCAAAACCTAATTGCCTCTTGCGGAGTGTTAATGTCATTTGCGGGATTCGCCATAGTATCGATCACCATAATGAGATCGCTGATGTCGGCATCGCTCGGTTTATACTGATCACTGTTGCCGCCTATGTAAGTGATAAGCTCCCAATATCTGTGGATACCAATATAGTCGCGGCCGTATTTGAGATATAAGTCGAGAATCCAAGGCTTGATCTTAAGAACATCCTGCCCAACATTATTGAAATCGTTTATCAGTATCAACGACTGGTCTATAGACAGATGTAGCTGTGAGCACAATACAAAGCTCTTGTCGATAAAATATAGGTCGCCGGGTTTGTTGCCGATAGCCGCCATATTAATAATCACTTCAAGCGAGTTGATATAGAAATCTTCCACAAAAGAGAAGGCTTCTTTTAACGGCGTCTTAAATCTCCTAGCCAGATCAACAGCCATTTCACACTGCTGTTGATTAAAACTGTATATAGATTTTAGCGTTAAAGCTTCTGTCAGGGCAGCAAACTTTTCCGGCTTCATTCCAAAGATCTCAACTATCTTCATATCGTCCTCCTCCGCTTTATCACGTTTGTTTTCAGATGCAGAGATATTATCCCAGAAGAGAGGAGGTTGAATAATGGAATCATCCTTTAGAGTCCACGCTTCTTTGGGCGTCATATCAAACAGCTTTCTGAATGCCTTTGTAAAGGTAGGCTGATCGGAGTATCCGGTAAATGATATTGCATCACTGATTCTGAGCTCTTCGCTATTGATAATATTCTCATACGCCGCCATTAGTTGCCTGTCGCGTATGTATGAGATTAGAGAACTGTCAGTAAAGAACAGAAAGACTGAAGCCAAATCTCTTAACGCTATACCGATATTCTTTGTAACGGACGTTGCGATATCGATTGGCTTAAGCGATTCAGCTTCTGATACTTGTTCCTCAATCATATTGATTACACTGTCATATTTTTCCTTTGCGTTCATACTCTATCTCCCCACCTTAATCGTATTATAAAACTTCAGATCGCTAATTTATTGTCTTTTTCAGAGCAAGTTTTGACAAAGACGGTTTGAGTAGAATTCAGTTTTTTAATTAATGATAATTGATTCCTTTGATCCAAACACGAGTGTTCTCCCTTAAAAATGATTGTATTATGATTATTGATAATAATTTCTGATCTTTGCATTGATCTCCTTGTCCGCGGGACAGAAAGCATAGTTCGAGATCTCGGCAGGGGTGATCCATGCGACGGCGTTATGCTCCAAAAGCTGAATAGTGCCCTCGGTAATCTTGGCGTGAAACAGTGTGAGGTGAACGGTGATGTCGGGGTACTCGTGTACCACATCCATGAAGACATCGCCAACTGATATAGTAATACCTAACTCCTCACGACACTCCCGGATGAGAGCCTCCTGCTTTGTTTCACCGGCTTCGACTTTTCCGCCGACATACTCCCATAAAAGCCCTCGCGCTTTATTCTCCGGCCGCTGACAGATCAGAAATTTATCCCCGTCCCATATCAGCGCCGCTACTACTTCTATCATATTCCCTCCTTGAAATCAATTAATCAGTTTGATCGTATCTGAAAAAATCGACTCAGATTTCTCGGTGAGGTTACCATCATCTGTCAAAAGTGGCGTATCTAGAATCGCTTTGACGCTGATTGCCATTGACGCAGCGGCAGCAATCGCCTTTTTACTCTCTATTGTGTATCTAGAATAATCATAACCTTCGTAGGCTACAATCGTTTGCATCCTCTGTATCAGCGGCATGAATCGGGAATCAAGGATAGACAGTAAACTGTAAAACATATCGGTTCTTCTGCGGATAGCAATACAATGATCGGCTCCCGCTTCCATCTGCTCACAGTACAGGGTCGCTTCTGCTGCGTTTGCTTTTGCATCTTCCAGATTCTTTCCTGCCTTCGCCTCAACGATTGTTCCCATGATCAACAGAGCGGGACCGGCAACCAGTCCGCCGAGTACGGCTGAACCGCCAGCCATACCTAATCCGCCGGAAGCGAGTGATCCGCCACCGAAGAAGGCGAGAGTGGCGTTGGATGCCGCCGCGCCGCTGAGAGAAGCTATTGCCGTACCGGTAGATGCACTTGCAAAGGTAGCAGCTACACTGTATGCACCGAATGCCGCCAATGCACCTCCGGTCACACCTGCGGCTAATCCTCTAGATAATGAACCTGCAAAGCTGCGCATCTCACCAAGTTCTTTGAATTCTTTTCTGTCAATTGACAGCTTATTAAGCTCGTTGAGTCCCAATGATTCTGTGAAATCGACGTTTTTTATCTGTGAAAATGTATACACGAAAGCGGCAATGTTGCCATTCAAGACAAATAGCTTTTCGCTTCCAAGCATTTCGAGGGATCTCTCACACTGTTTGCGGTAGATGTTTAACCTGTTTGCTGCTTCTTCCATACGCGCATCAGAGTTTTCGTTTAGCAACCTTGCGTTACGTTGCTCAAACCCAGCTTTTGTTGTTTTCCCAATACCGACGGCACCGGTAGCAACCGCGATCCCGATAAACAGAATAGGTAACGGCATAATCTCCCTCCTTACTTCTTTTTTCCAAATCCAAAAAAGCCACCTAATGATTTGCCTACATCAGAGGCTATTCCGGACACAGCAGCTTTGGCGCTTTCGAAAACCTCTCCGGCTTTTTCTCCGACAGGCGCGACAGCATTTGATACGCCGGACGTCGCCGGTTCAAATCTTTCTCTTACTCTGTTGGTAACCGGAGCAACTGCTCCTTCTACATGATCAAATACGTTCGTTTTGATTTTCAGTGCCTCTATTGATGGAGTCATGACCTCATCGTCGATCAGTTTTTTCGCGCTTTCAGTGATGTAGGCAATTCTCCTGTTCAGCGCTTCAATTCTCGGAGCAACCTCATTGTATGGACGACCGGAATACGACAGCCAATTACGCTCATTTTCCACTTCAACCGCTGAACGGATCAGCAGTTCCATTTCCTGAAATACACTTGTTGGCATTTCAGATGTTCGCACAATTTGCTCGATCAATCTGCGTTCAGTCGGATGATACTCAGCGTCACTGTACGCGATTACCAACAGATTCCATATGAGTAGTCGGGATGCGATTACATTCTCATTGTCGCCGATGACTGCACGGAGCTCCATATCAACGCCTTCTGAAATTACGTCGTAATAATTCTTTGCATAATTCGTGGTTCGTTTTTGATTCTCGCACCGCCATATGACCTGATTACGATAGCTCATAAAGTTTGCTGCATCTATTTCCGCGCCGATCTCGTCAAACTTGCGCAGCTCCTCTTGTAGGATTTTGTTATCAACCGACAAGAGATAGTAAAAGACTGCTACAGCACTTTTGACTGAATAGTATTTCATTTCTTCCTCCTTACAGCTTGAAAGCCTCATCCGACATCATCAGATTGTCAAATTCCTGTTGAGATGAGAACTGAATCTTGCGACCGAGAGCCGATTGGATCTGAGCGTTTGACGCTAAGAATCCGTCGATATCGCCTCTCTCTATTGCCTCGTCCATAGCATCCATACCGTTTTTGAAATCCGTTAAGCGCTGAGTAAAATACTTCTCGTAGGAATCGATCATCTCTGCACGATACTGTTGTATCAGTATTACCGCCTCAGCACATTCAGCTTCTATCTGTATGCGGCGTTCAACAGCAAGCTCGCGATCTTTCAACGATGTTGACAATTCCTGATAGACCGCAACTGCCGCCATATAACCAATGCTGGCTCCTGCAGCTCCCGCGACAATCGTAAGTGCGGAATTTCCAACGCCCTGCACAGCTGCTACCGCCATGGTAGAACACATTGCCGCACCTAACTCACCAAAGCCGTCCTCGCCGAGCTGCTCGATACACTGAGCGCCCGTGATCTCGCCGGAAAGATACCTCTTCATGACCTTGCCCACGTTCACAGTGGTCGACACCATCTGTGTGGGCAGTGAGGTTTTTGACAAGGCTCTAACGTATCCGGACGAAGCATTCTGCATCGCGCCTTTTATCACTGCGCCGGAGAATGCGGTTGCATAACTGTATACTGCTCCTTTGCCGGTTTCCTTCGCAACTTCAACAGCAGCATCTTTCGGATCAATATCGCCTTTTGCACACGATACGAAATTTTTAATAATGGATGTGGAACCAGACATAACGGCT
>JAHKVW010000136.1 GCA_020624805.1 bacterium | reverse complement strand
CAGACCGCCGAAGACAACAGCCTGAGAGTAAGGACCGATTGCAGCAGGAGCGTTTTTTGTTTCGATTATTTTCATTTCAAATTCCTTTCATTTTTTCATTAATCGTTTATCCGAGACCACCGATAGCTTTGTGCCGATCGACTGGAAGAGCTGAACCAGCAAGATCAACAGGATGACGGTGATGATCATGACAAGGTATTTATAGCGGTAATAGCCGTAGTTTATGGCGAGCTTACCCAAACCGCCGCCGCCGATCGCGCCGCTCATGGCGGTATAGCCGAGGATCGTTGTCAGAGCAATCGTGATGTTGGAGATCAGGCTCGGGACGCTCTCGGGGATCAGAACCTTGGTGATGATCTGCAAGGGAGATGCGCCGGTGCTCTGCGCCATCTCGATGATGTTCGGATTGACCTCGCGGACAGAACTCTCGACCAGACGTGCAATGAATGGAAACGCCGCGATAACCAACGGTACGATGGACGCTGCCGTGCCGAACGCTTTGCCGATGATCAACCGCGTCACCGGTGCAACCACAACGATCAGGATCAGGAATGGTACCGATCGCAGCAGGTTGATCAGGATATTCAGAAAATGCCTGAGCGGTGCGGGCAGGGGAACGATTCCGTCCTTGTCGCCGACTGCGAGCAGAACGCCCAGAGGAAGTCCGATCACGAGCGCGATTAGGGTGGATATCAGCGTAACATATAGGGTTTCCCAGATGGCAAGCGGTACCTCAGTCTTAACGATATCGACCGCTTCCAGCCAGTCTTTGGATGTAAAAAAATCAGCCATACTCACGCCTCCTCTACCGAGATATCCTCGATATCCTTCAAAAATGCAATTGCCTGATCCTTGCTGCTTTCTTCAGCAAAGGACAATAGCATATTGCCGTATGCTTTGTCGCCGACAGCTTTGGTCGACGCGCCGAGGATATTTGCCTCGATCCCCTTTTCCTTGGCAAGCTGAGCGATCAGTGGCGTTCCAGCCGCCTTTGCGCCGCCAAAGATTACGCGCAGACGGTAGGCGGAGTTCTCGACAAGGATCTCTTGCTCACCCTCGGGGAAGACGAGCCGCTTAGCCGCCTGACTCTTAGGGTGGGTAAAAATATCGACAACACGTCCCTGTTCGGCTACCTCACCGTGGTCGAGAATCGCGACATTATTGCAGACCTCCTCGATAACGCTCATCTGGTGGGTGATGATGATAACGGTGATGCCGAGCTTTTCATTGATCTCACGAATCAGGCTGAGGATAGCGTGTGAGGTGTTTGGGTCAAGCGCAGAGGTCGCTTCATCACACAGCAGCACCTTCGGGTCGGTGGCAAGTGCTCTCGCGATCGCGACGCGCTGTTGCTGACCGCCCGAGAGCTGTGCGGGATAGGCGTTCGCCTTATCGGGCAGACCGACGGTCTCCAGCAGTTCCAATGCGCGCTTTTTAGCATCCGCCTTTTTCACACCTGCCAGTTCCAGCGGGAACATAACGTTATTCAGACAGCTTCTCTGCATCAGTAAATTGAAGCCCTGAAAGATCATCGTTACCTCGCGGCGGGTATTGCGCAGGTCTTTGCTTTTCAGACTGCCTACGTCCACACCGTCGATCAGCACCACGCCTTCGTCGGGGCGTTCGAGCATATTGATACATCGCACAAGGGTCGATTTCCCCGCGCCGGACATACCGATGATGCCGAAGATATCGCCGTCGTTTACAGTGATACTGACGTTTTTCAGCGCTTCGACGGTGCTGTCAGACGTCCGAAAGGTCTTGGATATATTTTTCAGTTCTATCATAGGATCATTCCTTTAAACAGACAGTATGCACCGGGCACAGGCTCGGTGCATATGCGTATCAGAATTATTTCAGAGCGTCAAGGCTGCTCTGCTTGCCGCCGTAAAGACCTATCGGCTCGACATGGATGCCCGCGACGGATACCAGAGCTGTACCGTTCTCGGCGTTGAAGTCGTCTAAATACGGAACGTGCTGGAAGTAGTTCGCGTCAAGTTCGCCTTTATCGACGACAAGGTTCGGTTGTACATAATCGGTAAACTCGGTGATCTCGAGGGTGATGTCCTTTTGGGCGAGGATATCCTTGACGATTGCGAGAATCTCGGCGTGAGGCGTCGGAGAAGCCGCGATGGTAATGGTCTCACCCTTCAACGCGTCGTAATCAATAGACGAATCGAAACCGTCGGTGGGATTCTCAACGACAGGCACGACAGCGCCGTCGTAGTTCTGGTTGATGTAGTCGATGACCTTCTGAGATTCGGTCGCGGCGACCAGTGCCTTGATCTTAGGCTCATTCTTGTTGCCTTCCTTGACTGCGATGATGTTGACATAAGCGGATGCAGAACCTTCGATACCCAACGAATCCTTGACGGGGTTCAAACCGGCGTCGATGGCGTAGTTGGAGTTGATAACAGCGTAGTCGTAGTCCTGCAGAGCAGAGGGCAACTGTGCGGCTTCGATCTCGGCAAACTCGATATTTTTCGGATTGTTCTCGATATCTTTGGGGGTAGCGGTGATACCAGCGTCTGCCTTCAGGGTGATATAGCCGAGCTCCTGTAACAGCAGAAGAGCGCGGGCTTCATTGGTGGTATCATTCGGAATGGCGATAGTGACAGATGATGTGTTCTCAGCGTCGCTACCGTTTTTGTCGGGCTTGCTGTTGGAGCAGGCGGTCAGAGCAAATACGGATGTGAGTGCGAGTGTAACGATCAGTAAAGCGGATAAAAGTTTTTTCATAATGATTTCTCCTTATAGTTTAAATGTGAATGTGAAATGAATGATGTAAATGTATTTATAAAGGCTTCCATTATTGTTGTTCAGATCACAGCCACATTCGTTTACTGTAAAGGTTGGAGGATATCAGAAATCTTGTGGTATTCATACAAATCTCCTTAGTGAAAAAATTAAGGGGAGCGCGTTACGCTCCCCTTAAGCTGACAGAAATCAACACTGTTTCAGAGCATAACGAACCATAGCACGATACATCATACCGCACATCCACATCATCGTCATAGTACAGGTGAGAAGTATTGTAGTCATGGTTGTATCTCCTTT
>JAHKVW010000022.1 GCA_020624805.1 bacterium | reverse complement strand
TAAATTCCGCATAGCGGTGTTGTCGTCCTTGACATACGCCAGTATGCCTGCGTCCTCCGCCTTGCTCTGCGAAATTTCTCGCTAACAAATTTGTTAAAGCGTTTAATGGATACTTAGTATGAAGAATGAATCATGAAAGGGGCGCGTGCGGGATGCGCGCATCCTTTTTCTGTGGCACTGTAACGTTTCGTCGAAAACAAAAAGCCTTCCCCTTGGGGGGATGCGCGACACGCTGTCACTCTCCAAGGCTCCCTTTGGTAAAGGGAGCTGTCGCCTGACACGCGTGTCTGGCGACTGAGGGATTGTACTAAATTGTTCGAGCGACGCGAGTATCTCAATTATATTACGTTGATGTTATAGCAAAGTATAAAAACAAAGTATCTCCCTTCGGTCGATCAATTTATGCAATCCCTCCGCCTCGTACCTCGGCACCTCCCTTTACCAAAGGGAGGCTTGTGTACAAAGGCTTACTTCGCGAACACGTTGGTGTAGCCGTTCAGATCAAAGCTCAGGGTGTCTGCTTCGTGATCCCATTTGGCAGTCTCGTACTCGTCACACGCGTCGCCCTCGTTTTTGCCGGTGTACTTGGTGGTGATGTGCAGCGCTACGTCGCCGTTTTCGACGGCATAGGTGCCTTTACAGCCGATAACACCGAGGACACATTCAAAGGTGTCGTCATCGTTGAATTGGATGTAGGTGCCCGACTGGCGAACCACGGAGCCGTATTCGACATAGATCTTGCGCTCTTCACCGTTTTTATAGAGCTTTGTGAGCTTCCACTGATGATCGACCAGCTCGCTCTTATCGTTGTCTGCGGATGAGTTTACTACTTCTTCCTGTGATGCGGCATCCACGGATGGCGGATCGGTCGGCGCCTCAGTCGCCGCCTTCGTCGGCGCGTCGGTAACGTCGATATATACTTCCGCGCCCGCGGGCGTTGTTTCCGTGGGTGTATTTGATCCCTTTGGGACGTCGGTACAGGCGGCGGTGCACGCGATCATGATGCACGCGCCGACTAATGCGATCAGACGAGTGAAATGTTTCATAATAACTCCTTTATTCATGCCTTCCCCTCGGGGAGATTCCCCTGTTAGGGGAAATGGGCAAAGCCCAAAAGGGTTGCCGTTCCTGCAAGGAAAAGGTGGGCAATTTGCCCTAAGCAAATTGGTCGGATGAGGGGCAAACTTCTCCGAAAGATCATCTTAACAAAGAGTGTTCGGCTTGTCCTTAATTCTCGGTAAACATACAGCCTCACCGAGTCCTGCATCTATAGGAAAGGTAGTCCCCTCATCCGTCACCTTTGGTGACACCTTCCCCCCGAGGGGAAGGCTTTTTTGTTTTCGATAGAAACGTAACAGTGCTACAGAAAAGACGCACGCGTCCCCCGAGGGGAAGGCTATTATACACAGAGCCTGTCCGATAGTCAGATAAATGGGCACACGTGCCCCTCGGGGGGAAGGCTTTTTATCATCACAAAAGCCCCCGCTCTCACGGAGGCTTTTTGGTTGATCATTGTCATTGATGGATGATAACGGATACGCGTATCCGATACGCGTGTCCGACACGAGTTTCCGGCACGCGTGCCTATTTCAGATTTTCGATGGCCGCCTTGATCAGGGCGAGCTTCTCTCGCTCACGCTCCGCCTGATTTTTGATCTTCTCGATGACGGCGGCGGGCGCCTTGCCCATGAAGCCGGGGTTCGAGAGCTTCTTCTCATCCTGAGCGAGCATCTTTTCGGTCTGTGCCAGCTCCTTGTTCAGGCGCTTGAGCTCCGCTTCCTTATCGACCAGTTCATTGAGCGGGATATAGAGCTTCGCCGAAGCGGTGACGACGGTCACAGCGCCGTCGATGTCAAAGTCGGTATCGATCTCGACCTCATTCGCGGAGGCGAGCTTCTTGAAGAACTCAACGCCGTGGTCGAAGGTGTCCTTCGCCTTGGTGGCGATGTAGAGCTTCGCCTTTTTGCTGGGCGGCACATTCATCTCGTTGCGCCGGGTGCGGATGGCGGTGATCGCCTTCATGATCTTCTGCATATCCTCCGCCTCGCGCTCAAAGCACAGCGCCTCGGTGTACTCGGGATACTGCTCGCGCATGATGGTCTCACCCTCGTGGGGGATGTTCTGCCAGATCTCTTCGGTGATGAACGGCATGAACGGATGCAGGAGCTTTAAGATCTTGTCGAGGACAAAGACCAGCACCTGTCTCGCGTTCTGCGCGGCAGTCTCATCGTCGGAGTAGAGATCGGTCTTTTTCAGCTCGATGTACCAGTCGCAGAAGCAATCCCAGATGAAATCATAGAGCTTTTGCACCGCGATACCGAGCTCGAATTTCTCGAGGTTCTCGGTCATATCCTTGCAGAGCGTATTCAGAGTAGATAAAATCCACTTATCCTCTAACTTCAGTTCAGTCGGCAAAGATAAAGATACTTCGTATCCTTCGATGTTCATCAGCACAAAGCGGCTGGCGTTATAGAGCTTGTTCGCGAAGTTGCGGCAGCTCTCCACGCGGGTCTCGCTGTAGCGCATATCGTTGCCGGGGGAGTTGCCCGTCGCGAGGAAGAAGCGCAGCGCGTCGGCGCCGTACTTGTCGATGACCTCGATGGGGTCAACGCCGTTGCCCAGCGATTTACTCATCTTGCGACCCTGCTCATCGCGGATCAGACCGTGGATGAACACGGTGTGGAACGGTACGTCGCCCATATTCTCCAGACCGGAGAACATCATGCGAACGACCCAGAAGAAGATGATATCGTAGCCGGTGACAAGCGTATCGGTCGGGTAGAAGTATTTCAGCTCCTCGGTCTCATTCGGCCAGCCGAGAGTCGAGAACGGCCACAGCGCCGAGCTGAACCAGGTGTCGAGGGTGTCCTCATCCTGCTTCATATGGGTGCCGCCGCACTTGGGACAGGTGGTGACAGCATCCTTGCTGACGACCATCTCGCCGCAGTCCTCGCAGTAGTAGGCGGGGATACGATGACCCCACCACAGCTGACGCGAGATGCACCAGTCGCGGATATTTTCCAGCCAGTGGAAGTAGATCTTCTCACTGCGCTTGGGGATAAACTGTGTATCGCCGTTTTTGACGGCGTCGATGGCAGGCTTGGCGAGCGGCGCCATCTTGACGAACCACTGCTTACTGACCATCGGCTCGATGGTGGTGTGACAGCGGTAGCAGGTGCCGACGTCATGGCTGAGCGGCTCGATCTCCTTCAAAAGACCCTGCTCGGTCAAATCGGCGACGATCGCTTTTCTGGCTTCATCGGTGGTCATGCCGGCATACTTGCCGCAGTCGAGCACCTCGGGCTCATTCTCGCTGAGCTTGCCGGACGCCTTGAGCTCCTCATAAGCCTTGACGTCCTCGGCGCCGGTCATGTGACCGTCATAGGTGAAGCAGCGCACGATGGGCAGGTCGTGTCTGAGACCGACCTCAAAGTCGTTGGGGTCATGGGCGGGGGTGATCTTAACCACGCCGGTACCCTTCTCCATATCCGCGTGCTCGTCGCACACGATCGGGATCTCCTTATTGATCAGGGGCAGGATCGCGTGACAGCCGTGCAGGTGCTTATAGCGCTCGTCGTCGACGTTGATCGCCACGGCGGTATCGCCCAGCATCGTCTCGGGACGGGTGGTCGCGATCTCCAGCATCTCGCCCGTCTCCTTGACGGGGTAGAGGATATGCCAGAAGTTGCCGTTCTGTTCCTCATACTCAACTTCCGCATCCGAGATGGAAGTGCAGCAGTGCGGACACCAGTTGACCATGCGGTTGCCGCGATAGATGAGCCCCTTGTTATAGTAATTGACGAATACCTCTTTGACCGCGTCGGAGCAGCCCTCGTCCATCGTGAAGCGCTCGCGCTGCCAGTCGCAGCTGACGCCCAGCTTCCAGAACTGCTTGGTGATCCTGCCGCCGTATTCGCGCTTCCAATCCCATGCGCGCTCGAGGAATTTCTCTCTGCCGAGATCCTCCTTGGTGACGCCTTCCTGACGCATCGCCTCTACGATCTTCGCCTCGGTGGCGATGGAGGCGTGGTCGGTGCCGGGCAGCCACAGCGCCTCATAGCCCTGCATCCTGCGCCAGCGGATCAGGATGTCCTGCAGGGTGTTGTCCAGCGCGTGACCGATATGCAGCTGACCCGTGATGTTGGGTGGCGGCATCACGATGCAATAGGGTTTTTTGTCGGGATTCACCTCGGCGTGGAAATAGTTCTTTTCCAGCCAGTTTTGATATATCCTGTACTCGACCTGTTTGGGGTCATAGGACTTGTTGAGTTCTGCCATAACATACACTTCCTTAGTAGTATTAGCCTTCCCCTTGAGGAGATTCCCCTGTTAGGGGAAATGGGCAAAGCCCAAAAGGGTTGCCGTTCCTGCAAGGAAAAGGTGGCTCGGCAAAGCCGAGACGGATGAGGTGGAAACGTTTCTTCCTCATCCCGTATATCAATAGAGTGGAAAGGCTTCCACCTCATCCGACCTTTTCAACTCTCGGCGAGTTAAAAAGCCCACCTTCCCCTCAAGGGGAAGGCTAATTACACTCTAACCTATATATTATGGCATTATGAGTGAGTTTTGTCAAGGGCGCGTGCGCCTTTTTCTGTGACACTGCGGCGTACTGCGAAATAAGCCTTCCCCTCGGGGGGAAGGTGTCGACCAACGGGAGACGGATGAGGGGACTACCTTTCCTAAAGATGCAGGATTCGGTGAGGCCGTGTGTTTACCGAGGATAGAGGAAGTGCCCCGCGCTCTTTGTTAAGATGATCTTTCGGCTAACTTAGCCCCTCATCCGACCAATTTGCTATAGCAAATTGCCCACCTTCCCCCCGAGGGGAAGGCTGTTCACTCAACTCCTACCGCGGGAGGAGCAAGCCCCTCCCCTACAAATTCTATGAAACGCCCTACAATCAAAAAGCCGTCAGGCTTTCCCACCACCATTCACCATTCACTATTCACCATTCACCAAACACCGCCCCTCCCCTACAATATATATCCCAAAATGATCGTTTCCATCGTACACACGCCCAAAAACGGCTTATCCATGCGGTTTTCGGCGGTACGATACCTTAAATCATCATCGTATCTTATCGTACCGTGACCGTACATCATCGAAAAAAACTATCT
>JAHKVW010000135.1 GCA_020624805.1 bacterium | reverse complement strand
TAAATGCGGAGCAGATCCATGCTTCCGTAGGGTACGGCATTTATGACGTACCGCAGAATGACGGGCGTATCGTATATCGAAAGCGTGAGATAGGGGAGAAACGTTTCTGTCATACGGGGCGTCATAAATGTCGACCCCTACGATTTTCTGTGACGTTTTCTGTAGGGGATGACGCTTGCGACATCCCGAATCATTTCCGAGCGAAGTCGCCCAAACGCGGAGCAAATCAATTCCTTTGTGACGGTGGGTTTTCGGTGTCGGATATAACAAAAGCCGCCGTCAATAGCATGACAGCGGCTTGATGTTCATATGATGATTTGGTTAAGATTGCCACAGCTCCTTGAACGCGTGTTCAAAGAGCTTCGCAATGACAAGTTAAATTACGCCTTGCCGACGGAACCGAACAGCTCCATCTTCTCCTTGACCTTTGCCTTGATCGCCTCGAAACCGGGAGCGAGCAGCTTTCTGGGATCGAAGCCCTTGCCCTGCTTGTCCTTACCTGCCTCGATGTACTGGCGGGTCGCCTCAGCGAATACGAGCTGGCACTCGGTGTTGACGTTGATCTTGGAAACGCCCAGAGTGATCGCCTTAGCGATCATGTCGTCCGGGATACCGGTACCGCCGTGGAGTACGAGCGGCATTTCGCCGGTCTTCTGCTGGATCGCGTCGAGGGTCTCAAAGCTCAGACCTGCCCAGTTCTCGGGATAGACGCCGTGGATGTTGCCGATACCGGCAGCCAGCATGGTAACGCCCAGATCAGCGACCATCTTGCACTCTTCGGGGTCAGCGCACTCGCCCATGCCGACAACGCCGTCTTCCTCGCCGCCGATGGAGCCGACCTCAGCCTCGATGGACAGACCCAGATCGTTGCAGATACCGACCAGCTCTTTGGTCTTGGCGATGTTCTCTTCGATCGGATAATGAGAGCCGTCGAACATGATGGACGAGAAGCCCGCTTCGATGCACTTCTTAGCGCCCTCATAGGAGCCGTGGTCGAGGTGGAGCGCTACGGGAACGGTGATGCCGAGCTCTTCGATCATACCCTTGACCATACCGACGACGGTCTTGTAGCCGCACATATACTTGCCCGCGCCCTCGGATACGCCGAGGATGACAGGGGATTTGAGCTCCTCAGCAGTCAGCAGGATCGCCTTGGTCCACTCAAGGTTGTTGATGTTGAACTGACCGACAGCATAGTGACCGGCCTTTGCTTTGGTGAGCATTTCTTTCGCGTTAACTAATGGCATAATAATTCCTCCTTGTATGTTTTGTATAAAACACAATTAGTTATTGTATATTATACCATCGATTTGCTCGCTTCGCAATACGTAAAAAGAAAATAATAGCAAAATAATCGCTTGTTTTGGTTGATTCCGGCGGCGGTATGGATTATAATAGAAGCAATTAGGAATTAGTAATGAGGAATGAGGAATGAAGGGAAAGCCTTCGGCTTTTTGATTCCTATAAGATGACGCAAAAACGTGACATCTCAAAAAACTCCCATTCCTATGAGGGCTGCCACGAATTGACTGAGGGCTGACATATCTATCAATCAGGCGCGGACAGCGTCCGCCCGCAATTCCTAATTTCTAATTCCTAATTCCTAATTAAACAAGGAGGACACCATGCCTTTTATCAACGCGAAGTTTTCTGCATCCGTATCCCCCGACAAGGAGATCGCGCTCAAGAGCGCCTTGGGCGAGGCGATCACCCTGCTGGGCAAATCCGAACGCTACCTGATGGTCGAGATCTCGGACAACTGCCGCCTGTATTTCGGCGGAAAGAACGACGAGCCGATCGCGTTCTTTGACGTCAGCCTGCTCCACTCCGCGCCCCGCGAGAGCTATGAGGCGCTCACCGCTAAGCTCTGTGAGATCGCCAAGGACATCATGGGCGTCGACGGCAGCCATGTCTATGTCAAGTTCGAGGAAACCGAGAATTGGGGATATGACGGGTTTATGTTTTAACAATTAGGAATTAGTAATGAGTAATTAGGAATGAAGGGAAAGCCTATGGCTTTTGATTCCTATAGGATGACGCAAAAACGTGACATCTCAAAAAAACTCCCTTTCCTATGAGGGCTGCCACGAATTGACTGAGGACTGACATATCTATCAATCAGGCGCGGACAGCGTCCGCCCGCAATTCCTAATTCCTAACTCCTAATTTCTAATTATTTCATGGAGGTAAAGTATGAAAATAGTTGTATTAGCCGGGGGACTCTCCTCCGAACGCGATGTATCGATCTTATCCGGCTCCAAGGTCGCAGCCGCGCTGCGATCCAAGGGGCATCAAGTCGTTTTGATCGACGTATATATGGGCTATGAGGGCGACGATTTTGACGCCGACAGGCTCTTTGCGCAGAACTATGATTTTGCGGGTGACGCGGTGATCGAGACCGAAGCGCCCGATATCGAGGCGATCAGAAAGAGCCGCAAAAACCAGTCCGCGGGCTACTTCGGCGACCATGTGCTGGAGCTGTGTCAGGCGGCTGACATCACCTTTTTGGGGCTGCACGGCGGCGAGGGTGAGGACGGTACCGTACAGGCGGCGTTAGAGCTGCACGGCATCAAATACACCGGCTCCGATCACCTCGGCTCCGCGATCGCGATGCACAAGGGCGTGACCAAGGGCGTGTTCCTCAACAGTAACGTCCCGACCCCGATGAGCCGCCTGTATAAGCGCGAGTTCATGGGCGAGGGCTACCTCGACAGCTGGTGCAAGTTCCCCTGCGTCGTCAAGCCCTGCTCCGCGGGTTCATCCGTAGGCGTGCAGATCGTCGGCGATCCCGAGCAGTTCGTCGCCGCGGTAGGCGCGGCGTTCCGCTATGACGATGACGTTCTGGTGGAGGAATACATCAAAGGCCGCGAGTTCTCGGTCGGCATTTTGGGCGGCAAGGCGCTGCCCGTCATCGAGATCATCCCCAAGGACGGCTGGTATGATTATGAGAACAAGTATCAGGAAGGCGCGACCGAAGAGGTCTGTCCCGCCGACCTGGATGAGAATATCGCGAAGAAGATGCAGGCGGAGGCGGAGCACGCTTTTGAGACCCTGCGCCTCAAGGTCTACGGCAGAGTCGATTTCCTGCTCGGCGACCACAACCGGCTCTATTGCTTGGAGGCAAACACCCTGCCCGGCATGACGCCGCTGTCCCTGCTCCCGCAGGAGGCAGCCGCCGCGGGCATCGAATACGCCGACCTGTGCGAGAAGATCATTGAGCTTTCACTCGAGAAATAATGAGGAATTAGGAGTTAGGAATTAGGAATTATGGGAAACGCTTTGCGTTTTTGATTCCTATTTGAAATGTGATTAAATGGTAATGTATTCACATATCAATCAGGTGCGGGCAGCGCCCGCCGTCAATTCCTCATTCCTCATTCCAAATTCCTAATTATATAGAATCCGGAGGATCCTATGAAACCGATCACATTACAAGAAGTCGCTATGGCGTGCTGCGGTACGCTGCACGGTAATCCCGACGCCGTCATCACATCCATCGTCACCGACAGCCGCAAGGCGGGCAAGGGGTCGCTCTTTGCCGCGATCAAGGGCGCCCGCGTCGACGGTCACCGCTTTATTCCCGCGGTCGCCGAACAGGGCGCGGTATGCGTGCTGTGTGAGGAAAAGCCTGATACGGACATCGCCTATATCAAGGTCGAGTCAACGCTTGTCGCGCTCAAGGGCATCGCCGAGTATTACCGCTCGCTGTTCACGATCCCGTTCATCGGCATCACCGGCTCGGTCGGCAAGACTTCTACCAAAGAATTCATCAGCGCTGTTTTAGCGCAAAAATACAACGTCCATAAGACCGGCGGCAACTTCAACAACGAGCTGGGCGTTCCGATCACCCTCTTCGGGCTCGAGGAGGAGCATGAGGTCGCCGTGATCGAGATGGGTATCTCCGGCTTTGGTGAGATGACCCGCCTGTCCAAAATGGTGAGACCCGATATCTGCGTCATCACCAACATCGGCTACTGTCATCTGGAGAATCTCGGCGACCGCGACGGTGTTCTGCGCGCCAAGACCGAGATGTTTCAATATCTGAGCGCCGACGGTACCATCATCCTGTGTCATGATGACGACAAGCTGCGTACCGTAACGGATTATCACGGCATCCGCCCGACCTTCTACGGCACCGGCAACGATGAATACCGCGCCGAGAATATCACGGAAAAAGGGCTGGACGGGATCGGGTGTACCCTGATCCACCGTTCACGCACGGATGATCCCGATGATAACGCCCGCATCGACGTGACCATCCCCACGATGGGACGGCATAATGTCCTCAACGCTCTGTGCGCGATGGCGGTGGGCACACAGCTCGGGCTCACTCCCGAAGAGATCAAGCGCGGGCTCGAAAGCTTTGAAAACGTCGGCTCGCGCAATCATATCATCAAGACCGACACCCTGACCATCATCGACGACTGCTATAACGCCAACCCTACCTCCACCAAGGCGGGACTGGATACGCTGAGTAAGCTCAGCGGCCGCAAGATCGCGATCCTCGGCGACATGAAGGAGTTGGGCGCGGATGAGATCGCCCTGCACCGCGAGGTCGGCGCCTACGCCAAAGAGGTCGGTATCGATATGCTGGTCGCGGTGGGCCCGCTGAGTGAAGCGACCGCCGAGGGCTACGGCAAGGGCGCGTATTACTACCCCACCGTGGAGCGGTGCATCGACCGGCTCAAGCGGTATTTGCTGCCCGGCGACACCATCTTAGTCAAAGCGAGCCACAGTATGCGGTTCGAGCGCATCGTGGAAGCGCTGCATAATTAGAGTATCAGGCACGTGTAACTGCACCCGATCAAAAAACGCCGATCGGGCGCGGCAAGGTTACACGTGTCTTTTCGTGTATGATCCAATGAAAAAGGAGTGGTTTTATGATCCAATGTCCGTCATGCGGCGGAGGGTTGCGATTTGAGATCGAGACCCAGAAAATGGTATGTGATTTATGCGGCTCGCATTTTGACCCGCAGTTGATCAAAACGGAGAGCGGTGATTCCACCGAGGTCGGCGTCAACGCCTATGACGTCGCGGTGCATATCTGCCCGTCCTGCGGCGCTGAACTGCTGACCAACGACGCGAATGACGCGGTCGGGTTCTGCCCTTTCTGCGGCGGCGCATCGATGATCTTCTCACAAATCCGCCAACAGTGGAAGCCGGACATTGTTGTGCCGTTCTCTGTGACCAAGGATAATTGCAAGTTGATCTATCAGATGGAAGCGGCAAAATCTCCTTTTGTATCGAGAAAATATCGTAAGCCCGGATCTGCCGACAGTTTTCGCGGCATCTATTTCCCGTTTTGGATCATTGACGCGGATTATGATGACGATTACTCAGTGGATGTGATCTTCAGCGAAACATCCGCAACAAGGTCTGTCGCAATCACCGATAACCGTTTTGTCGGTCACGCAAAGGGTACGATCAGCTATGTCCATGACGCGTCGCTGCATTTCAGCGATGATATCAGCGAAGCGCTCTCTCCCTATTCTCTCACGAATGCCGTGGATTTTTCGGAAGCGTATTTGTCGGGATTTTACACAGAGATCTCTGACGCGAGCATAGAGGATTATGACGAGAGATCCAAAGAGGTCCTGGCGGACATGCAGGGTGAGATCATCGGCAGGGACAGTGCTTTGATAGATTTCGTCGAACAATGGGGCACCCGATACAAGGTGGTGGAAACGAAAACCTTTATGCCGATGGAGGAAAAGAGCAGGAACATCAGAAAGATGTTGTTCCCCGTTTGGTTCATGGGTAAAAAGAGAGGTAGCGGCGTCACTTATGCCGCGATCAACGGCGCTACCGGAAAGATAGCCGCGGAGTTTCCGCTGAGTCCGTTACGCATCCTGCTCACCGCGTTGGGAATAGGGGGGCTGTTGTTTGGCATCTCTTTCTTATTACCTGCCGTTACGGCTGAGGTGTGTTTGATGATCTGTGCCGCATCTACGGTGATCGGCCATCTTATCATGGAAAGAGCCTACCAAATAATGATGGAGGAAAAGCTGAATATCATCGTGAAAAACAGGGATATCTTGGCGTGGACGGGTTTTGTCCTTATGATGATCTCGTCAGCTACGCCGTTGCTCAAATACAGTAAGTTCATCCCTTTTCTCATTGTTCTCGGGGTATCGCTTTTCATCTACACTATCCTGTTCCTGGCGAATATAATCCAAAGCGGTGTTGGGATCCGCCGTGAGTTGAAGAAAAAACGTTCGGTCAAATACAGACCGCAGCTTTTGCGGGAGATCAAAAGGTACAGGGCTTTCAAACGGATCATTTTTATCGTTGAACTCCTTTTGATCATCGCGATGGTCACTCTGCTCGTGCTGCGAGTTTCCGATCCGATCTATCTATTCGGACTGTGCCTGTTGATGGTGACGGATCTATTTGCCGCCGCGATAGCGGTGATCCGTTTTCAGCGCGCGATGTCGGTGCGCCGTCCGCCTCAAATGGACAAGAAGGGAGCGCTGTATGATGAAAACTAAACGAACGCTCCTCATGCTCTGCGTCCTGATATGGGTGCTGTCGGCTGTGCTTCCGATCTCCGCCTCCTCCATGACGATACAGGAGGAATGGGAGATAGAGAAGAACACCTATACCAACCCCGAAACCGGGTTCAAAGCGCTCATTGCGGATGAGGTCAAATGCTTGTCCCAAGAGGAAAATGACAGTCTGCGGGAGAGCATGAAGCCTCTCACTCAATACGGAAACATCGGATGCTGTATCGTTGAGCAAAATATAGTGGATGATGCGAGTGATCTGGCGAGGATGCAACGGAACATCCGATTTAAAAAGGAGAAATACGCTTCGATACTGCTGATTCTCGTGCCAAAACGAACGAACAACGAATATACCTCCTCAAAGGGTTCTGTTTTTCTCCATTGCGAGGGCGATCTCAACAGGTTTTTCAGTCAAAGGAAAAAGGAAGAGATCTGCAACAGCGTGTATCAAGATGAAACAAAGGAAACCGTGTACAGCGCCGCGGCAGAGGTGCTTCGGCAAGTGAATGAGCATGCAGCCGAAAAAGCACCGATCGAGCGACAGCGGTATTTCAGCTATGGACTGATCGCGTTGGTGTTGGGTCTGACCTTTGCGATCACGCTCTCTTTTTTGACCGATTACAACCCGAGTATTCATAGATCGGAGGATAGAGATATTATACCCTCTCAAAAATCGCATCTTGAGATCTCGAAAGTTAGATTGATCTCCAGAAATACCCTTCAACAAAGTAAACCAGAGTAATACACCTTCGGAGGACACAATGAAATTTATCTCATGGAATGTCAACGGCCTGCGGGCTGTTGTGAATAAAGGCTTCAAGGAAATCTTTACCGAGCTTGACGCGGACTTCTTCTGTTTGCAGGAAACGAAATTGCAGGAGGGGCAGATCGACCTGAGCTTTGACGGATACGAAAGCTACTGGAACTATGCCGAGAAAAAGGGCTATTCCGGCACGGCAATCTTCACAAAGCTCACGCCGCTTTCGGTCAGCTACGGGATCGGCGTCGAGGAGCATGACCATGAGGGCAGAGTCATCACCCTCGAGTATGAGGATTTTTACCTCGTCACGGTCTACACGCCGAACAGTCAAAATGAGCTCGAACGCCTCGATTACCGTATGCGCTGGGAGGATGACTTCCTCGCCTACATCAAATCGCTCGACGAGAAAAAGCCCGTCGTTTTCTGCGGCGACCTCAACGTCGCTCATCAGGAGATCGACCTCAAAAATCCAAAGACCAATCGCAAGAACGCCGGCTTCACGGATGAAGAACGCGCCAAGATGACTGTCGTATTGTCATCGGGCTTTACCGATACATGGCGCAGCCTGAATCCCGATACGAAGGGCGTGTATTCATGGTGGAGCTACCGCTTCAACGCCCGCAAGAACAACGCCGGATGGCGCATCGATTATTTCATCGTGTCCGATCGTATCATGGATAAGGTCGAGGATGCAAAGATCCATACCGATATTATGGGCTCGGATCATTGCCCTGTGGAGTTGGAACTCTCCATTTGATTCGGAGTATACAAATCGTCATTGCGAACCCCGTTTACGGGGTGTGGCAATCTCAACCGAATATAATATAAGGCACAGCGGTTTCGGCGCTGTGCCTTTCAGTTTGTCGAAAAAGTATGGAATAATAAATGAGCAGCCGTTTTCCAAGGCTCCTTTTGGGAAAAGGAGCTGTCACCGAACGGTGACTGAGGAATTGTATCAATTGATCGACCGAAGGGAGAAACCCTCATTTTACCTTTGTTCTAATCACCAACGTAAAAGAATGTGACTCGCTTCGCTCAAACAATCTATACAATTCATCCGCCTCCTTTCGGAGGCACCTTCCTTTCCCAAAGGAAGGCTTTGATAGGTTTTTCTACAGTCTGGAAGGCACAGCGGTTTCGGCGCTGTGCCTTTGTTTTATGATTGTGTTTTTGTCAGCTTGCGTTTACGATGGAGCACTGCCGTCATGTAGATGAACAGGATCTCGACCGACAGCAGGGCGAGCGTGCTCAGTGTCGTATTGGTCAAATAGCTGCGCAGCTGTGCCGTACCGATGACCGCGATCAGACCGAGTACATAGTCGATCAGCTCAAACAGCATTTCCAGTCCTGTAAAGACGTATACCGGGATTGGACTGCAGGGGTTTTTGGCGCGGAAGAACCGCAATACGATGATGATAAACGCAACATTGACCGCGACAGCTGCGATAACGGCTGATCCGCGCAGCGCTGTATAATTGCGCCAGCTCAGATAATAGCGGAACAGAACGCCCAACAGATTCAGTACAACAATGGACAGCATGATCCGCTTTGCCGCCTGTGGGGTGAATTCGTCCTTGACGGATTTGATGAACCCGTAGAACAGGATGACGGTGACCAATGTCAAAAAGACCATTCTGCTGATCAGCAGCGTCGATTCATATACCGTTCGAAACGCCCGGGCGTCGGTCAGATAATAGAATGTATTCCAGAGCGTCAGGATCAGATTGACGGAACACGCCACCGCGAACAAGGCGGTCAGGACGCGCTTGTGCAGGGGGTACTCGATCACGGGATTGACCTCGGGATAGGTTTGCATATCGTCGTCGTTGAGCAGGTCGTTCAGCGTGGTATCAAGAGCGCGGGCAAGCGCCTTTGCCGTTAACAGATCGGGATAGCGCGAGCCGTTCTCCCAGCGCGACACCGCCTGCCGTGTGACATATAATTGATCCGCGAGCGTCTGTTGGGTGATACCCTTTTCTTCTCGCGCTTTGCGGATGTTTTCTCCGAATTCAGCCATGGCACTGTTTTTCCTTTCTTTTTATATTCTATGTTCCTTGAATATCGCTTCTGAGGTGTTTGTAGGTACCGGGGGCGTATTCTGTCTGTCAGCCCTAATGCCGATGATGATCGACAGGATGAACACCACCAGCAAGGGTCCGAAGATGATGGTCAAGTACCAGTTCCTCGTTGCGAGCCCGATGATCAGTATGATCAGATCGATCACGGCAAGCACCACTGTCAGCGTCGTGCGTGTAGATGGTTTTTGCGTACTGTATACGTCCTTGATTTGATTAGCCGAAGCGGCTGGGGGACGGTTTTTCATAAAGTCGGGTTTGTTATTTTCCATGTTGCTCATCCTTTCGGTTGCTTTGCTTGACTTCATCATACTTCGGCGCCGCTCAAAAAGCAAGCACCACCCTGCAAAGCGATGTTGACAGAGTGGTGCGTTTAGGTTTTAAGCCGTTTTTGCGCTTACACCGGAAAAGTTTATTTGATACCGTAGAGCCGTTTGGCGTTCTCGGTGGTAAGGTCGATCAGCTCCTGCGCGTCCATGCCGCGGATTTCGGCGATCCTCGCGGCGGTGTAGGCGATGTTGCGGCTGTCGTTGCGCTTGCCGCGATAGGGCACGGGGGAGAGATAGGGCGCGTCGGTCTCGAGCAGGAGTCGGTCGAGCGGTACCGCCGCCGCGACTTCGACAGGGACGCGGGCGTTCTTGAAGGTGACGGTGCCGCCGATGGAGATACTCATGCCGAGCCTCAACACCTCTTTGAGCATTTCGACACTGCCCGAGTAGCAGTGCATGAGCCCTTTCGGCTGATACTTTCGCACCAATGCCATCACATCGCCGTGGGCTTCACGATCATGGATGACGACGGGCACATCCAGCTCGCGCGCAAGTAGTAGCTGTTCTTCAAAGACACGGTTTTGAACATCCCGCGGGATGTCCCAGTGATAGTCCAGCCCGATCTCGCCGAGCGCGAGCACCCGCGGGTGCTTTAACAATTCTGTCAATTGCGCAAGATAATCGTCGGGCAGTCCCTCGAGGTTTTCGGGATGGATACCGGCGCAGGCGTATACATGAGGATAGGTCTCGGCATATGAGATCGCTGTTTCGGCGGTCTCGAGATCGACCGCGGCGTTGACGACGTAGGAAACGCCGTTTTGGGGAAGCGATGACAGGAGCGCGTTCCTGTCGTCGTCAAACCATTTGTCGTCATAATGCGCGTGCGCGTCAAAGATGTTGTGGAGCATGATTAATACCTTTCTGTGTACTGTAGGGGAGGGGCTTGCTCCTCCCGTATCGCGCAAGCGATATTTGCGAAGCAAAGGTTGCAGATGCTTCGCCTTATTACCACATCATTTGGAAATGTTCGGGAGGAGCATTCCTCGGCGGAGACGCCTCCCCCACTGTCACTTCGTGACGTCTCCCCAACGGGGAGCACCCCTCCCCTACAATGACAAGCCAAAACATCTGTTGTTGATATGAAACAGGCTCCCATATCATCGGGAGCCTGTAATTGTTTTGCTTACACCAAGCTTCCTCCGGGGAGGATGCTGTCGTCGATGGTGACGACCTTGAGTCCGTCGCCGCTTTCGGCGGAGAGGATCATGCCGCAGCTCTCGATGCCCATCATCTTGCGGGGCGCGAGGTTCGCGACATAGGCGATGTTCTTGCCCACGAGCTCCTCGGGATCGTAATACTCCGCGATACCGGAGAGGATGATTCGCTCGCCCTCACCGTCGTCAAGGGTGAATTTGAGGAGCTTTTTGCTCTTCTTCACCTTCTCGCAGGCGAGTACCTTCGCGACGCGCATTTCGACCTTTTCGAACTCGTCGAACGCGATCTCGGGCTTATGCTCGGGCAGTTCAAAGACACGCGTGTCCTTATCCGGCTCTTCCTTCGGCTCGTTGTTCTTGATGATGGCGTTGAGCTCCTCGATCTCCTTGTCCACGTCGATACGCGGGAAAATCGCCTCGCCGCGATGCACGGTCACGTCGAGCGGCAGTACGCCGAACGTGCCGGCGTTCTCATAGGTTGCGTACTTAGCCGCGCCGATCTGCTCAAATACCTTGGGCATGGTGGTAGGCATGAACGCGGACAGCAGGGTAGCGGCGATACGGATGCTCTCAAGCAGGTTATAGAGCACGGTGGCTAAGCGCGCGCGCTTGCTCTCGTCCTTGCCGAGGATCCACGGGGTGGTCTCGTCAATATATTTGTTCGCGCGGGATACGAGCTTGAAGATCTCCTCCAGCGCGTTGTTGAGCTGGGTGTTCTCGATGTAGTCGTCGACCTTCGCCTTGAGCGCGGTGGCGACAGCCTTCAGATCGTCGTCAAAGTCGCCGTCCTCACGCTCGGTCGACAGGGCGCCGCCGAAGTATTTGTCGATCATCGCGACGGTACGGCTGACCAGATTGCCCAGACCGTTGGCGAGGTCGGTGTTGATGCGGTTGATCATGATCTCGTTAGAAAACGAGCTGTCAGCGCCCAGCGCCATCTCACGCAGGATATGGTAGCGGATCGCGTCTACGCCGTAGCGTTCACCGAGGATGAACGGATCGACGACGTTGCCTAAGGACTTACTCATCTTCTGACCGTTGAAGGTGATCCAGCCGTGTACGGCGAGGTGCTGCGGCAGCGGCTGTTCCAGCGCCATCAGCATGGCGGGCCAGATGATCGCGTGGAAGCGCATGATATCCTTGGCGACCATGTGGACGTCGGCAGGCCAGTACTTTTTGTAGTCGTCATACGCGCCGTTCTCATAGCCGAGGGCGGTGATATAGTTGGAGAGTGCGTCGATCCAGACATAGACGACGTGCTTGGGGTCGAAGGTGACGGGGATGCCCCAGGTGAACGAGGTACGCGATACGCACAGATCCTCGAGTCCATAGGTCTTGTTGCCGTTTTCGTCGACAGAGGGTTGTAAGAAGTTGTTGACAAGCTCGGTCGCTCTGGTGCGCGGACGCAGGTAGTCGGTCTCGGTCAGCAGCTTTTCGATGCGCTCCGCAAAGGGCGCCATCTTGAAGAAGTAGGCTTCTTCCCTTGCCTCGATGACTTCTCTGCCGCAGTCGGGGCACTTGCCGTCGACCAGCTGAGATTCCGTCCAGAAGCTCTCGCACGGGGTGCAGTACTTGCCCGCGTACTCGCCCTTATAGATATAGCCGCGGTCGTACAGCTCCTTGAAGATCTTCTGTACACTCTCGACATGGTAATCGTCGGTGGTGCGGATGTAGCGGTCGTAGTTGATGTTCATGTACTCCCACAGCTTCTTGAAGATCGCGACGATGTTGTCGACATACTGCTTGGGGGTAATGCCCTGTTCCTTTGCCTTTTCCTCTATCTTCTGACCGTGCTCGTCGGTACCGGTCAGGAACATCACGTCGTAGCCCTGCATTCGCTTGTATCTGGCGATACTGTCACACGCGACGGTGGTATAGGTATGCCCGATATGGGGGTTGCCCGAGGGGTAGTAGATCGGGGTCGTGATGTAAAATGTCTTTTTGTCACATTCCTTGCACATGGGTGGTCACTCCTAAATCTTTTTGTTTTGCGGGGATAGGTGGGTTTTCGGCGGTTTTGCCCCGCAAAATGTCCATACATAATAAGTATAATACATTTTATAGGAAAATGCAATCCCACATTTTGGTTAGTGATCAGTGGTTAGTGGTTAGGAGTTAGTGGTCAGGAGTTAGTGGTCAGGGGTCAGAAGTTGGTAGTTGAGGAAAAAGTCTTTCCCTCGGGGCGCATGCGCTTTGCGGCGTTTCGGCGGGAGCAATGCCGCCCTGTAAACAACAGGAGCCGTCATATGACAGCTCCTGCTTTATCGTCATGATTCCGTTGTCGGTCATCACTCGGGGGTGAAGGGAGTGATCGACCCGGGGATATTGTTCGTGTTGGAATACATCGACCAGTATGTGCCGCCGTCGATCGTTTTCTTTTCCATGACGGCATAGAGGGTCTCGTATACTTGAACGCTGTTGTAGTCGCATCTGTCATAGGTGACATAGTAGAATCGTCCGTCGGTCTTGACATCGCGAATATTCACCTTGAATCCGATGAGCCCTCTTCCGTAAATGACAGCGCAGTAGCTTGTTCCGACAGACGCCTCCGCTTTCCAGAGCTTTTGATTGGCATAGCACTGCTCATAAAGCGTCGGAAGATCGCCGGCGTTGACGTTGAAGATATTGGTGCAGATCCAGTCTGCGGTGTCACAGCGGTTGGCGACAACACCCATCGCTCCGTTGACCTTACTTTCGTCCATCCAAGGGGCGTCGGCAGGAGAAAGACCGGTGTAGTTACTGCTGCTCTGGTACCATCCCTCAATACGCGCGTTACCGGAATAAAGCTCCCAGTCTGCAATCGAAAACTGTTGACAAACCTTTTCGAGTATATTGGTGCTCTGTTTGTCGGTGTAATTATATTCAAACTCTCCGACATTGAAAGCGTAGCAGCTGACAAATCTTTGCAAAAAGCTCGTCATCGCCTCATCCGACTGTGCGTCGACGATGGTGCGCGCTTCGGTAGGCGCTGCGGTCGGCGCCGCAGTCGGCGGCACGGTAGGCGGCAGTGTCTCGCCGGCAGTCAGGCTCTCTTCATCGAGGCGGACGATGTAGCCGTCGACGTCCTCAAAGTCGTTCGCGGTCTTGATCTTGTCATAGGAGATGCTCTCGGTGTGGATCAGCTTATCTCTGTAGGTGGTCTCGATATCAAGCATACGGTCGGGGTCGCGGTAGGTGTACTGCTGTTCATAGGGCTTTTCGTTCGCCTTGTAGGTACACGATAGGATCCGCGCGCGGTCGTCGTATTTGAATTGGATGTCGCTGTTTGAGGGATCCTTTTGCGAGGTATCGATCGTGACTGCCTGCGCGGGCGGCAGGTACTTATTCTTCGCGTCTCTGAGCTCAGAGGCGCTGACGGTGTTGCGGTTGACGAAGAAGATCACGCCCGCGAGGATCGCGATCACCAGCACCAGCGCGATGATCGAGATGATCAGCGCCTTTTTCTGGTTGTTCTTGCGACGTTTGCCGTCGGCATTCCGTCTGTCGGGGCGCTGCTCTCTGCGTGCATCCTGCTCATAGGAACCTCTGTCGGAACGGTAGTTCTCACGGTGGTTTGAGTCGTTATAACCGTAGCGGGTGTGCTCGTCGCCGTATCGCGGGCGGCGGTCATAGCGAGAGCGGTCGTCAAATTGATCCGCAGGCGCATAACCGCGGTATTCGTCAACGAAGCCTTGATCCTCTCCGGCGCGGAGGGGTACATTCGTTGTTCTGTTTCTATCGGCACGCTTTCTTTCTTCGCGGTAGCGGCGGTGCATGGCGATATTCTCTTCAAAGCGGTTTCGCTCTGCCGTCGGCTCATTTTGCTCGGGGAGCAGCTCGGTTTTGGCGGCATCATCCTCAACAGGGAATCTGTTCGCTTGCGCTCGGCGTTCGGGTCGGGTCGGGATATCGAAGTCCGGCGTGCCATTGCCGGGGAGAAATACCGTCTTGGCGGCGTCATCCTCGACGACAGGCTCAGGGGTGTGCCGCACAGCCGAAGCGGGTGCGCTGTCATCGGAGAAAACGCTCAGATCATAGCGGGGATCGACCTCGGTCGTTTTGTCCGCGACCAAGGTCGGCTCTGTGCCGACAGGCTTGCCGCATATTTCACAAAAACGCGCGTCGTCGGACAGTTCGCGTCCGCAGTTGGTACATTTCATAGGGTTACCTCGTTATCATAGATTGTTTGCGAATGAGTAAAACGGATTGAGCTTTATTCGAAATTGCGGATGTATTCGGTCAGATCGGATTTACCGCATGCGTCGTCCTCGGCGTCGGTCTTTAATCCGTATCCGTCAACGATCTCAAAGTATTCTTCTTCGGTGAGCTGATTGTCATCGATGAAGAATTCATCGTTGCCGAAGGAGAAGGAGTAGCTGTGCTTGGTGGTAACGCTGCTGCCGTCAAAGTAGTAGATCATACCGGTCTGATCGTATTTGCCGGATGAGAAGTAACCGCCGTGGTCTGTGTAATCCAGACTGTGGCTGTCGGCAGTCTTAAAGGTCTGCACTTTGCTGTTCTTGATATAGCATACATAGTGCGGTACCTCGGCACCGGAGGCATAGAGGACCAGCTCGGGTGTTTCATCGTCATTGAGGTAGATCAGCACGCCGTAGTCGTAGGAGATGCTCGTGCTGTTGAGGAAATTGATGTAGAGCTTTTTATAGCCTTCGAGCGGCTTTTCGGTTTCTTTGACCTTTGCTGTCGGCGCGGGCTTCTCCGTGGGCGTCGGCGGCTCGGTAGGCGCTTTGGGCGCTTTGGGCGCTCTGGGTGTGGTAGGCTCGGGCGCGGCGGTCTCGATCTTCACGGCAGAGGATGAGGAGCTGTTCCCCAGCGAGGTGTCGTCAAGACGGATATAGTAGCCGTCGACAGCGACGAATTTGTTCGCCTCATCGATACGGTCATATCCGATCTCTTTGGTGAAGATGGTATGGCTGCGGTATTTGGTGTCGATCTTGATGATGCGGGATTTATCGTTATAGCCGTAGCTCTGGTTATACGTCTTCTCGTTTACCGCATAGGTGCAGGAGGAGATTCGCGCGCGGCTGTCATATTTGAATGTGATGTTGTCGTTGGACGGATCATCCAGCGTGGTGTCGATCTCATAAGCCTGTGCGGGCGGCAGGAAGTTCTCCTTCGCCTCATCCAGCTCTTTTGCGCTGACCTTGGTGCGGCTGACATAAACGATCACGCCCGTGAGGATCGCGATCACCAGCACCAGCGCGACGCCCGAGATGATCAGCGCCTTTTTCTGTCCGCTCATGCGCGGCTTTTGATCGCGCGGATAAAGGTTGGGATCGTTGTACCGCGGGTCGTCATACCTTGGGTCGTTGTACCCGGGGGCTTCGCTGTAATAGCGGTGATCCTCGGGATAACGGTCGTCATAGGGGCGGTCGGGATAGCCGCTGTTTGCATAGCCGCCCTGAGGGATATCGTTTTCGCGGGCGTTGTAGTTGTTGTAATCGTCGCGGATGTCGTCCTCAGCCAGTTGTGTTTGTTCAATATCGGCGGGCGTGCCGCACATCTCACAGAACTTGGCGTTGGCGGGCATCTCGTGACCGCAGTTTGTGCATTTCATAATCTTACCTCTTTGTTTAGTGGTCAGTGGTCAGTGGTTAGTGGTCAGTGATCAGTAATTTCGGATGTGGTCGGGGAGGGAGGAGATGTCTGTCAAAGTGTTGTCCGGAGCGTACATCAGCTCCCAACTTTTATATTCATTAAGCGCTGCTTCATATTCTTCCTTTGTGACGTCCTCGTCGTCGATTTTATATTCTTGACCGTTCACAAAGCCGGATCGGTATTTAGTGAATGACGATCCGTCAAATTGCGATACCTGCCATGCGTTGGAAAACTCATAATCATACCGACCCGTATTGATGAATCCGCTTCGTTCTTGATATCTCGGTATTCCTCCGAAGATCTGCTCATGCTGAACAGTATCATCGTTGATCCAGCATATTTCAAAATGAGATACCGCCGAAGGGTATTTGTATTCCAGAAACAGTTCGGGTATATCATCGTCGTTGATGTTGAACAGCCTTCCCGAAGAGAATTCTGTTCCTCCGTTGTTGATGTAATCGATATACAGATCTTTCCAGCTTGCCGGCGGATCGGTTGGCTCTTCGGTGGGCGGTTCTGTCGGCGGGTCGGTCGGGGGTTCGGTCGCTTCGGGAGCGGCGGTTTCCTGCGGCGTTTCGGTCGCGCCGGCGTCGGGGAGATCCTCCTTGCACAGGCGGATATAGTAGCCGTCGACCTCTTCAAAGGTATCGGGCTTGGTCACGCGGTCGTAGTCGAGCTCCTT
>JAHKVW010000021.1 GCA_020624805.1 bacterium | reverse complement strand
GCTGAGAATTGTAGGGTACGGCATTTATGACGTACCGGGAATGACGGGCGTTTCTGTTATCGGGAACACCGGATAGGAACACAACGTTTCTTCCATGCGGAACGTCGACAAGCGCCACCAAAACGCGCAGCAAATCCCTACGGAAATGTTATATTGCCTCAACTAACATTTTCGCATTCCAACGTCCTGCCGCGGGAGCACCAGCAGTGGCGCTTAGCCAATCGCAGATAAATCTGCTCTTGGAGCGCAGTTGCATGGGAGTTGTAAACCAAATCACAGATTTGGACAACTCCTCAAAGGCGCTCCCCTGCAAATCCACTGCAACGTTTTTTGTCTGATTGCAGGGGAAGGCTTTGCTCTGTTTCATTCAGCGTTTCTTAAAGAAAAACGTTACTGCAACACAAGATAAAGGCGCACGCGCCCTCAACATCTTGTGTATCCGGAAAGCGGTTCCTTCTAAATTTAGAATTCATTCACAATTTATCGGATAAAAATGTTGCAATGCCCGCCGAAATATAGTATAATGCTATTAATCATATAAGAAGAAGTGTGTATATTTCCTGCAAAGAAACATGAATGCACTATATTTCTTCTTGGGAATTATAAGGAGGGTATTTATGCCTACAACTCTTAGTGATAAACATTTACAGGGCTTTTTAGGTTCCGATGAATATGTCGGTATCGCCCCTGCCGTCAAAGCCGCTCATGAAGCGCTTCATTCCGGCAAGGGTCTCGGCAACGACTTTATCGGCTGGCTGAACCTGCCCACTGACTATGACAAGGACGAATTCGCGCGCATCAAGGTCGCCGCGGAGAAGATCAAGTCAAATTCCGATATATTCGTTGTCATCGGTATCGGCGGATCCTATCTGGGCGCCCGTGCCGCTATCGAATTCATCAAGTCCCCGAACTACAACGCGCTGTGCAAGGATACACCGCAGATCTACTACACCGGCAACTCCATCAGCTCCAACGCGCTGGCTGAGCTGCTCGAGATCTGTGAAGGCAAGGATGTTTCCATCAACATGATCTCCAAGTCCGGCACGACCACCGAGCCCGCGATCGCGTTCCGCGTATTCCGTGAGATGCTCGAGAAGAAGTACGGCAAGGACGGCGCGAAGGATCGTATCTTCTGCACCACCGATAAGGCGCGCGGCACCTTAAAGCAGCTCGCCGACCGTGAGGGCTATGAGACCTTCGTCGTTCCGGATGACGTCGGCGGACGCTACAGCGTGCTGACCGCAGTCGGTCTGCTGCCGATCGCGGTATCCGGCGCGGATATCGACGCGCTGATGCAGGGCGCTCGTGACGCGCAGGACAAGTTTGCTGACCCTGATCTTGACAAGAACGATTGCTACAAGTACGCGGCGATCCGCAATATGCTCTATAACAAGGGCAAGACCACCGAGATCCTCGTCAGTTACGAGCCCGCGTTCACCCTGATGAACGAGTGGTTCAAGCAGCTGTACGGTGAATCCGAGGGTAAGGATCAGAAGGGTATCTTCCCGGCTTCCGTTATCTTCTCCACCGACTTGCACTCTATGGGTCAGTACATCCAGGACGGCAGACGCAATCTCTTTGAGACCGTCGTGCTCTTTGACAGCGTGCAGAGAGAGATCAAGCTCGGCACCGATCCCGAGAATGTGGACGGTCTGAACTTCCTGTCCGGCAAGACGATGGAATTCGTCAACCGCAAGGCGTTTGAGGGTACCGTTCTGGCGCACAACGACGGCGGCGTTCCCAATGTCGTTCTCACCGTCGACAAGATGGACGAGTACAACCTCGGTTATCTGATCTACTTCTTCGAGAAGGCTTGCGCGATCTCCGGCTACATCCTCGGCGTGAATCCCTTCAACCAGCCCGGCGTAGAGAGCTACAAGAAGAACATGTTCGCTCTGCTCGGCAAGCCCGGCTATGAGGATCAGAAGGCTGCACTCGAGGCAAGATTAAAGTAAATTATCTGTACTAACAGACTGTATATAAAAAACAGGAGGAATGATTAAAATGGTTACATTAATTATTGGTAAGAAAGGCTCCGGCAAGACCAAAAAGCTCATCCATCTCGCTAACGAGGCTGTCGCGAACTCCAGCGGTAACGTAGTCGTTATCGAAAAGGGCGCGGGACTGACCTATGACGTGACCCACAAGGCTCGTCTGATCGACACCGACGTTTACGGCGTCAAGGGTTATGAGATGCTTCTCGGCTTCATCAGCGGTATCTGCGCGGGCAACTATGACGTTACCGATATCTTTGTTGATTCTACCTTCAAGATCGCTCCCCATGGCGTTGAGGGTATCGAGGAATTCATCACCAAGCTCGACGCGCTCTCCAAGGAGAGCGAGGCGCATATCACTCTGCTGGTATCCGCTGCCGAGGCTGATCTTCCCACAGGCCTCAAGGCTGTCTGCGAAGAGATCTGAGCATAAGACACCGATCCATAGCCGCTCCGTTTGGGGCGGCTTTTTGTGTGGGGATGAGGATGCGCGGGGTTTCCGTAAAACCCTCGGCGTATTTTTATGATCTAAAGCACGTTCACAGCGGAGATGGTGGAGTAAGGTGGAGCGCGTTTGACCGTCTCCACCACGAAGAATCACACTGTTCATGCGGATTTACGTGTCCTGTGGTGGACTTGGTGGAGTGAATTGGAATTCACAGGCGCTATTCATAGTCGGTATATCATTGCGTGACAGTAATATAACAGCGTGGAGATGAATAGGGATAAAGATATAGTGAAAAGAAGTCCACCAACTCCACCTGATCGCCGAAAAACGGCTTGGTTACGCGATTTTTCTATGGTGGACTTGTGCGATCCGGCTCCACCCGTGCTCCACCTGTACGTCACCTGTGCGCGACAGACGACCGATGATCGCGGTCGGGAACGCGTATCCCGGCGAGCGTCAAACAAAATACGGAAAAAACCTGACGAATTACAAGATTTTTACTTGACAAAGTCCGGTGGTTTTATTATAATATCAAATAGCGTTTTAATGTAGATAACTGCGTTTTGATTTCGGAGGAGTTATGCTGTTAGATTTGAAAGACATTTTCGTATCCGACGGCGCCTCTAAAGACGTCAGTGATACACTCTCGCTCAGTGATGTTGAGATCGCCGGTGAACATCCATTCACTTCACCTGTCGAGCTTCACGCACATGTTGAGAATAAGGCGGGCATGGTTACGCTGGATCTGGATACCTCGTTTGAGTACCACACCTCCTGCAGCCGATGCCTTGTGCCGATCGAGCGCCGTATGGAATATCACTTCTCTCACAAGATCATCGAGAATCTGGAGGAGGATTTCAACGACGACTACATCGAAGCGCCCGACCTGAGCCTGGATTTAGACGAACTTGCTTCGTCCGATATCCTGTTAGAGCTGCCGACCAAGTTCCTTTGCAAGGGAGACTGTCAAGGTCTCTGTCAAAAATGTGGACATAATCTTAACTTGGGTGACTGCGGCTGTGATAAGAGAGAGATCGACCCACGGCTTGAGGCGTTAAAAGCATTATTAGAGTAAATAATATCGCGGAGAATTCCTCCGTGATCTAAACCTATATTATGTAAGGAGGGTTTTTCATGGCTGTACCGGCAAGAAAACATTCACATGCTCGTAAGATGAAGAGAAGATCCAACGTATGGAAGCTCCAGGCTCCTGCTCTGTCTATCTGCCCTGAGTGCGGTGAGTATAAGGCTCCCCATAGAGTCTGCCCCAACTGCGGCAAATACAACGGCAGACAGGTCATCGCTGTAGACGAGGACTAATCTAATTTTTTGAACAACGGCGGCGGGCGGAATATTTCCGGTCGCCCTTTTGTTTTAACGTGGAATAATAGGAATTAGAAATTAGGAATGAGGAATGAAGGGCGGGCGTTGCCCGCACCCGATTTTTTATTGGTTAGCGACGTGCTTGAATGTTGGTACAAACCGCAAGCGCTTCAATGATTTGTTCCTATAGTTTTTATTAATCCAAAACGCGTCAGCGTTTCCCATAATTCCTAATTCCTAACTCCTAATTTCTAATTGATGAAGCCGGAGGCGCGTTATGGCTGTTACAATTAAAGATGTATACCGTAACAGCTATGCCTACCGCGCGGGCTGTGAGGCGGGGGACACCCTGCTGTCGATCAACGGGAACGAGATCGTCGATGTGCTCGACTATCGTTTTTATCAGCTTAATTCTGATTTAGAATTAAAAATCCGTGACCGCAAGGGTCAGGTGCATACCGTCAAGGTGCGTAAGCCCGAGTATGAGGAGCTGGGTCTGGAATTCGACACCTATCTGATGGATAAGGAGAAATCCTGCCGCAATAAGTGCATTTTCTGCTTCATCGATCAGCTTCCCGAGGGGATGCGCGAGAGCCTGTATTTCAAGGATGACGACAGCCGTCTGTCCTTTTTATTCGGCAATTATGTCACGCTCACCAACCTGACCGAGCATGAGATCAGCCGTATCATCAAGATGCACATCAGCCCCATCAACGTCAGCGTTCACACCACCAACCCCGAACTGCGGGTGAAGATGATGAACAACCGCTTTGCCGGTGACGCGCTGAAGATCTTAAAGCGCCTGTCGGAGCACAATATCGCGATCAATACTCAGATCGTCTGCTGTCCCGGCTGGAACGACGGGGAAGAGCTCAAGCGCTCTCTGCGCGATCTGTATGAGCTGAACGTCAACCTGATCGGCGTGGTGCCGGTCGGGATCACCAAATACCGCGAGGGCTTGGCGGAGCTGACGCCCTTCACCGTTGAAAAAGCGCGCGAGACCGTGGATATCCTCGAAGAATTCGGCGAAATGTGTATGGAAACACGCGGTAAACGCATTGCCTACGCCGCCGATGAATTGTACATCAAGGCGGGCTATGATATCCCCGACGCGTCGTTTTACGGCGACTTTGAGGCGATCGAGAACGGGATCGGTCTGATCGCCCAGCTGCGTGAGGATTTCCGTGACGAGCTCGATTGGCGCGAGGCGGATGATTCGATCCAACGCGCCGTATCCATCGCCTGCGGCACCTCCGCCGCGCCGTACCTGAGGGAATTGATGGATGAAGCGCAGACAAAATTCCCCGGCGTGAAGGTGAATGTCTACCCGATCGTCAACGACTTTTTCGGTGAGCAGATCAACGTCAGCGGACTGATCGTCGGACAGGATCTGTATCATCAGCTCAAAAACAAACCGCTGGGAGACGCCCTGCTCATTTCCTCGGCAATGTTACGATTTGAAAATGACCTTTTCCTCGATGACGTCCATATCGACGATCTTTCGAGGAAGCTGCATATCGAGATCTTACCGATTCATAACGACGGCGTGATGTTGCTGAACGCCGTTCTGGGAACGACCGATGAATAAGGTTGAGATTGCCTCAGCAATGACAATGATCGGTTAAGATCGATTTAGATTGCGGTCGCCTTTTGACCTGCAATGACAATTACGGAAGGAGGATGAAGATGTCGAAACCTGTAGTCGCGATCGTCGGCAGACCGAATGTCGGCAAAAGCACACTGTTCAATAAGCTCGTCGGCGAGCGTATCTCTATCGTTGACGATACCCCCGGCGTCACGCGCGACCGTATCTACGGCGACGTGGATTGGAACGGCAGAGCTGCCCTGCTCATCGATACGGGCGGTATCGAGCCGTTTTCGGACGACGTCATTTTGTCCCAGATGCGTGAGCAGGCACAGCTCGCCATCGACACCGCGGACGTCATCATCATGGTGACGGACGTCCGATCCGGTCTTGTCGCTACCGATGAAGAAGTAGCGCATATGCTGATCAGGAGCAACAAGCCCCTGGTACTTTGTGTCAACAAATGTGATTCGATCGGCGATCCGCCGCCCGAATTTTACGAATTCTACAAGCTCCCGATCGAACCGATCGCCGTATCCTCCGTTCACGGACACGGTACGGGCGATCTTCTGGACGCCGTGTTCAGGGAGCTGGAAAGCTATACAGAGGAAGAAGCCGACCCCGAGGTGATCTCGGTGGCTGTCATCGGCAGACCGAACGTCGGCAAATCTTCGCTGATCAATAAGATCACCGGTGAGAACCGCTGTATCGTTTCCGATATCGCCGGTACGACCCGCGACAGTATCGACACGATGATCGAGAACAAGCACGGCACGTTCAATTTCATCGATACCGCCGGTATGCGCCGCAAAAGCAAGGTGACCGACCAGATCGAGCGCTATTCCATCCTGCGCGCGAAGATGGCGATCGAGCGCTGTGACGTCTGCGTGATCATGCTCGACGCCGAGACCGGTATCACCGAACAGGATACCAAGGTCGCGGGACTCGCTCTTGAAGCGGGCAAGGCGTGTATCATCGCGGTCAACAAATGGGACGCGATCGATAAGGACAACAGCACCATGCCAAACTTCCGCAAGGATATCGAGCGCGATTTTGCCTTTATGAGCTACGCGCCCGCGGTGTTCATCTCCGCGAAGACAGGTCAGCGCCTCGACAATCTTTTTGAAAATATCGTACACGTTACCAATACCTCCGCGATGCGGATCACCACCGGTCTATTGAACGATGTACTGGCTACCGCTACGGCGCGCGTACAGCCGCCGACGGACAAGGGCAGACGCTTGAAGATCTTCTATATGACGCAGGTGTCCGTCAAACCGCCGACCTTCATCTTTTTCTGCAATGACGCTGAGCTGTTCCACTTCTCGTATCAGCGCTATTTGGAGAACCGCCTGCGTGAGGCGTTTGATTTCAGCGGTACACCCATCAGATTTATCATAAGGGAGAGGAATAACAAATGACAGTTGATTTGATTATTCGTACGCTGGCGACGATCATCATCGCGTATCTGCTCGGCAGCCTGAATCCCGCGATCATGATCACAAAACTGAAAACCGGCAAGGATATCCGCACCATGGGTTCGGGCAATGCCGGATTTACCAATGTGCTGCGCTCCGTCGGCAAGGGTCCCGCCATCGCGACGATCGTTTTTGACTATCTCAAGGGCATTATCGCCGTGCTGATCGGCTGGTGGCTGTTCTCCACACTGACGGTGACCAACGACGTATCTCCCATCGAGTACGTCAAGTACGGACGGTATCTCGCCGGTCTTTTCGTCATCCTCGGACATTCCTTCCCGATCTTTTACGGCTTCAAGGGCGGTAAAAGCGTCGTCACGGCAAACGCTCTGATGCTGGTGGTCGACTGGCGTGTGTTCCTGATGATCCTCGGCACCTTCCTGATCATCTTTGTATGTACAAAGCTGATTTCCCTCGGTTCCATCATCTGCGCGATGCTGTATCCGATCTATACGCTGATCATCACCTATTTCTGTGATTATCTGCCGGCGCTCGGGACAGAGAATGAGCTGAGATTTCGTTTTGTGCTGATCTCGACCGGCTGTGCCTTTTTGGTCGGCGCGATCATCATCTTCCGCCATAAGGACAATCTCAAACGCTTGTTCAGCGGAGAAGAAAAGCGTATCAAAGCGAAAAAGTAATTCTGATATTCATTAAAACACATTGTTATTTTGTCATTGCGAAGCTCCTTCGGAGCTGTGGCAATCTCAACTTAGCATTAATTGCGTTTAATGGAATAATAGTATAAATGCGATCTGTATATGAATTACGGAATTGCCTGAATCAAATTTTGGGGGTTCAAAATGAAACGAATCGTTAGTTTTGTGATGGTCCTGATCGTGATCTGTGTGACCATGGTTTCCGCCTCGGCGGTCGATTACGGCTGTAATGTCGAAACCAAATCCAAGGGAGTGTATCTCGAAAATCTGGATACCGGCGCGGTGATCCTCACGAAAAGCGCCGAAGAGAAGATGTATCCCGCTTCCACGACCAAGATCATGACCTATGCGATCGTTGCCGATCATGTAACGGATTTCGATAACACGATGGTCGATATCAATGAAGCCGTGTTCAAGGATCTCGATATCGAGAGTACCGTGATGGGACTGTCGAAGCATGTCGGAGAGAAGTATTCCATCCGCGATCTGCTCTACGGCATGATGCTGCCTTCGGGCAACGACGCGGCGCTGGTGCTCGCGGATTATGTCGGCGGCGGCAGTATCCCCGCGTTTGTCGAGAAGATGAACGCCAAAGCACAGGAGCTCGGATGTACCGGTACGAATTTTGTGAATCCGCACGGTCTGCACGATCCGAACCATTATTCCACCGCCAAGGATATGGCGACCATCACGAAATACGCGATCTCCAAGCCGGATTTCATGACGATCACTTCCACTGTCAGTTATACCCCCGCGCGTTTTGATCAGCCGCTCACCAACACCAACTACATGATGATCAACAACGCCGATACCGCCAAGTATTATTATCCCAACGTCAAGGGCGTCAAGACGGGTTATACCGATGAAGCGGGCAAGTGTCTGGTGACGACCGCCTCCAAGGACGGGTTGACCTATCTCATCGTGTGTCTGGGCGCGGATTATTCCTTTACAGAGGATATCAACTACGCCATGCTCGATTCCTGCGATCTCTATGACTGGGTATTCGAGAATATGGCGCAGCGTACCGTCTACAGCGCTACTGAGGTCGTCAAGACCGTAAAGGTCAACTACGGTAAGGGTGAGGATAAGGTCAGTCTGATGCCGCAGGGCGAGTTGACAGCGCTCCTGCCGAAGAACTATGATCAATCGCTGGTCAAGGTGGATGTCGAATGTGAGGACAGTGTCGACGCTCCTATCTCCAAGGGTCAGGCGATCGGTAAGGTCACCGTTACGTATGACGATATGACCGTCGGTACCACCGAGGCGATCGCCTCCAAGGATATCGAGCTCGATAAAGCGAAGGTCTTTTGGACGAACCTCGCCAACTGGTTCAAGAAGAATTTCATCCTGATCGTCATCATCGCGGTCGTGATCATCATCCTGATCATCATTCTCGCCGTGGTAGCCAACTCACGCAAGAGAAAAAGAGAACGCGAGAGATCAAGACGCAGATACAGAGATTATTGATCAATATAGCAACACCCCTTTGTCGTCGGACAAAGGGGTGTTTTATCATGTTTCAAACAGATTATTCAGCCTGTTCCAGAATCTTCTGCGCGACATAGACGCCGCTGGCGGAAGCGTGGGAGAGGGAATGGGTGACGCCCGAGCCGTCGCCGATGACATACAGTCCCTTGTACTTCGTCATCAGGTTTTCGTCGAGCGCGACCTCCATGTTATAGAACTTGACCTCTACGCCGTAGAGCAGGGTGTCGTCGTTCGCCGTACCGGGCGCGATCTTGTCGAGCGCGTAGATCATCTCGATGATGTCGTCGAGGATACGCTTGGGCAGTACCAGACTCAGATCGCCCGGCGTCGCCTGTAAGGTCGGACGTACGGTACTTTCCGCGATACGGCTGTGATTGGAGCGCCTGCCGCGTTCCAGATCGCCGAAGCGCTGGACGATCACGCCGCCGCCGAGCATATTGCTCAGCATCGCGATGCTCTCGCCGTAGCCGTTGCTGTCCTCGAAGGGCTCGGAAAAGTGCTTGCTCACCAACAGCGCGAAGTTTGTGTTCTCGGTTTTTTTGGACGGATCCTCAAAGCTGTGACCGTTGACGGTGACGATGCCGTTGGTGTTCTCGTTGACGACGATGCCGTTGGGGTTCATGCAGAAGGTGCGGACGTTGTCCTCGAATTTCTGCGTGCGGTACACGATCTTGCTCTCGTAGAGTTCATCTGTCAGATGGGAGAAGATGACCGCGGGCAGCTCCACGCGCACGCCGATATCGACGCGGTTGGATTTGGTCTCGATGTTCAGCTCCTCGCAGATTTTTTCCATCCACTTCGAACCAGAGCGTCCGACGGATACGATGCAGTCTTTGCAGTCGTCAGAGCCATCCTTGTGATGGACGCGATAGCCGCCGTCGATGATCTCGATATGCTCGACCGGTGTGTTGAATTTGAAATCCACGACGTCACAGATCTTGTTGTAGATGTTGCCCAGCACGATGTAGTTGATATCCGTGCCGAGGTGTCGGACGGACGCGTCGAGCAGCTTGAGGCGGTTCTGGGTGCAGATCTTCTTGAAGTCCGTACCCGCGGTGGTATAGAGCTTGGTCGCCTCGCCGCCGTTTTCCACATTGATCTTGTCGACGTAGCGCATCAGCTCCAGCGCCTTGTCGCGCCCGATGTACTCGTGCATCGTGCCGCCGAAATCGTTGGTAATATTGTATTTGCCGTCCGAGAAAGCGCCCGCGCCTCCGAAGCCCGACATGATCGCGCAGGTTTTGCATTTGATGCAGGATTTGACCTTGTCGCCGTCGATGGGGCATTTCCGTTTTTCGAGCGCGTTGCCGGTCTCAAACACGGCGATTTTCAGATCGGGGCGCTTGGTCGCCAGCTCATATGCCGAGAAGATTCCTCCCGGACCCGCGCCGATAATAATGATATCGTAATTCATGTTTTTCTCCGTTTCATATATAAAATGTCATTGCGAGAGCTTGATTATATGTCAAGCTCGTGGCAGTCTCAACCTTATCAGAACGTCGCTTCCACGATCTCCTGTCGGTTGACATTGATAACGCCTTTGCCGTTGAGCCGGATGACCGGGATGACCGGCAGGCTCACAAAGGAAAGCGTCATAAAGGGGTCGATGTCGGCGGACGCGCCTAATTCCGACGCGGCTTCTTTGAGCCGATCGACGCGCTTTTCCACCTCTTCGATCGTCAGCGTGCTCATCAGTCCCGCGATCGGCAGGGGCAGTGATTCGATGACCTTGCCGTTGTCGACGACGACCATCCCGCCGCCCATCTCACGTACCGCTTCCGCCGCCGCCGCGATATCCTCATCGCTGCATCCGACCGCGATCAGGTTGTGCGAATCGTGAGCGACGCTGGTAGCGATCGCGCCGCGCTTGATGCCGTAGCCGCTGATGAAGCCGATTCCGATGTGTCCGGTGTTGTGATGGCGCTCAAATACCGCTGCCTTCAAGACGTCGCGGGCGATATCGATGCCGTTGTTGTTCAGTCCGTGCTCCGTGGGCTGGATGATGATCTCATCCGTCAGCAGTTCGCGCTTTTTGAGACCGATCACTCGCTGACGCTCTTTGATGGGCAGATACAGCTTTTCGACATTGACTGCCTGCATATGGAAGGAGCGCAGGACTTTCTCGCAGTCGGGTATCGGCTTGACATTGTCGTTGAGGACAGCGCCGTTTTTCGCGACCGCCCTGCCGTCGATATAGACCTGCTCGACCGTAAAGTCGATGAAGTCGCTCAGCACGACGATATCCGCGTGATAACCCGGAGCGATCGCGCCGTAATCCTTCAAGCTGAAGTAGGTCGCCGTGTTGAGGGTACACATCTTGATCGCGTGAGCGGGCTTGACGCCTTTGTTGACCGCCTTGCGGATGATCGCGTCCAGATGGCCTTCCCTGAGCAGATCCTCGGGATGACGGTCGTCGGTGCACAGCATCGCCCTGTCACAGTAGGGCGGCTTGCAGATGGGGAGCAGGGCGTTGAGGTTCTTCGCCGCCGTACCCTCGCGCACCATGATCCACTGTCCGCGCGCGAGCTTATCAAGCGCTTCCTGCGCGTCGGTACATTCGTGGTCGGATCTGACGCCCGACGCGACATAGGCGTTGAGGTCTTTGCCGCCGAGGAACGGCGCGTGACCGTCGATGATCCCGCCGAATTCCTTAGCGTCGGCGAGCTTGTTGAGCAGTGCTTCTTCACCCTCGCACACGCCCACGGAGTTCATCATCTCGGCAAGTCCGAGGACATTTTTGCGCTGATAATACGGCTTGAGATCCTCAGCCTCCAGCGTTTCACCGCTTTCTTCGAGCGGCGCCGCAGGCACACAGGAGGGCAGGTTGAAGTAGATGTGCATATCGAGGTCTTCACAAAGCCGCATGATAAAGTCGAGTCCCTCTGTACCGGCGACGTTGGCGATCTCGTGCGGATCCGCCATCACCGCGGTCGTGCCGCGGGGCAGAGAGCCTCTCTCAAATTGCGCCGGGGTCAGCAGGGTGCTCTCGAGGTGCATATGCGCGTCCATAAAGCCCGGGACGATGATCTTTCCGATGACGTCTACTTCTTCAACGCCGTCATAAAGCCCCAAGCCCGCGATCATGCCGTCGCAGATCGCCACATCCTTATGCTCGAGCTGTTCGGTAAAGACATTCAGCACGCTCGCGCCCTTGAGCACGAGATCCGCTTTTTCGCGTCCCATCGCTACATCAATGATTCTTTTGAGGTTCATCATATTCCTCCTTTGCCTGCATGATGTTTCATATTATCATAGCATATTTTTTATGGTTTATCAATGATTTTTAGTGAATATGTCAAATTGTTTGATCAGTAAAAATGAAAATTGAGTATTTATAAAATTAGTGTATTGACATTTGAAAAGAATAATGCTATAATTCGACTGTTCGATATGCGAGTGTGCTGGAATAGGCAGACAGGCACGTTTGAGGGGCGTGTGTCTTTGACGTACGGGTTCAAGTCCCGTCACTCGCACCACAAATCAGGGAACGTCCATACGGACGTTCCCTGATTTGCTTGTACAATAGAGTGACGGGACTTGAAAGGGCGTTAAGAAAACAGTCCATTTATTCTTTCCTGCATACGTTTGTTGTTGAATTATATGGGGTCCCCGAAAAGCCTGCTTTTTGGGGAAAGGAGGAGAGGCGACACGAGGTCAAGTCACGGTTTAGTGACTACCGAGTACAGCCATCGACGACGCAGCAGCGTACAGTTGACGAAAGCGGACGTATTCTCCATATCCCGCGTAGTCACTCGCACCAACCCTTGAAATCCTGAAATGGCTTAGATAAGCTGTTTCGGGGTTTTCTTTTTGCTCAAACGTGCCTGATTTGTCATTGTTTTGTCAAGCGGTCTTTTTTGACAGCTCTTTTGATACTACGTTAAGCGCCTGTTCTGTTGCTTTTGATAAGTCAGTTACATAACGCATTGTAGTGTCAATCTTTTTATGACCTAAAGCGGTTTTTGCATAGAATACCGTTGTTCATTGCTGTTAGCAACTTCCGTAGCGAAGAATCTTCTGAAAGAATGTAACCCTTTGAAGTTCTCACACAAACCTTTGACTTTTATCTGTTTGCAAATCCAGTTATACAGGGTAATGCAGTCAATGTCAAGACGTGGAAATCCATATGACAACGCTTTAGCTGAAAAATCTTTTCCATTTTCAAAACAGAGTGTATTCACAGAATCAAATTACAGTCACTCATTGAAGCGAGAAAGCTCATTGATGAGTATATCTACTTTTATAACAACCAACGGCTTCGTCAGGACAGATCGGAGACATATATTGTCGACAAGGGATATATTATGTATTTACAATAAAAGAGAAAGATGGTATAATAATTATATTTACTTACGAAAGAAGTGATAGTATGCCGTTAGAAAATGCAAGATGTACTAATTGCGGAGCGAATCTTACTGTGGATAGGAGCAAGGAAGCAGCAGTATGTGAATTCTGTGGCTCGGCTTTTATCGTTGAAAAAGCAATTAATAACTATATTACAAACAATTCTTTTGCAGGTGCCACAATTAATATTAATGGAGTTTCAATCGAATCCAAACTGACCGCTATAGAACGGTTGATGAATAATAAACTATATGACGATGGCTTTAGACAAATTAGGCAAATAAAGAGAGATTATCCCGAGGATTATAGACCATGGTATTATTCAGCTAAATACTACTATGAAATTAAAGACGAATGGTTAGATGACAGTAAAGATTTTCAAAAAGCTAAAGCGCTCGCTGATGATGAAGGTAAAAGAATAATTGAAAAATACTATACAGAAGAATATGAAAAAATAATAGAGAGAAGTCAAGATACTATAAGCTTTTTTAATAGTAGAAATTATGACAAACTATACTATAGTTATTTGAAATTTTATTATAACGATACACTGAACGATGCTCAAGGTTTTGGTTATTTTGGTGTTGAACTAATAAACGGCACTCCTTCTATAGTTAAATATGGCAAAAGTGATAAATATGGAATTGTGAAAAGAGTGTTGTCTACTGGTTTTTCCATAAAAAAGATAATAAGACAGAAAAAGATAGTATTAGCCATTATGGTAGATAATGATTTTTTATGGTTGCCTAATTATACAAAGAATGAATTCCACTATGACTTAAAAATAGGTGGCAATAGACCGTGTCGCTTATTCATAACGGGTTTTTCTTCCAATGGAGCAATATACAATAGTGCTCCCGAAGATATGATTTATGGTGATGTATTATCTTCTAAAAGTATAGATTATAATAAAACAGGAGGTTGCTATATTGCTACTGCGGTATATGGTTCCTATGACTGCCCTCAGGTTTGGACGTTAAGACGGTATCGTGATAATATGCTTGCAGAAACTTGGTACGGCAGAGCATTAATCAGCACATATTACACATTCAGCCCTACTCTCGTAAAGTGGTTTGGAAAGACAAACTGGTTCAAAGGTATTTGTAAACCAAAGCTTGATAGACTGGTACATCATCTAAATAGTGAAGGCGTTTCGGATAAGCCGTATCTTGATAAGAATTATTAAGGTGGTAATGAATGATGGAATTAAAAGAAGATAATTTGGGAATAGATTATATTTCTTTCCTCTTTCAAGGAAAAATTGAAAAAGCAATAGAATGCAAACGAAATGCTGTTGCTCCCCGATTGTATAAGTTCGAACCCTACGAGGAAAGTAGAATTAAAACATTAGAATTATCTAAGGTTTTCTTGAGCAGTCCTAGAGTCTTTAATGATGTATTTGATACAAAAGGAATCTTTTACTCCGAAGAGTTTTTGAAAAAGGTCTATTCTAATAATGACTTTGATATTTCATTTGAAGATTTTTCGACAGCTATTGAGGCTACTTTAAACAATTTTTACGAGCATTCTGGAATTGCGTGTTTTTCTGAGGATTTGTACAATTTCCCTATGTGGGGAAATTACGCCGACAATAGAAAAGGCTTTTGTACTGAGTATGAAATCTTTGATAAAAAGGTTGAGGATTACTTTCTTGATAGGCTTTATAAAGTAATATATCTAGATAAGAAGTATAACTTTGAAAAAATACTTGAAGCATTACTACCAAAAGCCTTTAATGGAGAGACAATTCCGCAATCAGCGGACATGTTGTTGTATTCGTTGTTGGGTACGATAAAACACAATAGTTGGTCTTACGAAAAAGAGTGGAGATATATTATCCCAGAAAAGTTTAAAGAGCAAGATTTTCCTTTCACAGTAAAGGCTATTTATTTAGGAGATAGATTTAACGAAGAAAACTATGATAGAATGAAAGAAATTTCAAAAAAGTTAAACTGCGAACTCTATAAAATGACCGCTCCTAAACATTTTGACATAAGGTACACATTCATTCCACAAAGAATAATCTAATACTATCACTACTCGCAAGGACAAGAACGAGGTTTTCGTTCCTGTTCTTGTTTTTTATCTGTAGATGTATTTAGTATTATCACAGGGACATCACCGGCACACGCCTTATGATATCTGTGATCTTTGAGTGGTTGGATTGTTAAAAGTAATTAAGGCTTCTTCAAAAAACCACCCATTATGGCACAAGTACTCTTTTGCTTTATATGTGTTGAAAGTATAGGATCCAGAGGCGTTTCCTGTGATATCATCAATTGTCCACATGTCGTCATATAATGAATCATACAAAGTGATTCTATCTAATTCTTGTGAATCGGTGTCATAGAAATCCTCTACGACATGAAAGTTGTTATCTATCCAGTTTATTATATCGTCAAATATTTCTTCTTATAATTGTAGTCATCCAATACGTTGTCAGCTTCCTTCCTTTTTTATCTTGATTTAGTTAAATAATGTGATATAATAGCAAGCAGGACAATCCTGTGCTGTTTTTTTGTGCAAATAATGACCGCCTTATTGATATAACCACCTGTGTTCCGATAAGATTTAGTCATTTTTTTGTCATATCGTTTGGTGAAATGATATGACAGTGTATATGTAGTCATACGAACTACATGACAGGATATAAGCGACTGTGGACAGATATGTGATGTCCGTTATCGGATTCAAGTTCCGTCACTCGCACCACAAGCCGTCCATACGGACGTTCCCTGATTTGCTTGTGTAATAAGGTGATGGTTTACTAACCATTAACTAATATAGAGGTATACCCATGTTTCATGTATCTTTTCCCGGGTTGGGGATCAATGACCTGCCCATCAACCGCGTAGCCTTTTCGATCGGCTCGTTCAATGTATACTGGTACGGCATCCTGATCGCGATCGGTCTGATCCTGGCGGTGACCTACGCCTATTTCAATGCCCGTCACTATGACGTCGACCGCAACAAGCTGATCGACTGCGTGATCGTCGGCATCATCACCTCGATCATCGGCGCGCGTGCCTATTACGTTATTTTTAAATGGGATTATTTCTCGGCACATCCCGGTGAGATCATCGACATCCGTGACGGCGGTATCGCCATCTACGGCGCGATCATCGGCGCTTTGGTCGGCGGTCTGATCATGGCGAAGATCCGCAAGATGAAATTCCTGCCGATCCTCGATATCACCATGACCAGCTTTTTGATCGGTCAGGCGATCGGCCGCTGGGGCAACTTCTTCAATCAGGAAGCGTTCGGCACACCCACGGACAATGTGTTCCGCATGGTCAGTGAGAATACCGGCGGGGTAGGGGTACATCCCTGCTTCTTATACGAATCGGTATGGTGCGCGCTGGGATTCTTGTTCCTGTTCATCTTCAACCGCAAATTCCAGAAGTATCACGGACAGGTCTTTTATCTGTATCTGGTATGGTACGGCTTGGAGCGCACTCTGGTCGAAGGTCTGCGCACCGACAGTCTGTATCTGCCGTTCCAAGTGTTCGGTTACGATATCCGCGTATCTCAGATATTGTCCGCGGTATTGGTGATCGTCGGTATCATCCTGCTGATCGTCAACCGCAAAAAGGACGACGGCATGAAAGGGAGAACCTTTCCGAAACGACATAAAAAATCCAAGTAGGCTCCCTTTGGTAATGGTACCCCCTTTGGGGGAATGTCCGAAGGACAAGGGGGGAGCCGCTTCCGGCGAGGAGGCTGTCACAAAGTGACTGAGGGATTGTATAAATGTTAGAGCGTGACACTTGTGTCGCGCGAGTAACTAAAAAGAGAGGTTAGAAATATGGCTCAGTTAATCGATGGAAAATTAGTATCACAAAGCGTAAAGGACAGGATCCGTGACGAGGTCGCGGTTCTGAAAGAGAACGGCAAGGAGGTCACCCTCGCCGTGATCATCGTCGGCGACGATCCCGCGTCCCGCGTTTATGTCAATAACAAAAAGAAGGCGTGTGAATACGTCGGATTCCGTTCGCTCGAATATGCCCTGCCCGCTGAAACCACGCAGGAAGAGCTGATCGCCTTGATCGAGGAGCTGAACGCTCGTGACGACGTCAACGGCATCCTCTGTCAGCTCCCTGTTCCGAAGCACATCGACGATAAGGCGGTCATCGCCGCGATCTCCGTCGAAAAGGACGTCGACGCGTTCTCATCCTTCAACGTCGGCAAGATCATGATCGGCGATTACGATTTCCTGCCCTGCACTCCCGCGGGCGTCATGGAAATGCTCCATTATTATGATATCGCGGTCGAGGGCAAGAACTGCGTCGTGATCGGCAGAAGCAATATCGTCGGCAAGCCGATGTCCATGCTTCTGCTCCACGAGAACGGCACCGTGACCATGACCCACAGCCGCACCAAGGATCTCGCGTCCTTTACCAAACAGGCGGATATTCTGGTAGCCGCAGTCGGTAGAGCGAAGTTCGTTACCGCCGATATGGTGGGCGACGGCGCTGTTGTGATCGACGTCGGAATGAACCGTGACGAAAACGGCAAGCTCTGCGGTGATGTGGATTTTGATTCTGTAAAAGAAAAATGCTCCTACATCACGCCCGTACCCGGCGGCGTAGGCCCCATGACCATCGCCATGCTGATGCAGAACACCTTAAAGGCGTATCATATCCAGAACGACTGAAAACGTCATTGAACAGCAGACAGTGACTTCAACCGTGTAGGGGAGGGGCTTGCTCCTCCCGAGAAGGATTCGATTCGCTTGGTTGTCTGACAAAAAGTTCTTGACAAGAAAAAACCTTTATGATATAGTATATAAGCCGCATACTGTGGGTTTATTAAGTGCGCGTAAAATGCTTTTCCAAAGCAGCTTTGCCGCCACCCGGGAGTAGCGAGTCTAAGTAAAAGGAATGATAAAATGTTCGCAGTAATCGAGACCGGCGGTAAGCAGTACAAGGTCAGCGAGGGCGACGTCATCTACATCGAGAAGCTCGATGCGGAGAATGACGCTACCGTAGAGTTTGATGTAGTCGCTGTTTCTACCGACGACGGTATCAAGGCCGGCACACCTTATGTTGACGGCGCAAAGGTTTCCGCCAAGGTCATCAAGACCGACAAGGCGAAGAAGATCTATGTATCCACCTACAAGCCCAAGAAGGGTGAGAAGAGAAAGATGGGTCACCGTCAGCCTTACACTAAGGTTGAAATCAAGGCGATCAACGCCTGATGATCAAGGTCGAATTTTTCGGCAATGAGCCTGTTTACGGCTTTCATATCACCGGTCATTCGGATATCAACCCCGAGGGTCCCGAGATCCTGTGCGCGGCGGTCAGTTCCGCGGCGTATATGACAGCTAACACGGTGACGGATGTGATTCATCTCGAGCCTGAGCTGAAGGTGACCGACGGCGATATGATGCTGAAAGTAAAGACTGAACAAGAAGCGATCAGGTGCCGTGTTCTTTTTGACGGCTTGAAGCTTCATCTGAGCGCGATCGCTCAGGACTATCCCAAGTATTTGATAATAACTAATTCGGAGGTGTAAGGTAATGCTTAAAATAAATCTGCAGTTGTTCGCTCATAAAAAAGGTATGGGTTCAACAAAGAACGGTCGTGACAGTGAGTCTAAGCGCCTCGGCGTAAAGCGCGCTGACGGTCAGTTCGTATTAGCCGGCAATATCCTCGTTAAGCAGAGAGGTACACACATCCACCCCGGTAACAATGTTGGCCGCGGTTCCGATGATTCTCTCTTCGCTAAGGTTGACGGCGTTGTACGCTTTGAGCGTATGGGCAAGGACAGAAAGCGCGCCAGCGTTTATCCTGTCGAGCAGTAATGACTTTTGGGGCGGTTCAAATACCGCCCTTATTATTTTAGTGAACAGTTATCAGTGAACAGTGAACAGTTGTCGGCGGGCGCTGCCCGCACCCGTTTTGTATGAATAATTTCTGATCACTGACCACTGATTACTGAACTCTATTGAGGTTTCATCATGTTTGTAGATAAAGCGAAAATAACGATAAAAGCCGGTGACGGCGGCGACGGTGCCGTTGCGTTTCACCGTGAAAAATATGTTGCCGCGGGCGGTCCCGACGGCGGCGACGGGGGAAAGGGCGGCGATGTGATCTTTGTCGCGGATTCCAATCTCTCCACCCTTGCCGATTTCCGCTATAAGCGTAAATTTGAAGCCAAAAAGGGCGCTAACGGCTCCGGCGGCAGAAAATACGGCAAGGCGGCGGATGATCTGATCGTCAAGGTTCCTGTCGGCACATTGGTCAGGGACGCGCAGACCGGCCGCATCATGGCGGATCTCTCCGGTAAAGAACCCGTCATCGTTGCGAAGGGCGGCAAAGGCGGCTGGGGCAATAAGCATTTTGCCACTCCCACCCGCCAGACGCCCCGATTCGCGAAACCCGGTCTGCCCGGTGAAGAATTCGAGGTCACATTAGAACTCAAACTCCTGGCGGACGTCGGTCTGGTCGGCTATCCCAATGTCGGCAAATCCACCCTGATCTCGGTCGTTTCTCAGGCGAAGCCGCAGATCGCCAACTACCATTTCACCACCATCAATCCCACCTTGGGCGTGGTGTCGATGGGCGACGGCGTATCCTTCGTTATGGCGGATATTCCCGGTCTGATCGAGGGCGCCGCCGACGGTACGGGTCTGGGTCACCAGTTCCTGCGCCATGTGGAGCGCTGTCGACTGCTCGTGCATATCGTCGATGTGTCCGGCAGTGAAGCGCGTGATCCCAAAGAGGATTTCCGCGTCATCAACGAGGAATTGAAGAAGTTCAACCCCGAGCTTGCCGAGCGTCCCATGCTGGTCGTCGGCAATAAATGCGACCTTGCCACCGATGAACAGATCGCGGATTTCAAGGCGTGGGTCGAGGATCAGGGATATCAATTCTTCCCGATCATGGCGGCGATCCGCTACGACGTCGATCCGCTTCTGAATCAGATCATCGAAGAGCTCAGTAAGCTCCCGCCCATCAAGGTGTATGAGCCTGAGCCGATGCCCGAGCTGGATGAAGAATCGTTCGGCGAGGTCAGGATCACCGTACAGGACGGCGTTTATATGGTCGAGGGCAAGTGGCTGCTGCGGATCCTGCGCGGTATCAACTTTGACGATTACGACGGCTTGTCCTACTTTGAGCGCCTGCTCCAGAAGTCCGGCGTCATCGATAAGCTGCGTGAGGCGGGCTGTCAGGAAGGCGATACCGTCTCGATTTATGATCTGGAAGTTGATTTTATTGAATAAATTAGTCTATTCGAAGTCCCGAACATGCGTGTTCGAGCTGTGGTAATGACGATTTAGCGATGTTGAGATTGCCACAGGGCGCAATTCAGATTGTCATTGCGAGGAGGAACCTTGTTCCGACGTGGCGATCTCAACCTTAACGTTTGCGCCCTTCGCAATGACTATTATATAATAATGAGTGATGAAGATGGATGATAAAACACTGAATTCTATCCCGACGCTGAATCTTGCGTTCATCGGCGACGGCGTATATGATCTGTTGGTGCGCGAGTATCTCGTGACCCACAGCGCTGCCCATGTCGGCGAGCTGAACAAGATGAAGGTCGAGCTGGTCAACTGCAAGAGTCAGGCGGCTTTCATGAAGCGGCTCATGGAGCATTTGACCGAAGAAGAGGTCGAGGTCTATAAACGCGGCAGAAACGCCAAGGTCAACTCCGCGTCCAAACATTCGACGCTATCCGATTATCATGCCGCCACCGGTATGGAGGCGTTGTTCGGCTGGCTGCACCTCAAAGGCAGACAGGAACGCATAAATGAACTTTTCACGCTTATAATTAATACTATAACCGATTGATGTAGGGGAGGGGCTTGCTCCTCCAGCGGCGTTTTCAACGCCCCTATTAAACCGAAAGCGTGATCCCATGAACTTAACCGACAGAGTACGGCATTTTTGCCGACGGTACACCTTGGATTATCTCGTGATGATCCTCGGCGCCGCCGTATACGCTCTGTCGGTCTCTTTTTTTACCGCGCCCAACGAGATCGCGCCCGGCGGGGTCACGGGTATTGCGACCATGCTGAATCATTTGATCGATCTTCCGATCGGCGCGACCGCGCTGCTGCTCAATATCCCGTTGCTGATCTGGGGAGCGATCGAAAGCGGTCGACGCTTCATCATCCGCACGATGATCATCACTGCCGCGGTATCCCTGCTGATCGACCTGTTTTCACTGTTCCGTTTCGCCTATCACGGTGATCTGATCATCGCCGCCATATTCGGCGGTATCTTATCGGGCGTCGGACTCGGGTTGATCTTCCTGCGCGGCGGCAGTACAGGCGGCACTGATATCATTGCCCGCAATCTGAACCATCGGCTGCCGTATCTCAGCATCGGGAGCATCGTGCTGCTATCCGACGCGGTCGTCGTCGCGCTGTCGGCGATCGTCTACGGCAGCCTTGAGAACGCCCTGTATGCCGTGATCGCGATCTTTACCTCGTCAAAGCTGATCGACGCGGTCGTATTCGGACTGTCCCGCGACAACGGCAAGCTGATTATCATCATCACCGCCTTACCCGATGAAGTCGCCGCCGAGCTTACCGGCAGGGTGAATAGGGGAGTGACCGTTCTCTCCGCGCGGGGCGGCTACAGTCATCTGCCCAAGGGTGTGATCCTCTGCGCCGTCCGACCGCATGACGCCTACCGCGTCAATTCCGCCGTCATCGATACCGACCCCACCGCCTTCATCATCACCACCACCGCCACCGCGATCTCCGGATTAGGCTTTTCAATATAAATCGTCATTGCGAAGTCCCCATCAGGGACTGTGGCAATCTCAACCGATTTATTATATTCATCACAAATCCCAACATCAGCGTATCAGGCACCGATCTATCAATAACACCTTAGAAAAACAACGAAAAAGGCACATGTGCCCCCTTGACAAATCCTGATTTTTCCACTATAATGACTCATGTTATGTGTGCAAGTATGCCCATAACCGAAAACCTTGTGCCGTATCGATCGGTACGGCGCCAATAGTCCATAAGGAGGTGTAAACATGGCATTGAAGGCTAATTACGAGACCGTAATGGTATTTTCAATGAAGCAGGGCGAGGATGGCATCCAGGCTCTCATCGAGAAGTTCAAGGCTCTCATCGAGAAGCACGCTACTCTGCAGAGTGTTGACGAATGGGGCAAGCGCAAGCTGGCTTATCTGATCAACAAAGAGTCTGAGGGTTACTATGTGCTGATGAACTTCGAGAGTGAAGCTGAGTTCCCCGCTGAGCTGGATCGTATCTATAAGATCACGGACGGCGTTATCCGCTCATTGATCATCCGCAAGCCCGAGGGTTCCGAGATTCCTGTTCAGAAGGAAGAAGAGCCCAAAGCTGATCAAGCCGCTGAGGCTCCCGCGGAAGCTCCTGCCGAGGAAGCTGCCGAAGCTCCCGCAGAATAATCGAACGAATAAAGTGTGACTACGGCTGTACAGCCGGAACGAAAGGATTACATCATGATCAACAGAGTAATTTTGATGGGTCGCTTAGTAGCTGACCCCGAGTTAAAGACAACCAATACAGGCATCTCCGTCACCTCTTTCCGTATCGCGGTCGACCGCAACTACGTTAAGGCGGGTGAGCAGCGTCAGGCTGATTTCTTTGATATCGTCGCGTGGCGCAGCTCGGCGGAATTTGTATGCCGTAATTTTTCCAAGGGCTCTCTCATCGCCGTAGACGGTCAGCTCCAGTCCCGCAATTATCAGACGAAGGACGGACAGAACCGCACCGCGATCGAGGTCGTGGCTGATAACGTCAGCTTCACCGGTGAGCGCCGTGATACTGCCGGCACCTATGGCGGCGGTTATTCACAGGCTCCCGCGCAGAACACGCGCGCATACGGCGGCTCTCAGGTAGTTCCCGAGGCTCCCGCAATGCCGCAGCAGCCTGCCGCGTATTCCGCAGGCTCCGCCGACGACTTCCAGGCAATGCCTTTGGATGACGATTTACCGTTCTAAAAATAGGCTCCCTTTGGTAAAGGGAGCTGTCACCGAAGGTGACTGAGGGATTGTATCCTTGTTCGAGGCAATGCCGAGTCACCATATATTTACGAAAGGAGAACCCAACATGGCTGATAGACCTATGGGTAACAGACGCCGCCGTAAGGTATGCGGCTTCTGTGTAGATAAGGTTGAGCATATCGATTACAAAGATATCGCTCGTCTGCGCCGCTATATGTCCGAGCGCGCCAAGATCCTGCCCCGCCGCGTTACCGGTACCTGCGCCGCGCATCAGCGCGACCTGACCACCGCAATCAAGCGTGCGCGCCAGCTGGCTCTTTTACCTTACACATCTGACTGATGATGAGGAGTTGTCATTGCGAATCCCACAAGGGGTATAGCAATCTCAACCGATTCAGATATGTCATTGCGAAGTCCGTAAGGACTGTGGCAATCTCAACCGAATAACCTACCATCAAAGCTCCCTCACTCAGGGAGCTTTTTTATTAGCCTCCCTTTCCTAAGGGAGGTGGCGCTGACACTTATGTCATGCGCCGGAGGGTTGACGAAATACCATTTTCACATTATGTAAGCTGAATGGCATCGCCTTACCCAAAGAGCTTTCTTATCTTGACAACATATCAATTTTTTGATATAATATCGGTATAATATTGATATGAGGTGATCCTATGGCAATGATCCGTCCCAGCTCCGATTTACGCAACCATTACAATGAGATATCCGAATTCTGTCACAAGACCAACCAGCCCGTATATATCACGAAGAACGGCGCCGGTGATCTTGTTGTGCTCTCCAACGATGACTACGAGCGCCTGATCGGCCCCAAAGCGGATCTTTATCGCAAAATCGAAGAAGGTCTGGAAGATGAACGCCTTGGAAAGGTATTTCCTGCAAAGAATGCGATTGAGCAGTTGTCAAAGGAGCTCGGTATCGAATGAAGTATCAGGTTCTGACAACTTCCCGCGCACTGGAAGATATTAGAGAGTTGCTTGAATACATCCAAACTTCATTTGCTGAGCCTCAAATCGCCTCTCGAATGAAAGAATCCATCATAGATGCGATTGATTCTCTCAGTGAGTTTCCGCTGAGAAATCCGATATCGCAAGATGAAACACTTCATCAGCAAGGGATCCGCAAGATGATGGTGAAGAATTACTATATCATTTATCATGTGGTGGGGGAGAACGTTATTATCCTCCGTGTCCTCTATAATCGCCGCGAATGGCAAGATCTTCTCTAAAGCTCCATCTCGGAGCTTTTTTTATAAGTCTTCCCCTCGGGGTGCCCCCGTTGGGGGAATGTCCGCAAAGCGGAAAAAGGGGGAGCCGCTTCCGGCGAGGAGAAGGTGTCAGCGCAAGCTGACGGATGAGGGGACAACCTTTCCTATAGATATCTGATTTGGTGTGGCTCTGTGTTTACCAAGTATAAAGAGAAAGCTATACATTCATCGTTAAGATGCTCATTTTTTTGACTTAACCTCTCTCAAACATCTCTCTCGACCACTCCGGGCGCACACTCAGGCAAATCCCCGCATCACCCCGCAAAAACACCACATATTGTTGTATTTCACGAAACTACCCACAATTCTCTGTACGACTTGCACAAAAAGTAAATTTCATTACAAAATCCTGTAACATTTTATTGACTATTTGACTCGGATTTGCTATAATACTAATATCAATAATTGGATGATGAGGGTTAGTATGTCCTTTTGCGGCAAAAAAGCATCAAAATGACCAATAATGTACCTACCAAAATCCCGTACACAAAATCGTCGTTTTGTGCAACATGCACAAAAGAATAAAAAATCAATCGTTCAATTTAACGAAAAATTGCGTATTCATTGTATGCGGCATATATGCTGAATATATGCTGCATAAACGGTACGCAAAACACGTGAAAATCGGCTTGAATCCTTTGATTTTCGGCTGTTTTTCACACACAGGCAAGTATATTTTAAGCTGTTACGGTTACCTGAGAAATGAGCCTCGGGGTGTAACACAAGCGATGTCAGGCGGAAGGGC
>JAHKVW010000020.1 GCA_020624805.1 bacterium | reverse complement strand
TTTACTTATTTCTGAAATACATTTTTATTATTCAAGTTTATTAAAAAAAGATTTTTACACAAATAACCATTTATATCCCCGCATAACCATTATTTATGTATTAATTATATTCTACTAAAAAAAGGAGTTCTTTTCTATAGAAAAAACTATAGAAAGCAGATTAGTCGATTTGGTATATTCATACAAAGAATCATATACTAAATTGTAAATTTCAATTGATAGCAGCAACTCGCAAGCAATGCAAGTATGCGCATACTTGCTCAAAACGCTTGTTGGTGAACTTTCCCCAAACCCCTGAGATCCTCAACTTTGTTGAGGGGCTGCGCGTTCAAAGAACGCTGAGATAACACGACGGCAGATTGTTCTACCGCCGTGTTTTTTCTCGCTCTCGCTCGGTATCATGTTCGGAAATATTCAAGAGGTGTTCCACGTTGGATTTCACATTATACAGCTCTTTCATTTCCTCACGAGCCTGCTTATATGCAGAATACGCCTTGCGCTTTTGAGCGAGAAGGACTTGATACTGCTCTCGAAGCGCTCTGACGTGAGGCAGCTTTTTGTCGCCGAGACTATCAAAATAATTCTTTGCCGCTTGGTGTAACAGTATCTCCGTTTCATGCTCTGCACGAAACTTTTTACTGTAACCGGACTTGCGGTATTCAGCATAGACCGCTCGCGTTTTGGCGTAGTTGACGATCTGTTTTTGCAGCTCTGCGTTATCGGACATCTGCGATTCAAGATCCTTTATCTCCGCGGATAAATTATTGAACCTCGTGACCGCTACGGCTGTTTTTTCTTTCAGATCCTCATAGCTCATATCGCCGTGTTCTTTCAAATAGAGAACAGCCTGAGAGAGTTGTTTGAGATTAAAGACCTTCGCCCAGCGTTCATATCCCGGACCCTTGCCGGCGCGGATCGCAGCGTCAATATCAATCAAGAGACCAACCTTCGGTACGGTCGGCCTTTTCACTTTTTGCTTTGAATCAACAACACGGACGCCTTCGATACGTTCGCGGATTGCCTGCTCGGTGTAGTCGCCTTTGAGTGAATTACACCGGGTAAACTTTGTTTGACCGGGTGCTTTTAACCGCAGATTCTTTCTTTTGGTGTTGACGGTAACGCCATAGGTCGAGAGCTGTTTTAGAAAGTCCTCAAAGTCCCTCGGCTTTTCATCAAGTACGGTGTCGATGATACGGCGAAGCTGCTCCTGATAGGATAGCTTCTTCTCGCTGCCGAGCCAATCGCTGTAATCTCCTTTGCTCACCAAAGGATCATTTACAACCGATAGACCGTGCTCCAGACAGAGCTTATCGTTGATCCTGCGGATCGCCCAAGCTGAGTTCCAGAAGTTGCGAAACTTTCGCTTGCAATCGAGATCGACCGAATTGATGATGATATGATTGTGAACATGGTGCTTGTCGATGTGGGTGCAAACGACAAAGGCGTTGTTACCCTTTGTCAGCTTCATGGCAAGCTCGTAACCGACTTGATTTGCTTCTTCCGGCGTAATCTCTCCTGGCAAGAACGCCTGACGAAGATGATAGCCGATCACATCGTCTCTGCCGCGCCGCCTGCCGGTTTGCCGGAGATATTGCTGCTTAGACAACGTAAACTCAACGTCGGCGGTCACTGTGTCGCACTCATATCCGGTGATCAGTCTGCCGTTATCCGTCTTTTCAGGATTTTGAGCGTAATCAATAATCTTTGCAATCGCGGTCGATGTCGTTTGTCCTTTGCCGATATGGAGCGGCATAAGCCGTGTGGTCGCTATACTATCATCCCCCTTGCTTTATAATGACGGGCCTTTCTTGCTCGGTCTTTTTGCTGCCTCTGAATTCTTAGGCTCATTATCTTTCAACGCCGCTTTGACTGATGTGCGGTTGAAAGCTCTGTCGTATTCTTGCCGAACCTGCGTCAAGAATAAATCTACAAGGCCGGGGTGTGTGGTGGCCAGCGTAAAAGTATGATTGTTTTCTCCGAGCATACACCAGGGCAAAACCACGTCCTGTGCCCACTTTTTATTGCTTGAAGAATACCGTCCGTCCCAGCTATTATTAACTACCGTATTAGCAAGAACAGCCATTGCCCTTTTATATCCGAATTGCTCTATAATCTCATGTGCCGCTGCTTCATCCAGACTGTTGTTTTTGTAATGCGTTTCTATTGCCTCGCGGATCGCGTCACGACACATCAGGTTCAACTTGTATGACGCACGGTACAATTCTGTCTGGTGATATTCTTCGGCATAACCGGCAGAATGATAATAAATCGGCAAGTGTTTTCTCATTGAACGACGCCGTCCTTTCCCGGATAATTGTATCGCCAGTTATCATATTCTTCCTTTGTGATGATCCCGTTGATCCTTTTTTCAAACTGCTCACGCCAATCGCAAAGCATATTAAACAACCGCGCAGCATTCTCATTGTTATATGGATCGAAGTTCAAAGCAATCGCAGAGAGATTCTTTTCAACCCACGCACCGTAAACGTCCTCCATTGCAAACAGCGTATGCAGAATGACGAGAGGATCGTCTATATCGGAAATACTCAAAGCAAACGGCGAGATACCAAACACTTCTGCCAACGCCTTGATAACATCTTCCTTAGGTTTACGAGAGCCTGACTCATACTGAGTAATACGAACGTCAGCACTGTTATCCGGTAACCCGATCAATCGGCCTAACTGTTCTTGCGTCAGACCTCTTTTTTTGCGAAAGAAACATATTCTTTCACCAATACTCAATTCAATATATCCTCCTTCAAAAAAGAGCGAGACGCCGAAACGCCTCGCTCCATATTGTAATAATATATTTAGCTCGTAACAAAATCTCTCAAAGCATAGCTGAGACCGCCGAGCTTACCGGTCAACCACGCCGCCAGCTTCGGAATACCGTATGGGCTGATCAAGAACGCGACTATCAGAACAATAGAGCCGGTCATAAAATCAACCTTTACGAACAGCACGATTGCCGCGATCAGCGCAAGTCCCGCCATGATACCGAGAATCATTCCTGAGATAAGAACGATCAGCCTGCACAGCCCATACAAGACCCATGTGATAGGAATAAACGGTAACGAAAGAATTTTGAATAACAGACGCATAGTCAGCACTCCTTTCTGAAAATAATGATATATTCCTATCTTTATTCTACCGCACATGGGTAGTTTTGTCAGCGGCTAATTCGGTATTTTTTCATATTCTTTCAGAATAGTTTTGACGTCAGCTTGGATCTCTCGCAGTCGCTCCCTCAGATCTTCAATGTCGGTTTCGTAGATACTGCCGGTCTCGTTCGCTCGCCGAACGTACTGATTAAGGTTTTTGGAACAGATACCCAGCAGCTTTGTCAGAGAACGAATATCGCTCATATCCACATGAATGATATAGCCGTCGATCCCCATTTTACGAAGGTAGGCGGATTGATTGGTTATTCCGCACTCCGACATTCGCTTATGGATCGTTTGTGCCTCTTTTTCCGAAAGCAGCATGTGGACTCTTACCGTTCGACAGCCGTTCTTCATAACGACTGTTGATCCTTCTTTGCAGCCTTTTGAGCCGGAGACTGTACCTCAGTCTTTGCCTTTTTCAGCTCACCTCGGAGAGAGCCGCCGCGCAGATTCTCGAGGTACAGATCAATGCTCCCGCGGTTGGCGCGCCGATCTCGGTTACAATGAACACGCCGCAGGATCATGCCGAGTTCTGCTTCACTCTCCGGGTGATAGCGGAACGAAGCAGGATCGCCGTGAACTTTGGATAACTCATTGACCGCGCCGCGCATACTCTTATAAGGCACAGTAAACTCATTGCCATCAGGATAGTAGATCGTCACCTGCTCGATAGGACAACTCACCAAAGGCAGCCGCTCAACTTCCTGAGCGTAGTCCAGCGTGTAAATATCTCCTTTGACGATTGATCCGTCCGTATCTTTCAGATGGATCGCATACGCCAGCACATTATCCTTTGTCTGTTCGTGATAGAATCGGAATACACTGTTTTCGTGAGTTCCTTCCAAAAAGACGTCACGCTCTCTGAGACAATGGGTTCCCAAAGGACGGCAAAGCCAGATCAGGCGACGGTCGTTTTCATCCGATGAACGAGATAGTGCGTGAATAATAGACTTATCCAGGTCGAAGTCGTCTTTATAATACTTCGTATGCTGATCCATGATCCCTGCTAACGAGGCGAGAATATCAACGTCACGGAAAACCTGCGGCGTCATATCTCGCGCTCCCGCTTCTTGTCGCCGCGAGAGGGCTGCTTCTGATCCTTTTCGGACTGCTCCGATTTCAGCTTATCGATCACAGAAGATTTCTCCGCCGCACTCTCCGGCGAAATATTATCCATCCTGCCGTCAAGCATATTGTAGTTACCCGTTTGCGCTTCTTCTTTCAGCTCGGCGTTCAACAAATAGTTTTCCGGCAAATGCGCCGGACGACCGACCGCCGGTACTTTATCGTCGGGTGTGCGCTCGATAGGATATTTGACCGAATCGCGCTCATGCTGCTTTGGTCTGACATAGTAATGGCAATTATAGGAAGTTTCCTTGTTCCGCTCGGAGGCATACTTCTCCGCTTCGGCTCTTGACTCAAACTCAATCACCTTGCCGTGATCCTTACACCACGCCTCAGCATGACCGAAAATTGAATTACCGCTGCGAACAGCCCATACGCCGTAAACTGTTTCACTCATATTCTACACCTACCTTTCCTGAGGTTTATGCTGTTTTGGTTGATCGGACGGCTCCGCGACCTTTGTTTCCTTGATCTTCTTGACGACAGAGGGGCGATACTCACGCACATGCTCAGCGTCGGTAATGTTGACATACTCGCCGATGATCCCCAGCGCCTCACTATAGCTGCCGCTTGACATGACACGAGAGGACATTTCTTTTGCCTGATCTGTAAGTCCGCAGCGTTTGAGTGTGTGTGAAGCAATACCGATCAGATTAAAGATATTGCCGTCCTCGCCGATCAGCGCACAGTCGGGCTTGTCGGTTGCGTACTGTGATTCGTCAATAAAACCGCCCAATCGGTTCGGCACATAGTCAGAGAGCCATGTACCGTAAAACTCTTTATGTGTCTGCAATCGCCACATGGCGAGCTTTCCCATGTGCAGATCGACATCCTCAAACGGAAACAGCAAACAGGTCACGTTTTCGTGTTCAAAAGAATAGACGTTTTCAAAACGACTGCCGTTTTTGAGTATGCCGCTTTCTGTCAGTATATCGTTGATCCCGTCAACCCATTCCTGCAGCGGACCGCCGCAGCCCTGAATGATCAGTCCTTCTTTATCGGACATTTCCCGCAACTGATCCGTTTCAATATGGGTAATACTCATAATTCAGCCTCCTTTTTCTTTGTCGATTGTTCATGCCGGACGCTTTTCTGCTCCGGCTTTTGTTTTAGCTGTTCATGGATAGACGGCTTGTGCTCCATATCAGAAAGGATCGAAAATAAAGGCTGTTCCCAGCGTTTCCCGAGAGCACGGATAATCGTCGCTGCCTCAGCGCCGTTCTGTGCAAACATTTCAAGCGTATCGAAAGCTCGGTTATACAGCTCTGTATTCCTGTCGTCTACATTTGGAGCAAAATGGATAACCCCGTGAGGAAAGTCCTTGCCGATGCCAGCCCAACCACGCACATAGTCGTCATATCCGCTGTATATACCGGCGTTAGACAGATCCTCGGCATGGCTGCCGCGTATCTTCCTTGACGGAGGGAGCTGTGCGCCGAGAACGAGTATGCCGGTTTTGGTGTTATACATGAAGCGGCGGTTATCGATCACCTTCAAGTCAAAATACTGATTCTTCGTATCGATCAGCAGACGATTCTTTATGATCTTTTGTTCGCGCTTGTGATAATCATTCGGATTGTGGTAGATAAACAGCTCATGTGTCGCCGGTACATAGATTTTACCGTTTTCAACACAGCAAAAAATGTCGTAATTTGGATTAGTGGCGACTTTATAGAATTCATCATAAGAGTACGGAAACTTCTGCCGATCCTTGTAATCGAATAACCCTAACGAGAAATCTCTTTCAAGCCGTTTGGAGAGGGCAAAGAAATCGCCCTCTCCATTGTTGAATCTTCGCAACGGAAAGAAGTGGTACCCGCCGTATTCAAAACAGGTTGACGCGCTCACTTACGGTTCCCCTTCTTATGATCCTTTCGCTGCGGAAACTCAATCTTGAAATTGACGTATTTTCCGCCGGTATCATCGAGAACGACAAAGGCGTCATAGTTCTTGTTCTTCTTCTCGCTGTAAAGCCCCTCAACAAAAGCTCGCCCGTCGGAGAGCAGAGCGGTCGCAATACTCTTTGTGAGCTTCTTGTGCTTTGATCTGAAAAAGTAGTTATCTTTCCACAGAGCAAAGGTGCAACTGCGGTTATCGCAGAAAAAGCCCTTGCTCTTTGCAACAACGTCAGATCCGCAGCGAGGACACACGCCGATGATCCCGCCCTCGTTATCTTCCTTAGGAAACAGAGACAGGTATTCTTTATCGGGCTTATCGTGCGTCTGTACCAAGCCGGTGATCATATCGGTAATACCGTTCATAAAGCCCTCAGCGCTCAGCTCGCCGCGCTCGATCTGCTTTAGCTTGGACTCCCACTCCGCTGTGAGAAGCGGCGACTTGATGTTATCCGGCAGTATTTTGATCAGATTTATTCCTGTCTGTGTCGGGATCAGCAGCTTTTTTCTGCGCTCGACAAATCCGGTACTAACGAGCTTTTCAAGGATCGCCGCTCTGGTTGCCGGCGTACCCAAACCCTTGCGTTCCGCGTCGTCAGGCGTTTCATCCGCTCCCGCCGTCTCCATAGCGGAAAGCAACGAATCCTCGGTATAATGCTTCGGTGGCGCAGTCTTGCCCTCGCGGACGCTTGCCGCGATATGATCAAAAACCTGTCCTTCGGACAGCTTCGGCAGTTCCGCTTCATCCGCGGACGGTTTCTTCTTCATCTGTAACAGAAATAATCGCTCGATTTCCTTCCATCCTGATTGAAGAATGGTTTTGCCTTTGGCGGTAAAGGTATGGCCGGCACAATCGAGCGTGACCGTCGTTGCCTCATAGTTGTACGGTTGGGCGGTAGCGCATAACAGCCGCGCCGCGATCAGCTCCAACACACAGCGTTCTCCCTTAGGCAGCTCCGAAAGCTCGGTTTTCGTTATCTCCATTGTCGGAATGATCGCATGGTGGTCGGTGACTTTCTTATTATCCATTATCCTTACAATATCGGCGTTACCCATATACCCCTTGCCGACAGCCGTGTTGTCACGCAGCCATGTGATCAAGCTCTGCGCCGTATCGTGCATATCCTCATTCAGATAGCGACTGTCTGTTCTCGGATAGGTCGAGAGCTTCTTTTCATAAAGCGATTGGAGATAGTCGAGCGTCTGCTGCGCCGTGAAGCCGAAAATACGGTTGCACTCACGCTGCAAGGTCGTGAGATCATAGAGCTTCGGCGGCTTCTCGGTCTTTTTCTGTATCTCGATCTTTTGAACCGTCGCAGATCGTCCGTCACAAGCAAGCCTGATCTGATCCGCCTGATCTTTTACGTCTGTTCTTTCACCGCTTGCCGTAAAACCGCCGCAGGTGATCTCAGGAACATAAAACGGCACGCTCTTGAAACTGTGTATCTCAGCCTCACGCTGAACAAGCAGCGCAAGCGTCGGGGACATCACGCGCCCGACGTTGAGCTTTTCACCATATAGCACGGTAAACAGCCTCGTCGCGTTAATCCCGACGATCCAATCTGCCTGAGCACGGCAAAGCGCCGCCTGATAGAGCATATCATAATCGCTGCCGGGACGGAGCTCAGCAAAACCTTTTCGGATCGCTTCATCTTCCATACTCGAGATCCACAGTCTTTCAATGGGCTTGTTGCACTTAGAGTAGTCATACACGAGCCTGAATATCAATTCTCCCTCACGGCCCGCGTCGGTTGCGCAAACGATACTATCGACCTCTCTCATTTTCATCAGGTCAGAAAGAATATACAACTGTTTCTTTTTATCCTTTGCAACGCCGTACATCCACTTATCGGGAATGATCGGCAGCGTATTATATGACCAGCCCCTCAGCTTTTCGTCATACATTTCAGGATCGGCAAGCCCCAACAGATGCCCGAAGCACCAGCTCACCAGATAACCGCCGCCCTCCATATATCCTTCATGCCGCTTTGTCGCGCCCAGCACCTTTGCAATCGAAAGCGCAACCGACGGCTTTTCCGCTATAACTAATTTCAATATCTGCCTCCTAACAAATTTGTTTAACCCCAAGTCAAAATTCAAAACGTCGCCAAAAGCTCAAAAACGGCTTAAACACTGACTTTTTAGAACAATCAAAGTCAAAATCCAGTCGTTTTTACCTCGTTTTTCAAAATCGGAGTAAAATTTACCCTACCTTTCTCTAAAAATGCGATACAGCTCAATTCTGGACGTTTTAGAGCTATTCTACGATACAGTTCAAAGCGTTTTCTGTTTATCCGCTATTATCTTATGAACAGGCTGTTTTGCAACCTTTTCGCGATTCTCTTTGAGGGCGTCCAGCACACCCTTTTTCGGCTCGCCGATCTCGACGCCGTGCAGCTTGCAAAACTCGTCAAGGGTGATCTCGTCGCCGAGGAAGTTGATCCCTTCGCCGATAGTCTTGTAACCGCCCTTTTCAAGCCGGTAATCCACAGCCCCGATAACAGTACCGGCATGATTCACCATGACATGATTTTCCATCACACACAGCGCGCCCGGATCATCGTCGGAGCCGCGAACGTCATAACAGAACAACCCATCCGGTACGGTAGAGCGATCAACCCGCGCATTGGTGAACATAGCCGGAGAATCGAACAGCTCGATATGCTCAAAGATCTCATTTCTCGCGTCAACACAAATCATGCTCTGCCTCCGTCATTCTCCTGTACTGCCAAAGCCGCCCATACCGCGCCGATCACCGTGATCGATCACATAGTCCGCAATGATAACAGGCGTGATCACAAGTTGCCCGATCCTCGCGCCTTTACGGATCTTTTGCTCCGTGCTGCTTACGTTGCTGATGATTGCATGGATCTCGCCGCGATAGCCGGAATCAATAGGCGGCAGCTCGCAGACAAGTCCCTTGACTGCCATGCTGCTGCGAGGAAAGACAAAGGCAGCATACCCATCCGGCACTTCGATACCGAAGCCGAGTGGTATCTTTGCGATCTCACCGGGCTTTACGGTACAGTCATACGGCATATACACATCGGCGCCTGCGTCGTTATCGTGCGGTCTGAACGGTCGATGATCCTCCGCTACGCCGAAATCAATCAGCTTTATCTTCATACTCAGCCTCCTTCAACGCCGGATAGTACAGATCAAGAATCAGATCGGGAGTGAGAATAGAAATATCGGAATCGCCGCAGCTCATTTTACCTTCCATGCACCTGTCGCGCTGACAGAAGGTTCCTGCCTGATCAACAGAGAACATGACCGGGCTGAGTTGATACAGCTCCTTCCAGATCTTCAACATAACGATCTGCATTTCATCGGTATTGCGACGACAGACGCGCTGACCGATCATGTGTTTCCACTGATAGGGCGTCGCGGATATGATCAGGATATTGCGGAGCGCCTGCGGCGTAACATAGCCCGCCGTATCGTGATCGACGCCGCAATCCGTTAAGTACGCGTAGAAGTTCATATCATCCCGACATATCTCCATATAAGATTCCCGTATATCCTCGGGCGCGGTCAGTATCTCGTAGGGGATCACGAAGTCGGATTTGCCGGCATAGTTGCTGTACTGCAGCGACGCGCTCATATACTTGACTTCGTTTTGGTGTCTCGTTATCTGAGAGAGAAAACGGCGGCTCGCGCCGACGACCGCGACGGTGATGACCTCGAATTTCTGTACGGTCGGGTGCGGCAACGAAATAATGCTTTGCAGCGTTTTCCCGGTATATTCTTTGTTGTATAACCGCATGAGATCATCCATGCTGTGGATCTCATGCCCATGCTGCGTCAGTCTTGCCGCAAACACGGTATTCTTTTCCGCCTCTTGTACTGCGTCGCAGTTCAAGATCTTCACTTCGATGTTTCTGATAATTTTGCCTCCTTGATGATAGCCGTTAAGATAAACAGATAGTTCAGACTGTCGGTGATCTTCTCGTCCCATACAGCCATATCATAGTGATCGACGCCGACAAAGCTCATATCGTAAAGAGAAACGATGTGCTTTGAGAGCATACCGAGCAGCGCCTTTTCCGGTTCGATGTGCTGCAACTCCGCCGCCGTCTTGAAGGAAGAAAAGCGATCCGCTTCATCGGGTGTGTATTCCTTGCCCTTGACTAACAGGACTTCACGACAACGCTGTACCTGTTCCTCAAAAACCGCTCCCAACTCTTTCGTTGTCATATTGAGCGCTCCCTTACGCGGTCGGAAGGTTGACCCACTCGCACATGATCGGTACGCTCGGCTCCCTCTTTTTTGGTACCAGGTGGAAAGTACACTCGCTGTAAACAGTACGGTTATCGAAGATCTCGATACCGTAGCTTTTGAAAAAGCGGTATTCGAGATTGGCCATGATACATTTGAGCTTCTGCAACGCCTCTCGCTGATAGCAGGTCATCAGCGATATTTCGACACTGTGCTGCAAGGCTTCAAGCGCCTTATATAACTGAACCTCTGTACGGTAAGGGCGGTCATGGCAGTTTTCGAGACGAAAGGCAAAAACTGCCGGTCTGCTCTCAATGACTGCAATATCCGGGTGATAGTACCCGAAGCAGTCAAGGTTCGCGGTGTTCAGCGCATACAGCATTTCCTTGACCTCGTTCTCCGGCATATCGTAAAAGCGAAGCAGAGAGCGGTACAGATGAATATAGCCGGGTAACGGCATAATGTGTTTGATCAAAAAAGAACCTCCTAAAGTGTGGGCGCGGAGACTACCCCCATAGTCTCCGCGTCCGCGATCTATATAAACCTTATCTTGCTGTTTCCTTACGGCGTTACTCGTCGCCGTCTGTATCATCCTCGGGCAGATAATCGGGACTGCCGTAGTGCTCACCGTCACTGTAGTCCTCGCCGTAGCCCTCGGCTTCTTCCTCGTCGTCGAATGAAGTTCCCTGCTTCTTCGGCTTGATGATCTTCATGTAAATACCGATACCGGCTACAAGCACGAACGCCGCGCCGATAACAATATACATCATCATGTTATTATCTCCGCCCTTCTCAGCTTTTCCGCTCGGATTCACTTCATCAGCGGTTGAGGAAGATTTACCCGAGCATTTGCTTATATCGGTTTTGCACACCGGGCAATCCTCGTTCACATGACCGTCAGTACATTTATCAGAACAGGTACAGGACTGAGAGGAAGGAATCGAGCTGATCGTGATCCTGTCGTTTGCTGCCGCGAGTGCCATCAAATCGGATTCTGTCACAGCATTGAGAAAGTAAATGTTTTCGGAGCCTCGCGCTCCATCCACGACCAGATAAAAGACGTTGCCCGCCGGTGTAGTGATCGTGTAAAACTCCTTGTCGTCACTGTCGCTCTGATAGTAGTTGAGTACCGAAGCCTGCCCGTTTGGTGTTAAGGCGTTCGGTGATAACGTCGGAGCCGGAACAGTCGGTGCGGCTGTCGGCGCAGGCGCAGGAGTTGTCGTTTCTGTCACAGGTGCAGCCGGCGCCGCCGGTGCGGTCGTCGCGTCTACGGGCTCGGCAAATACTGTCAGCGAGAATGTAAAGACCGCCATCAACATAAACAGCGCCGTCAGCGCGGCGATTCGCTTAATTCTCATAGTCATCCTCCGTTTCTTTTGCATTTCGTTTCTGCAAAAACACCGCAAGTTCGGCCGGCGTCAAATGATTGTCGCGGCAAAAAGCGATAAGCTCGCTGTTTTCGAGATCCGTCTTTTGCTTCTTATACTCGCGGAGCTTATCTTGCAGCTCGGCAATTTTGGTTTCTGTTTTCTCAATATCTCTATTGAGCTTTTCAATTTTTAGATTCAAATAATACCTCCGATATATAGATTTACGGCAGTCTGCCGAAATGTAAAAAGTGCTCCTGCCAATAGCTCGTATTGATACTTGTATAGGATATGGGATCGCCGCAATGGATCATCATGCCGTCGCCGACATAGATCCCGACATGGCTTGCGCCCACAACGTCATAGGTTCGCTCAAAGAAGATCAGATCGCCGGGCTTTGCCTCAGAAGGCGCAATAGTCGTACAGAAATCTTCCAAACCTAAAACGCCCTGTCGTCCGACGTCCCAACCGCTGTGATTGATGACCCACGAGACAAAACCCGAACAGTCAAACGATTCTTCCGGACTTGATCCGCCCCATACATACGGGTAACCGAGATACTTTTCCGCTTCTGTCAGGATCGCTCTGAACCTTGCGTCGGATAGCGCCGAGGGCGGTACGCTGTAATTGGTATAGCTGCCGCTGCGCCCTGTTCCTGTCGGCAAGTGCCGCTCGGTCTCGTCACCGGTCTCCGCAAAGAACAGCGGATTAAGGTAATCTCCGTCAACCAACACTTCCAGATGAAGGTGCGGACCGGTCGAATTACCCGTGCTGCCAACCTTTGCGATCACATCACCTGCGCTGACCGTATCACCGACCGATACAAGTATCTGCGAACAATGGCCGTACTTTGTGACAAGGTTCTTACCCTCGGGCGTTTCACCGGACAGCTCAACGCATAAGCCGTAGCCGCCATTTTCACCGGCAATCGTAACGGTTCCATCGTGACCGGCTCGTATCTCCGTACCCTGAGACATCCCGATGTCAACACCGGTATGATAGTTCTTATCCCCACTGATCGGGTGAACACGGTATCCGTAGTAGCTGGTGACATACGGTATCCAGTTGGTATCTCCGAATACATTGCCGACGTACTGACGACATCCCTTTGTTGTCATCAACAGCTCACAGATCTCTTTTTGCTCGGCGTTCATGCGAGAGGCGACGACCCTTTCAAGCGGCGTCGTTGTCAGCTTGACATTGAGGATCTTATATTCATACTCAACCTCAGTTGCCGATTGACGGTGCGTCGTTGGATCGGTGCGCGATTCAGTCCGCGTTTTGCGCTGCACTTCTTCTGTAACAGATAAATGATATTGGCTGTTGAACAGCCCGCGCATGGCGGTCTCAGCGGTAGCGCTGTCAAACTCTCCGTACACGGCGGTCAGGTAGCCCATCAGGACATAGGGATCATGCTCTATCGCGTCGATCTGATAGTGATATTCGTCATACCCGGGATGGGTGTTTTCAATATCGTCGATCTCCATTTGCAGATCGGTCTCCCACTCGGTATAGGTCAACTCCGCCTGAGATATGGTGTAGTCGTCCGCCTGATACGACGCCGCGGATACAATACCGCCGGTTCCTGCTCCGATACTGGCGCAGGAAGAAAACGCCGAAGCGATAAAGATGATTAGGAAAAGAAGCAATCCGATCACAAGACAAGCTATCGGGTGATTCTTGATTGTCTGAACGACCTTCTTTGCTATCTTCTCCGTTGTGACGACGGTGTCCTTAGCACGTTTGCCTTTCTTGTAAGCGTCGCGCGCCGCTTTCGCGTACTTACGTTTCAGGCGCTTCTTGTAGGCGAGCTTCGCAAGACCTTTCTTTTTCAAAGCGGGATTATCCGCTAACGCCTTTTGATACGCCGCCTTTGCCTGCGCGTTGATGGTTTTGCCCTGCAACCGTTTCACCTTGTTATACGGCGCCAGCTTTCGGGCGCGGTTAGCATAACGGAGACCGGCTTCGCCGACAAGCTCGGCGCGGTGTGCCGCCTGAATACCGACGTTCTCCTGTTCGTTGCGGTAGATCTGATTATGGATCATACCGCCTGCCATACCTGCCGCGGCTTTGATCGGCTTTAGCGCCGCCGGTCCGTTGAGAGCGACCGATTGATCCTTGATCTCCTTTTCAAATCTCAACCGCTGTTTCGATTTACCGGTAGTAGGATCGGCAGATACATCGACACGAAGTCGGCGTCGGGAAGGCAGCTTGCGTTCCGCTTTGTGTGTACGCTTTTCAAAACGCTCCGCCCGCGCCTGTGCTCTTTCGAGCTTTCGGTTGACTGCGTCCTCACGGGACAGATCATCGTCGGCAAAATTTAGCTTAGAGGTACGGGTATTGTTTTCCTCTGCCCGCGCCGCCTCTCTGAACTGTTGATGATACCTGTTTTTATCACTCTGAACGTGATGTCGCGGCTGAGCATCATCCTGACGGGCGGCCGAACCCTCACGCGAAGAAGAATAGTTACCATACGCCGCCGCGCCGCGGCTCTCCTGCGACATAGTGTGTCGAGCACTCGTCTGCGAAAAGTCGTGTGTATCTCTCGCGTTATCCGTGCTTGAAGTCGTATTGACGGTGGACGCCTCGCTGCTGTGCTCGCCGAAACCTTTGTCAACAATCGTTTGAGGGCGTCGCGTCGATCCTTCCGATGTACGCGACGCCGCTGACAGGCGATCCACTGTCGGATTGCTGATTGGTTTATCTGACGTCCGCTCCCTCGGCTGCGCCCGTATATCTTCTCTTTCTCTCGGCATATTCTTCACCCCCTATGTTTCTTATGCGGCTTCATCCTTAACCTCGTCGGGACGAGTGGTCATGATCTGATACAAGGTCGTATCCTTCGGGAAGTGATCGACAAACGGAATGATGACATTGCCGAAGAATAAGAGACCTTCGCCCGGGCCGGACTGTGTAACATGAGAAAGCTGGTGCTGAGAGATACCGAGCTGCTTTGCAAGGATAGTACGGTCACTCTGCGCCTGATTGAGCATGTAGATAAAGTCGGAGTTCTCAAAGATGTTCTCGATCTCACGTGAGGCGAGCAGATCCTTGACATTCTGTGTCAAACCCGACGGAATACCGCCCCACTTACGAAAACGTTTCCAGATCTCGACCGAGAAAGCGCCGGTCTGTCCTTTGAGCAGCAGATGAAATTCGTCGATATAGAACCATGTCGTCTTATGTTTTGCTCTGTTGACGGTTACGCGGTTCCACACGGCGTCCTGCATGATTAGCAATCCCATTTCTTTGAGCGCCTTGCCGAGCGACTTTAACTGGAAGCAAATTACGCGGTGACTGTTCAAATCAACATTACTTTGATGATTAAACACGTTCAGAGAACCGTTGACGTAGATCTCCATAGCGGTCGCTACTCTCTGCGCCTCGGGCTCGGGCTGCGCTCTCAGAAGATCATACAGGTCGCCGAGAATTGGCATATTCTCGGGACAGGGATTTTGCAGATACTCACGGTAAACAAGCCTTGTGCAGCGGTCAATGATCGTCTTTTCAATCGGAGACAGACCGTCCTTGCCGCCGACGATCAGATCACAGAGCGACAGGATAAAGTCGCTTTTCAGATTGATCGGGTTCTCGTCATCGGAATAATCGAGGTTAATATCCATCGGATTGATGTAGTTGGTAGAGTTCTGCGATATGTCGATGACCTGACCCTGACGTCCGAAACGCTTGACCAGCGGTCCGTACTCATTCTCGGGATCGGCGATAATGATGTCATCCTGCGTGAGCAGGAACACATTGAGCATTTCACGCTTCGCGGCGAAAGACTTACCGCTGCCGGGTGTTCCAAGGAAAAGGCCATTGGGATTTTTCAGATACTTTCTGTTTGCCATGATCATGTTGTTGGAGATTGCGTTAAGGCCGTAATACAGCGCTTCACCCTCCTGAAACAGCTCGCAGGTCAGGAACGGTACAAAGATCGCCGTGCTGCTGGTCGTCATGCCGCGCTCAATCTCGAGCTGATTGACGCCGAGAGCCAGAGAGGACATAAAGCCCTGCTCCTGCTGATAGTCGAGCCGCTTCAAAGCGCAGTTATGTTTTTGCGCAATACCCGAAGCGGAAAAAATATCATTATTGAGCTTCTTCTGCTTCTCGGCAAAGTTCTCGATAATAAAGGTGATCAGGAACATTCTCTCGTTACGGCTTTGCAGATCCTCCAACAGATTCTTTGCCTCGTCGCCGTAGGTAGCAAGATCAGAAGGAATAATATCCATGTCATAGCCGGCGCGGACAGCCTTCTTCTGTTCCTCAATCTTCATCTTCTGCAAGTCGGACATCTTGCGCTTGATATTCTTGATCGCCTCCGCCTGATTGATGGACTTGATATGAATATTGACGCTGATTGTGTCGTTGAGCTGCAAGAAGTCCGCAAGGAGCTGATCGGACAGCTCGGGTGCGAGGATTTGAAGGAATGAGACCGCACCGTAGTGTCCGCCGACGCGAAAGCTCCTGCCGTCCTTCGCAAGCGAGAAGCCGGAAGGCGCAATGAAGTCCTTTGTAGACAGACCGGTATTCGCGAGATCCTTCCAGTCAAATTTGAGCTTTTCCTGACCGTCGGGGTGAAGCTGGCGGTGAAGCAAGCTGAGACGCTCCTTGCCGTCGAGCGACTGCGCCTGTACGCCGAACTTCTTGAAATTCATAATAATATCCGTTTCGATCCTTTCGAGCCTCAGCTTTGCGGTGCGAAGGTCGTCAGCCTCAATGCCGAAGGTCAGATACTTACACTTGGTAATACCGTTGTTGCCCTTCCTGAGCTGACCTTGCAGCATACCGTTGTACTCCTTGCGGGTATCGTCGTGTTCATCACCAACCAACGGGATCTGAATACTCTTTTGAAAGTCGCGGATATTGGTACGCTGATTGACCAGCGTGAGCTGCACAGAGATAGACGAATCAAAGTAATTGAGAAAATCACAGTAATTCTCAAATATGAGCGCTTGATCGTCAGCCTGCGCAAGCTGATAGTTTATATCGAAAAACTGTATCGTTTTGTTGTACTCCCGCTCGCTCACGCGGCAGATACCGTCACGGTACATGTTGATGTATGGAATACTCTGTTGTACGCTCTGCGGCGCCGTTCCGAATATTTTTGCAAAAAAGCCGTCCTTCTTCTTGGACGGCTTACCCTTGACGCTGCCCCTTGCAGCGTTATTCTGCTTTGACTTAACCTCGGCGCGGAGCTTTTTTTGTTGCTTGATGTTTTGCTGCAATCTTCTTTCCTGATCTGACTGCCGCTTGGTTTTTGCCAATAAACGAATCCCCCTTATCTGAACGATAAATATTCTGTGTTTTGTACGGTCTCTCCTTCGGCCAGAGCATAAAGCGGAGCCGGTTCTTCAACAGCTTTTCGGCAGGCTGTCCGTCCTTCTCATACATAGCAAACAAGAAGAACGGAGCCATCAGCGCCATCATCAACAGAAGGGCCGGCGTATTGCCGATAGCGCCCCTCGTCAGAAAATATGTCGGTATTCCAATCACACCCCCGAGAGAAAAGCAGATAAGCTGCCGCTTTGTCAGGTTGAAAGCTACCTTTGTCTTGACCTTTGTGAGATCCTTTGGTACGGGAACATAAGCCAATCTATCACCTCGATTCCTTATCCCTGCGCGCCGTATCCCCGCGTGTTGACTTAGGCTGTTCTGCCGCTTTGCGCTGAGCGTCTTTCAGTCGATCATGTATAGAACCGATCTGCCGGTCATCCTTATTGATAAGATCATATTCGATATTCTCAAACACATCCTCGCCGTACTGAGAACACTCCGGCCAGCGGTCGGCAAGATATTTGAGAGGATCTTCAAATGCAAGCAGATGATCGATCACTCTTTCATCGAGATTATCCCGCATAAGTTCATCGACCGTATATCTGTACGCCGCCATCGTTGCCGCGATTTTCTCAGCTTGCCTTGTGATCTCTGTATCACTCAACTCGCGTACATTCCCCATGTAGCGATATAGATTTAGTTCAAACCTCTCGATCAGTCTGCTTGTCTTTGTTTCCAATGACAAGTCAGGCTCGATTTTTTCAAATCGTTCGTCGGCGTGGATCTCTTTGAGCAGATCACAGATAGGCAGTCCCACTTGATGGGTGTTTTCTTCACGGCACCAATAGGCGACTTCCAGCGGATCAACAAACTGTAACAGTGCTTCGACCTCGCTTGCGGTATAATCATGTACAGCCTTCATGTAATAATGTGTCTCTGAATAGGCTTGCAGCTTATAGAGTTCACCGATGTCGTCACGCTGCGTCATCTTAGCATGATGTATCAGGCTGTCGTCAAGCCGCTCTTTGAGCTGTTGTAACGCTTCTCTGAACTCCATATATCACGCGCTCCTTTCCGGCATAACGAGGTCACAATCGACCTCGTTTCCCCAAACGTCCCAGCCGGGCGTTTTCTGTCGGGCAAACAGCTCCACACGCGGCAGATCGCCCATCAGCATGACGATCTTATCCCGTACCTCGTCGGGCTTTTTACTGTGCTGTTCGATATGGCTGATCACAAATTGATGGATACCGGCGCACTTGCGTTTCGGGTGCCCCTTCATAGCGAGCAGACACACTTCGGCATTAGATCGCGTCCAGAACCCCATCCCGTAAAACCACGAATCCTCCTTACGGTTCTGTTTGAGCCAAAGAAAAGCAAGTGTGCGATATTTGAAACCCCACGCATCCATAACCTGAAACGCTTCTTTGAGCTTCGGAAAGGTCGTCCACAGGAACAAAGCGCAGTCCTTATCTGCAAGCTCCGCGACAGGGAGCTTGCAGATGTCGTCGAGCGTCATCGTCGGATAGTGCTGTTCGGCGCCTCCCTTTATGCTGCGATGTTCATACCGCCACGGCGGATCGGCGTAGATAATGTTATACTTTTGGCTGTCAGCCATCAAAGACTCTGTTCGCTCTTGCTGGCTGTTTTCTTCGGCTGCTTCTTGACCTTCTCGGCGTTGTCTTTGAGGGTATCGGTCAGAGAAGGCTTCTCCGCAGCGGCTCTCGAAGCGTCGAGCGTCTCGCGCATTTTGTCGATGGCGGCTTTGTAGCCGTTGATGACCGCCGATACGATCAGGTTGCGGGCGTCCGCGGTGATCGGCTTGAATACGTCGTTCCATTTTCCCTGACTGTCCTGCACGGAGGGCATATTGACATACAGTCCCTTATCTCCGGTGCAGACGCGGATGTTCTCAACGGCAAAGCTGTCGTTGATGGTGACGGTGGCAAAACCGAGCAGATTACCTCGCGGCGTGATCGGGCGCACGGTGACATCGATTTTCAGATCATTCTTACCCTCAACCTTGGGCAGTTTTGTTTCTTCCACATTACTCATAAACAAATCTCCTTTATATTGAATTAAGCGCTAATGCGCTGAGAAAATACTTTTACTTAAAGAACCGGTCTTAAAGAGAGCAAAGGCAAGCAGAACCGTATATCCTGCCGTGCCCCAAATAGCGCCGTGTATATCGTCCGACGATGGGATCGTCTGCACCAGCACCGCATAGATTGCCACGCAAACGAGGATCAAGAAGCCCTGAAAAGCCAGCGCAAAAACGGAGCGCAGATAGTTGGTTCCGATCTGACCCCACTCACGATTTGCCATCGTAGAGAACGGAATCGGCGCAAGGCTGACGGTCAGATATATCTCGATCATTCTGCCGTAGACGATTACAAAGATCACGATAGAGAGAATCCACATACACAGATGGATAATATTACTTTCGAGCCACAGCCCGATCAGCTCCCACACTCCCATAGCTTCGAGTTTGGAGCGCAGATTGCTCATTGAGGCGCTGACATCAAGATTATTATTGATAATACCCGCGCCCTGCGTAATGACATTCTGAGCAAGGTCAAATACCGCCATGACGATTGTAAAGCAGTTCGTCAAGAGGTACGCCGCTACAAAAGTTTTGAATATCCACTTGAATATGTTGAACGTGTCAAAGTCGTGCATGTTGTTTTTCTCCAATATCATTTGGATCAACTCATACACGAGAACAAAGGTCAGGATCATGCCGGCTATCGGAACGACCACACTTTCCGAAAGTGTTTTGATCATACTGAACACATTACCGTTCCAGCCCTGCGGCGTCTGTCCGACCTGAGACGAGACGTCCGATACCTGACTGTTGACAGAATCAAAAATGCTCTGATACTGACTCTCTACCGCGTCAACCATACCCTTCTTGATCCAGTCGGTTAATGCGTCGATTATCAGCATAGGCTATCAGCTAAATAAGCCCGAGAGCAGAGGAATCAGAGTAGCGCCTACGACGGCGATACCGCCGCCGGCCATGAGCTGCTTCATACCCTGCGACTTCGCGCCGGGATTGTCATTACCGTAACCCTCCAGAAGATTGACAACGCCCCACGCGCCTAAGCCGGCGCCGAGGGCAATAACAAGAATTCTTAAAGTATCTATAGCGCTTGAAAAAAATCCCATTAAATACCTCCTACAAAATGGCTGTCAATGACTGTAAATTGAGTCGAAATTGAGCAACGCGACGCTCATGCATTCGATTCGCCTGTTGATAACCTGTCATAACCCCTTATAGGCCGTACAACGGTAAATCGGTCTGCTTAGCTGTCATTGACTGCAAATTGACTCGAAATTGACCTGTCTTACCCCTTAGGTCGTAATCGGCGTGTCAAACGCATTTGTCATTGACTGTGAATTGAGCGTAAATTGATAAAAAGGTATTCCTATAATTAGAAAAGCCGCTGTCTGCCAAAACAGCGGCGCAAGCATTTTGGTTTCTGTTTTTTCCTTATTAGGGAGAATCCCTAACGTGCAAAAATGAACCCCCTTATTTTGAATAGTGCGCCAGATCTTCGGCGCTGATTTCATAGTTGATATATCGTTCATCCTTATCCGGCACAAAGCGAGTGGATAAGAACTTCTCTATATCAAAAGTGTTTTTCTGATCATAGTCAGATAAATACTTGTAGTTCGGGTGCTTGGTGATGTCGTACTTCTTGGATAAGAAAGGACGCACCCCTCGGATCTGTAACAGACATTTGCCGCCGTCCATGACGGCGATCTCGTCCATCGACATCAGATCTTTACCGAGCTTTTGATAGTTCTGTCCGTGACTTTCCTGATTACCCTTCGTCACGCTTTCATTATACAGATCTATCGTTTCCTTACCTAAAAGCGAGTTCCAGCTTTTCAGCGTGGTTTCTTCCTTACCCCCGAGAAACAGACTTGAATCACAGTTACCGATAATGGTGTCGGCGTTATCCTTATACAGCGCCTTTAGCTGGGATTGTGCCTGCAACACAAGGCAAGCGGAGATCTCTCGGGAACGGATCGTCGCCATCAGCCTTTCAAGGTTCGGTATCTGACCGATGTTCGCGGCTTCGTCTATGAGGCAACGCACATGAACCGGCAGACGGCCGCCGTATTTATCGTCGGCGCGCTCGCACAGTCGGTTGAACAGGATCGAGTAGATCAAGCTGATCAGAAAAGCGAAGGTCCCGTCCGTATCCGACATGATCAGAAACAGCGCCGTCCGCTCGTCTCCGAGCTTGTCTAAATCCAGCTCGTCATACATGGTGATCTCTCTGACTTCCCTAATATCGAAGGGAGCCAGACGCGACGCGCAGGAGATCAGGATCGATTTTGCTGTTTTGCCCGCCGCCAGCTTGTACTTCTTATACTGCCTGAGAGCAAAGTGATCGGGATCTTTCTTCTCCAAAGCGTCAAACAGGAGATCGACAGCGTTCTTGAAATTCTCGTCATCCTCGCGAACTTCCATAGCATTGAGCATTTCAACAAGCGTAGCAAAGTTCTGTTCCTCGGTCGGCGCTTCATAGTAAATGTACCCGATCAGCGCAGTATAGAGCAGGGTTTCGGCTTTCACCCAAAAATCGTCGCCTGCTTTACCTTCGCCTTTGGTGTTGGCGATAAGGGTAGTGACGATCTTCAATATATCCTTTTCAGAGTGGATATAGGCAAATGGATTGAAGTGCATAGACTTAGAAAAGTTGATCGTATTGAACACCCTGATCTTATAAGGCTCACGGACGATTTTTCCTCTTTTATTCCTAATGACATTACCTTCTTTGTCCCGCTTCGGCACGCCGCGCTGTAACATCTTACCGCACTCGATCAGCACCGTTCCTTTCGGATCGGTCACAACGTAGGAGCTGTGCATTTGCATGAGATTCGGCTTGATGAAAAACCGCGTCTTACCGGAACCCGATCCGCCGACGACCAGCACATTCTTGTTTCTCGCGTAGGTAGGATTTTTCGGCCTGCCGGACATCATCAGTCCTTCGGTCTGTGTGAGAATGATGTTATCCCACGGATCAGCGGACATATACGGGGCAATATCCTTCTTATTGCCCCAACGAGCGCTGCCGTACTCGACGTTCTTCCGGTACTTCTTCGCGTTCTTGCTTTTGACATATACGACAAGCCGGATAATCACAGCGCCGGCAACACCGATCAAGAGATCAAGCCACGCGGAAAGAAAGAAGTGACCGAAGGCAGATGAAAAGCCCTGACTGAGCCCCAGCATTTTAGCGGAAGCGTCAACCCCGGGCGCAAGACGGATCGCCTCGCCGAGCTTCGCAAATATCCATACAAAGATCAGATACGGCAAATGCGGTATGACATATCTCTTGATAATATCGTTCTTGCTCAGCGTTCGGGACCTCCGTGCTCCTTGTTGCGAACACGATCCTTGCCAATGGACTGCACAAGCTCCTTGAACTTGCGGAGTTGAGCGACAAGCGAAGGCTTCTTAGAACGATTGAGGTCCTTATTGGTGTATTCCTGAAAAGCAGCGGTCAAAGCGTCCGCCTGATTTGCTTTGAAGAATACAGTCCAGCGAGGCGGTTTTGAACCGACTTCTTTTTCTATATGATACCTTATCCGATACTTTCGGGCGTAACGTTCAAAGGAACGCAGCCGCCCTGAGACCTCAATCGTATTCATCCCGCCGTCTCCCTGAGCAAGCCGTTTCAAGCTATTGCGACCGACCTTTGATGAATGACGCTGCTGTTGCATTTTCTGCAACGCAGCCGTCATAGCCGCTTTCAGTACACGTCCCGACAACTTTGCCGCCTGAACGGTGATCGATACGGTTCTCTGATCGATTTCTTCCTGCAAATAATCCCCCTTACTTAATGTTCCACGTTGATAGATTTCTGTCGCGGTTGGTGCTCGTGATCTTTTGCCGCCTGATCGACCATAATATTCGCGTGCTTGCGGAGCGTCTGAACCATAGAAGGCATACCGTCGGTTTCCGCAAGATCATCAACCATTCCGGCACAGTCGTCGGGAAGATACTCGACCATATCCTTGACAGCTTTATCAAAAGCTCCGGTAAAGCCGCCGCAGCTATGTACCAGCTCTCCGTCCTCATACAGCTCAAAGCAATAGCACTCGCCGCGCAGATAGGCGTCGTACTCAGCTACTTCTTCTTTCAGGCGTTCTTCAACCTGCAATCGCAGTACCGGCTCGATGAAATCGACCTCGTATTCCTCTTTGATCTTATCGTTAGAGACAAAAATGATACCGACTTGCCCGCTGTCCCAGCGATCATTAAAGTCCGTTGTACTCATAGCAAGTCCGCTGTGATCGAGCAGATAGACAGGCAAAACGACGAAGCCTTTTTGTATTTCAGCCATCAGATAGTTATTCATTGCTTTGATTTGGGCTGTCGAAGGATAGGCACCCTCTGATTCATCCTCCCAGCGTGCCATCAGCCTTTCATACAAATACTCTTTTTCACTGATGTTTTTCTCGCCGGATGATCTTATAAAGAGATAGTGAATTAGATCGTCGGAATCCTTAAACTCGCGCTTGTCGCCTAAATCATAGCGGCGGTGAAAACAGATCAGCGTACCGAAGTTTTCGTCCTCACGCCGCGGATTGGGAAAGAAGTCGTCCGGCTGTACCGTGAGCAGATAAGCGCCTTTCGTCGCCGCCCACATCATAACTCTTGACCCTGAGCCTTACCGGGCGCTTTTTCACCGGGTATCGGCTCCTTGATCGCGACGACCCTGCCGCAAAGCTGCATGAATGATTCCGGGTGCTTGAATCGCTCCTTGAACTTCTCCATCAGCTCAGGCGACAGATCCGTAAAGTTTTCTTCTCCGAGACCGACGACCATAAATTTGCCGAAAAGGATGTCGTACATATCTCCATCCTGATCATACAAGGCTCGGTTCGGTTTCGAGCCGTTCAGCTTACCTTCCTCGTCACATAAAACAGCGACCAAATCCTCAAACGGATAGGTCGCCTGAAAAATATCGCAGCCGATAGCTTTTTGGATCTCTTTATATCCGCCCTCGACCTCAGTTTCATACGGAACCTTACCCGGTTCTACCATGAGCACTTTCAAATACTCTGTTCCTCCTTATCTTTTGCGCCCCTTGCCGACGCCGTTTTCCCTTTGTTACCCTCGGCGAGCTTTTTCAGCACAGAGGGCTTTTTATCTTTCGTTACAGAATCGACGCCGAGAATCTCATTGATGATCTCGTCGGCGGTGATTGTTGATACAGCAGGTTCCTGACCCTGTACCGTGTAGCCGGGCAACAGAATGCCATTGACCATGAACGGTCGAGCATATTCAGCAGGGATAGGCGGCGATATTTCTGTAAAAAGATGTGCAAACGCCTTTTTTCGTCCCTCAATATATTTCTGGGCTGCCTCTTTATCGGTATACCGTTTTCTGTTCTGACCGGCGATCTCAACATTATAGCCTTTTGTCGGAGCATTGGTGCTCACATTCCATGTCACATACCACGCAACAGGTATCGACTGTTCCGTCGCTCTGTCGTATCTTGTATCTTCCCAAACAGACACGCTCATTTGATATACCTTGTTACTGATGGTATCGCGATCATGGTATTTTTCATGCACCCACTGATTTGAAGTGTGCTCGGCTGCCGGAGTGTTAAGATATTCAAGAGCCCGATTATAGGTTTTCGTGACCGCCGCCTGACGTTCCCACTCTTTAACGGAAGCCTTGATTTTCTCAAAAACAGCTTTCTCAGCTTCAACGCTCTGATCTCTCGCTGTTGTCAGATCATCTGAGCCTAAAGCGATAATAGGCGCTAAATCCAAAGTGTTTTTATCATAACCTTCCACAACGGTATGCTCGATTTTCAGTTCAACGCCGGGTGTAAGCCGATCTCCGTAATCAAATACGCCGTAATACTTTTCTTCTCTCAATATTTCCTCCTATCACTCATATTTCCGGCTCTTTTTTCTTTTTGGAAGCTGATTCCGATTCCTTTACCTGAGCATATTTTGCTGCCGCGAGACTTCCCAGAATAGACGATCTTCCCAGATCAGAAAACAAGTCTTTGCCTAACAACTCGTTTAACAGCTCAAGGGCGGTTTTCTCCGTTGTTCTCGGTTCCTGATTTTCGATCCGATAGCCCGGTAAAAGCACACCGTTTATTCTGAATGAATCAGCGTACTCCTGAGGAATAGGCGGCGAAATCTCGGTAAACAAGTGTGCATACGCTTTTTTTCTTCCCTCGATATACTTCAAAGCAGCAGCCTTATCCGTATAGCGCTTCTGATACTGTCCGGCTATTTTGTCCCTATGCTGTTGATCAGGAGAATTGAGTCGGACGTCCCATGTGACATACCAAGCCTTTGGTATATACTCTCCTGTATTTCGATCACGTTCTGTATTTTCATAAACATAGAACGACATGCTGTACACCATATTACTAATGGTATCACGGTCATATTGTTTATCACGCTGCCATTGATTAGATGTGTGCTCTGCTTTAGGCATTTTGAGATATTCGAGCGCACGGTCAATAAGCATTGTCATCGCCGCCTTTTTCTCCCAATCAGATAATTGATCCTGTGCTCGGATAAATGCCTTATGTTCCTGTGATACACATACTTTTCGTAACTCGCGCAGTTCTTCGGGAGAGGATTTTATCAGCGGAAGCAAAGCGGTTCCGTCATTGCTGTAATAAACCGTATGCTCCAACTTGATATTATGACCTTCTTGCCATTCATCAAAATCATAAGAATGGAAAACATCTGTTGATTTCAATATAATTCACCTTCTTTAGTGTTCCGGCTCCTTCCTCTTTTTAGAAAGTGAAACCGGAGCTGATTTTTTCTGAGTTTTTGCCTCATTGAGTTTTCCAATCACTGAATCCCTTTCCTGCTTTGTTTCTTCACCCTCCACATGATAGCCCGGCAGCATAAGACCGCTTTCCATAAAAGCATACTTGTGATCAGCCGGAACAGGCGGCGAGATTTCCTGAAAATACTTAGCGAAAGCACGGATACGACCGTGCATGTAGTTTTCAGCGTCTATCCGCTCTGAATAATTACGCTCTTTTCCTGCAATCACGGTATGATGGTGAGCCTTCGGAGTGTTCAAAACGATTTGCCATTCAACATGCCAGCGTTGGTTGAGAACGTTACTGCTCCACAAATCCCATTTGGTGTTTTCGGTTATTTTGCAAGTCATTTTATACACCATGTTACTGATTGTCCGACGACCTTTTTCATCCTCGACCCACTGATTGCCTGTATGCTTGACTGGAGCTATTTCGAGATAATTCAACGCTAATTGCAGACGTCGTGTTTCTCTTGCCCCGTTTTCCCAAGCTCTTATACTCGATTGAAGATCCTCAAATATCTTTTCTTCATATTTGAAGCGCTGATCATATAAAGCTCTCACTTCCTCGGGACTTTTCTGAACCAGATCGGACAGATCATATTGATTCAGATATAAGGTGTGTTCCAGCTTTATGCGGCTGCCGGGAAAAAACAGATCGTCCTCGACTACCTCAAAATCTTTTTCACCTGAGATAATTTCACCCCCTACAAAGACTGCTCGTGATCTTTTTTAGATGTGTGCGGCGCTTGTTTCTGTGCAACCTTCGCCGCCGCGAGCTGACCAAGTACAGACGGCTTATCATCGTCAAGGATAGAGAGCTGTTGAGGTGCCTGCTCCTTAGGGCGAGGGAGAGACGGTACTTCTTCGGTGTGTGTAAAGATCAATTCCTTTTTCAGCTCCGCGATCAGATTGTCAAACGCGGCGTTGATCGCTTTACGTTCTTCACCCTGAGGATAAGCGCGGACGACCTCGGTACTGCCATCCTTGTTGGTATATAGCCCGACACAGCTTTCAGCATGACCGACAAGATAATCTGACTGATAAGGCAACCTGTCCTTGATATAACACGCAAACGCTCGCGCTGTCATTTCAACCTCGCTGTCCCAATAGCCGCCGTCCTTTTCGGTACTGCTGCCCATCTTCTGAGAGTTCTTGTAATAGTCAGTCGGAATACGCTGTAACCTCGGTTCGTCCTGATTCTGAATCCCGCGCATGATGTATTCCTGAACCTCGAGATCCTGACAGGTAGTTTTCGGAATGACATGCCCGGTGATCTCCTTTTTCAGAGTGCTGAGCTTGGAAACCGTATCAGGCTCACCTTTCAAAAAGTCTGCTTTCAGCGACTCATACCGCTCAATGATGATCGGCTCGTCGGTATGATAGACGGTGCTTTTCATCACAGAATCGACCCAAGCCTCAGCAGCCTTTCTCTGCCGTGCATTACTTTGTTCGGTACGAGCCTTTGCCTGTTCAGGTGTTTCCGTCTTATACTTGATCGCGTCAACCAGCCTTTTCATCGGTTCATATATGCTCGGGTGATCGGATAACATACCGTGCGCGCCTTTCAGCCCGCCGAGATAGTCGTCAAGTCCGTGCCACCATTCATGGGCGAGAGCGCCGGCGCCGTGCATTTTCGTCAGGTTGATGACCTTACGCAGTGGTTCATAGTGCGCCGCCGCGTTACCGCTGCCGCGAGCGCCGAAAGCAATAGCCAGCGTTCCGGCAAAGGCTATATCCTTGTCAGAGATGTGCAACGCCGTCGCAAGATCCTTCAATGCCTCAAAGCCCATGTTCAATGAAGCCTGTCGATCAAGCTGATTCAGCCAGTTCCCGAACTCGCCGCCGCGAAAGCCAAAAGTATCAAGATAATGCTGTCCGACGATCTCTTGACCGTTTCTGTAATCGGGACCGGTACGGTTGATATGCTCCAACTGTGGAGGAACAAACCGTTGCTTACCGGCTTTCGTTTTGCTTTTTGAGTAATCCTGCGCCCAGCGGATCGCTTCTTCACGGGTAGCGAGATTCGTCTGTAAAATGGCATGACCCTTTGTGACATAGTAGGTACCGGCCTGCCAATCACCCCGACGTGAATACCCTTTGCCGTCATAAAGGTGCACCTCATACCCGCGCGGAATTTTCTGATCCTTCGGAACCAAGAACTGATCCCTTTCAGCTTTTCTTGTGAAATCTCGCTCAAACTGTCTCTCTGATCTGATTTGCAAAGTCGAAATCAGTTTTTGAGATAACGCAGGATTACGATAATAATCAGAAGCAGGGATATATGACGCTCCGATTATCGATCCGTTTGTTTTCTGGAGATACCCATTATCGACAAAGAACTTGTCAAAAGCCTTTTTTGCGTCGTCAATGGAGCGAACATTTTCCATGACCGCTTGCAACTGACGTACAGTTGTTATATACCGTTTTTGAATCGCTTTTCGTTCATCCGGTGAGTAATTACGGTAAATTGCCGGTCTGACATTCAGGCTGTCACGAACCTTTTTGATAAAGTACACGACATCGACCGGCACGCCGTCGTCGTGTAAAGCCTGATAGTCAGGCTTCTTCCAAACGTTATCCTTTGTAACGTACTTATCGGCCTCGCGCTCATTCATGCCGTCAAGGTCATCGGCATAGAGTCCCCTTGCTCTCCAAAGGTCCTTTTTTGCGCCGCCGATCTTTTCTCCGAAGTCCTCATGTAAAGGACGTTCAGGCAATACGATCCTCCGTCAATGCCGTGATTCTGTTGACAACCTCGGGACAAGCGTTGAGTATCTGCATAACGCGCACTGCTGTCCCACAGGGCTTGACCGCACCGGCCGTCCAGAGCCGGACCGTCTCAGGTGTAACGTTCATCAGGATCGCAAATCCCTTCTCGTTAATATCCAGCTTCTTCATCAGCTCGCGGATCGCGGCCGACTTAAAGCTTGGACATTTGGTTGTACTTGCAATAATCTGTACTGCACTTGGTTTCTGTTTCATCTTTACCCCCTAAATTGAAATAGCCACACGCTTTTCACGGTGGCGTTGGTTGCTCTGATTGATCTGCTGTAAGCGGATTTGCAGCTTTTCGTTGTAATCCTTACCCTGACGCGGTGGATTGATCCCGACATGAATATGCTTGTACTTCGAATCAGCACGCAGCATATCCCTGATCTTACGGGCATTTTTCAGTCCACCCAAATCGTTATCCATGTAAAGCGTCACACGACGTATCTCCGGGTGCCTCTCCAAAAAGGCGATCAGTGCGACAGGAGAAGTACCGCCGAGAGATAAACGATAGCCGTTCCATTTCCAGCCGTCAAGCTCCTGTAAGGTCGCGTGAGAGAGTGCGTCGATCGGCGCCTCAAAGACCGCGACCTGACTGCTGTGTGCCTGCTTGGGCGGCAAGCAAAAGCTGTATGCCTTGTCACTGCCGTAGACGTCCTTTTTCAGCGTTTCATAGATCCCGCGCATACAGGCAAAACGAACCTTTCCGGTTTCGTCGGTGCCGGTAAAGACGCAGACTGGTATATATCTCGGCTCGTCCTTCTTTGGCTTGTATCTACCCTCATACAGTAGACCAAGCTCCCGACAACGCTTGATGACGTTCGCGCTGATCCCACGCTTTCGCAGATACTTGAAATAGCCTGTCGCGCATTTCTTCGGCCACGGTAAATATATCTTTGCCGGTCTGCGCTGTTCAGGCTTTTCCTGAGGTCGGTAAGGAGAAGCTCTCGGTATCGCCTCGCCGGTCAGCCTTGTTACTGCCTCGGTAAAGCTATATCCGCGGATCTCCATCAGATAATCCAGAGCATTGATACGCTTACCCCGACTGTTCCAATACCAAAAGCGGCGGTTGGAAACATAAACGAGGCTATCATGCTCACGGTGACGGTAATTCGGACCGTCCCGTTTCAGAACACCGGGCTCATAGGCCTGCAAATATGCAAACAGATCGGCGTCCCGCGCTGCTTTTACCTGTTCGTCTGTTACATAGGTTTCACTCACTCCATTCCCTGAAATTATATATCCTTACGCCTTGCGGCGTCGTCGGCGTTGTGAAAAATCATGATTGATCTCGAGTTGATAGTGATTATCCATGTTCGTAGGAGCGTTGAACAGCGCTGAGAGCACATAAGCCCTCGTATTGCCGACCTTGCTTGTCGTTTCGGTCAACTCGCCTAAGACAAACTCGATATGCGTAGAATCAATTTTCAATAATTGAGATCTGACCAAATCGCGAGGCAATTTCTCCGACGAGATTACGCAATAAGGGTGATCCGAGATAATGACCTCCAACATCAGTTCCACGATAGCGTCCAGCTTCTCAGCACCATACCTCTCAACGAGGATGTCGTACTCGATATTGTCCTTGATCAGCTCGCGGTATTCGCGCACGCGCGTCTTGTCTCTCTTGTCTGTTGATTCATCTTTATTTGATTTATTCGTTCTTCTTGTATCTTTATTTAATTGCACGGGATTTTCCTGTTCAGGAAAATCCTGATCTGGAAAAGCCTTATCAGGATAAACCTGTACAGGATTTACCTGTCTTGGATTTTCCCGTTTAGGTGAGATTGGCTTTGCAATGGGCTCTTGCGGTTGTTCATGGATCGTGTATTCCACGGTTCCGAGACGTCCGTTTGACATTCTGACGCGCTCACGGGTAAGGTAGCCCTGATCTTCCAGTTCCCGTAAAGTTGTCGAAATCGCGTCAATTCCATCCTTGCAGATATAGGCAAGCCCTTTTGTGGTATAGTCCCAATCCTCAGGCAGCGAGAGCATAAGAGACAACAGACCCTTCGCTTTCAGAGACAGGCGCGGGTTTCTCAAATGGTGATTGCTCATAACGGTAAAGTCTCTTGTCTTTTCAACTCTGAATACAGCCATGTATTTTTCTCCTTTCATAGATATTTGATAATAAAAAAGAGCCGATCCTATATTGCTATAAAATCGACTCTATATATGATAATTATATAATTGTAATACCCTGACCCTCAACTCTTATCACCAACCCTACATTGAAGAAAGCTATATCCGTATCTTCTGATACCCATAGCGTTCAAAATAAGACGGAATCTGATAGGATCAATTACAATAGGATCAGCTAATTCCGCGATAGAAAAGTGCTGGGTGTTCAGATACAGGTCTTTTGCCACACATATCCTGTTGATAAAACCGAAGGTTTTGTCTAATAAAAACCATTTGTTGCTCATCAACTAATGAACTATCCAAATTCAGAAGTAGTTCAATTTATTTATCATCATTTCTTTTAAAGGTTGGATTGGCTCGATTATGGCTTTTTATATTTAGAAAAAGTAAAGAAAGTGGAGAATCGCCCAAAATAGAAGATTCCTGAAAAACCTATATTATTGCCAAATGAATTTAATTAGATTAATTTAAACAAATCCACAACTTGTCCTGTTTGATTATTATTTACACTTGAATCATTAATTGCAGGAGAACTTTGAATACTATTACCTTCAGAAACCATTATTATTTGTTTTTTCTTCACATGGTCTTTTATCTCTCGAAATATCATAATATAATCTTCCGGTTTAGTCATCTTATACTTTTCACTAAATCCAGATGGTGCTTGTCCAACTGGAAACATATCACGCAACCTTGCCATATCAGCTCCCTCACCTATGCCTAAAGGAAAGATAAACAGGTCCTTGTTATTAACACGTTCACGAATCTCATTGAATTCAGCACGTGGATCATCAGTTGGAGTTCCATCAGTCATAAACACTAATATTGGCGTATAGTAATCATTATCAGCATTTCGTAGATCATTCTGCATTTCATCCAACTGAGCAAGAGCTGTTCGAATCCCATCTCCCATGGAGGTTTCATTGCTCTCAACAGAGCATTCACAGGATTTGATATTCAGCGCTTCACAATCGAGGAAATCATACTTTACAGTAGCATATCGACTGTATGTAACAATAGATATTGCAACTTGTTGGCAAAGAGTCCGGTCGTATTTCATATCATTCAAAAGGCCTGTAAGAGTCTCGTTTAATTTATCCATCTTTTTGTAGTGTGCATAGCCAGGTAAAATATCATTTAAATCAAAATAGTTCACATTGTGTCCATCAGAAAACCCTGATCCTGTATGACGTCTTAGTCCACCGCTTTGAATCCACCATTCATCCATAGACTGACTTACATCAACACAAAAACATATTAATGCACGCGGATCACCATTTATCAACAATCTACGTTGTTGACTAAAGTGTTCACTTGTATAGTAGGCCTCATTTGCCATTTTATTTTCTCCTTTCGATTGCTAGAACCGTTTTTTTCGACAATTAGGACACCGTGTAGGCAAATTTAAGCCTTTTCTATTATAATACTCATATTCGCCGTTTGTTATCGTAAATGTTCTCCCACAGTATCGATTATTACATACTCTAGTTGTATACACTTCATTTTTCCATCTTTCTTTTTCATAACGAGCTTGTTCAATCAAACTTTTGAAACATTCAGTACATACACTTTTCTTAAGATGTCTAATGCGATCCTCAAAATCTTTGATTTGATATAATGGAACATCTCGACCACATTGTTTGCATTTTACTGTCCTTTTCTTACAATCTCTGCACCATCGTTGGTTAACCCAATCAAAATCAACTTTTCCTATTTCATGAACGATTTTAGTTCGATTTGTATAGAAAAAAGTTCGACCACAACAATTACATGAAAATGATACATCTGACTTATCATCTGCACAAGGTAAACAAATTCTGTATCCTCTTTTCCAAATATCTATTTTTTCTTTTTGTACTCTAATACTATGTACAAAATAAAAATCTGGATGTTCTTGACCGCAAATACTACAACGTTCAAAACTACGTTTTTCATCATGTCTAAAAGTTTTGGGAAAAATGCATATTGAGTCTTTTCTATCCTGACTTTCCAAACTTGCATAATACTCTTTTACGGCTTGTAACCAATCTTTATCTTTTAACCTTTTATTAGGTAAGGAATACTTTCCGTCAGGATGAAAGGAATTATAAAAATTATAACATAGTTTGTATGATAGATGATCCCAAACTATTCTCCAAATTCCGCTAGGCCGTTCAGAATCTCCAGATCGTCTCATTCCACCACCTATACTAAACGGAAACGACATGTTAATTATGCTTTCTCTTTCATTAGTTCCTTTCCTTTTTGCATAAGGAAACTTTCCGGGCATCATTAACATAAAAGTCAGCAAAGCGATTTGATAGTATTCTTGATCTACAGAATAAAGGTACGGAGAAGAATTATTCCTTAATAATTCTGGAGGAGTAAAAGTTTGGTTCTTTGAAGTAGCTGGATATCCTTCGATTTGCCAAGCATCAGTATCTACAAAATATATTTCTTTGTCACTGGAAATATATATTGAAGATGGATTTATGCAGCCGAAATACACTCCAATTTCATGCAATTCACAAATTGTCTTAAGTATATTCTCAGTTAATCTACATAGATTTCTCTTATCCCACTGGGGGAAAAGCTGTGATAAACCAGTTTTTCCGTTTAGTACAGAACGAGAGAGTTGAACGCCGTTTGATGCAGGAGTAAGTATTCCAACAAATTTGCCTTCACTATCTTTTAAAGTATCAATAGGCCAACATACTCCCGGTATCTCCACATTCTCTTTTAGCATTCTGTTGGCCTTGTTTTCCCATACATCTATTTGGAGTGATTGTAAAGTGTATATTTTGGCATAATATCGTACATTATCTGTAAAATAAGTAATTGAAAAATGATCGGTCATAACAGGTTTTTCTAATTGTAAAGATAAGACGCCATGACTAGAGAAAACTCTTGAACCTTGTTTTGGAACTACATATACTGGATTAGATGATCTTTGTATTTTTACAATCTCATTAGTAATCCTAAATAGAGGTGTAAATTTTGATGACTTTATGTTTGTATCTTTATTACTTGATTGTTGTTTTTTTGCGTAAAGACTCCTTAGATTACCAAGCGCATCCAATCCATACCAACGAAGATATATACCATTTTTTCGTGCAAATGATTGCACTATCGTTCCTTTTTCACCGTTTGTTGCTAAAAAAGCAATACAAATCCCTTGGTGAGATATTCTTTTAAAACAAGAATCATAATTATCACCCAAAAGCAAACGATAAGGAACTGAATTCAAAATTTGTTTTTCTTCATCGTTAAGATCCCTAAAATCAAAATCGAACACAAAAAAAACATGACCTTGCGATTTAAACGAGGATTCTTGTTTCAATGCATTTAATAACAAAAAGAAGCTTTTGCTTTTTATAAATTCAGAATCTAATAGTATTGACAAGTGTTGCATAGATATAAGTGTGTTTATTGATTGTCCTATTTTAGGCCACTGATTAAAATGTTCACTACTTAAAAAATCTGAAATTGATTCTTTATTAATTGTGTTTTTTTCTTTATACTTTTTTGTAGAATTATTAGACTCCATATAATACTCCTTCAGCTAACATCAAAATCAAATAAATCCCTCGTTTGATTTAGCATTTGATTGGTTTTCGCTTCACAATTTCGAATTAGTTTTAAATCATTATAAATATCTTTTGCTTTAGAGAAAAAGCTCGAATCACCTGATTTTGTTTTTTTATAATAATATAGTAGCAAACTTCTACCAACTACTTCATTTTTGTCTAAATTCCATACGTATTCAGCCTCACTAATCCAATCCCCAATCATAAATCTTTCAGGATCATTTTTTGCCAAATACTTTAACATCTTGACAATATTGGTTTTTCTTTTTTCTATTGCATTATTACTAAATAGCATCGGAAAAGAATAGCGTTTATTTATATCATAATAATATGCCGAATTCTCTATAAAACCTTTTGTTGACCATTTATATGCTTGTATATACACATTATTATCATTTTTCCATTCGTAATAAACTACACCAATATCCGAATAGATATCTCCGGATTGAGGTGCTGATTTTCCACATGCAATACTAGGCACCGATTTATTTGGAGTTGATATTTTTTGAATAGGATTATTAGCGTACTTATGAATATCACCATGCATAAAAACGCTTATATCGCGTCTATCTATGATTGTTTCAATCCTTTCACGATGGCTTTGATATAATGAGTCTATACCATGATGACCTATCATTATAGTTGGAAAATTAGGATTGATTTTACATTCTGTCAGTGCTTTTAAATCCAATATTTGGTCATGTTTTTCTCCATTACTTATAAGAGCAGTGTTAATTGAAAGAACATTAATCATGTTATTCCAAAC
>JAHKVW010000134.1 GCA_020624805.1 bacterium | reverse complement strand
TCGTAGGTCGTCATTTCTTTTCACCTTTCTTTTGATGCTTTTCATTATATCACATCTTTGGGTGTTTAACGACTCTACTTTTATGATAACACTCCACATCCCTACGAAAGCATGGATTTGCTACGCATTTGGGTGACAAATAATGGATAAGTTACGGCGGGAGCGAGCCCCTCCCCTACAATGGGTTTCATTTGCTTCGCGTTTAGATGTCATTGATTGGAGATGTTGCGGGATGTCGCAAGCGTCATCCCCTACAATGCTTTTCATATGCTTCGCGTTTTGGTGGAATAAAAATGGATAGGTTGCGGGAGGGTCAAGACCCTCCCCTACAAAAAACGTTTCATTTTCCTGCAACTCCTCACTCCTCACTCCTCACTCCTCACTCTTAACTCCTCACTCCTCACTCCTAACTGAATAAGGCCCCCGCATTTCTGCGAGAGCCTTAGCTTGAATGTTATTCTTATGAATCTTCTTTATCATCAAGGATGACGTCGTACTTGCCCGCGTCGGGGTGGTTGCGCGCGTACCGCTCGATGGTACTGATACTCTTTTCATCCTCGGATACTGTCGTACCGCCGTTGCCGGTTTTGCCCAGCTCGAGACGACGCTTGATCATCTCCTGGCAGTAGTTGTAGATCATGTGATAATAGTTGACCGAATCGTTCCATTCGGCGGTCTGCTTCTCTGTCAGCTCAGTCTTGGTGATACCGTACTTGGTTTGCAGCATATTCGCGATGTAATCGGTCACCTTCTCGGAGCCGTATACATTCAGATGATCCCAGTTGTAGTAATCCTTGTTGACGTCGATATTCGCCGCGTCACCGTAACGCTCCAGGTTGACAAAGTCATAGCCGTAGCTTTCGATGATCTTTCCCGCCTCATTACAGCGCTTGAAGCGGCTGTACGCGGCGTCATTGACGATGTGCGGGAAACGCATGAACATGACATTGGTGATGTTGTTCTCTTTGAGATACTCCAGCGTCTGTCTGAGATAACGCTCGCCGTTGACCGCGAGGGGCAGGGTCTTGTCATTATCCTTGAGCTGATCGTTATAGACCTTTGAATCAGGATGGAACTCGTTCGCGACGGTCTTGTAGCCACGGAACAGAGAATAACCATTTTGCTTGAGTCCGATCTCCGCGGTGAGATACTTGAGCTTCCACGGATACTCGTTCCAAGAGCTGTGATACTTGATGATCGGCAGATAATACTCGAGCTGCTTATCCTCGGGGATCGCGTCGTTGAGGTAATCGCTCCAGATCTCGTCTCTGGGGACGTTATCCGCGAACATACGCGCGCTCGCCTCGTTGGGCAGCTCATTATCCTTGTACAGGAACGCGTTGATCTCTACGATGACCATCTTGGGATTCTGGTACTTCAGAACCTCTTTGATCTGCGGGAGAACGATGTTCGACGGAGACGCCTGCGTCGCATAAGGATAGCTGGTGTATCCGTATTTTTCAAATGCGTAAGGAGCGGAATAGCCGGCGTAGACGTCGCTCGCGCCGATCAGGACCGCGTCGACGGTGTTCTTCTCCTCGAGATAGAACGCCTCCATACGCATCGTATTGTTATCGATTCTCTTCAGCAGGAAAGACTGAAGAAAAAAGGTTGATAAAACCACCGCGAGTCCGAATGATATCAATTTCAGACTGCGCGTGATATAAAGTTTCTTTTTCATAGGTTTGCCTCATATTCCATACATCAAACTTTGGCGGATGGTTTTGTCGGACACTGTCCGCGCCTGATCGTGAATCGAGGAGCAAAGTCCTCTGTCATCGATCGGACAAAACCATATGTCGTCATTCAAAACAGCACTTACGTATTCTGCTAGAACTGCATGTAGACAAAGTCGGAAGCAGCATAGCCGGAGCCGTAGATACCGAAGATGATGACCGCCATGATCAGGAGGAAGAATACCAGCCAGCGCAGGATGAAGGGCTTTTTGTCCAGCATCTCGCGGATAGTAGTGTCGGAATGCTTCTCCTGGATCATACTGACCGCCCAGATCACGACCACGCATACCGCCAAGAGAATATAATCCTTCCAGTTGATTCCGAGCTTGAAGATCTCTTGACTGCCGCGCTCGAAATCCTGATCGGTAAAGAAGCGGCCGATCGTCATCATACCCTGTTGGAAGGACGGCGCTACGTCAAAGACATAGCCGACCAATACCACGATAAAGGTACGGACCATCTGGAACAGACGGAAGAAGAAGTTATTGCGGTTGATGTGCAGCTTGTCGGTCACAGCGTCAAACAACGGCTGCATCAGGATCGACAGCATGATGATACCGCCGTTCCACACACCGAACGCGACATATTTATAGTTCGCGCCGTGCCAGATACCGACGATCAAGAAGACGATCAGCGAAGCGAAGGCGGTGGGCAGTACCTTGGCGATATGCGCGCCTGCTTTGGTCTTGCCGAACTTGGTGCCGCGCATCTTCTTGCTCGCGTTGAGGAACGCCGAGCTGATCGCCAGCGGGTTGAAGATGTAGTCCTTCATCCACGCACCGAGCGAAATATACCATCTGCGCCAATACTCGTTGATACTCTTCGAGAAGAACGGGCGCTTGAAGTTGTCGATCAGATCGCT
>JAHKVW010000019.1 GCA_020624805.1 bacterium | reverse complement strand
CTATCATGCGATATGCCTTTTACCTTTATATATAACATACTCACTCTACGCCATAGAAAAGCAGGGTATCATTTGATGCCCTGCTTTTTCTATTACCAAACAGCGTTGAGTGAGGGATTTGAAGGCGAGCGTGCCGTCGTCGTCATTTTGCGCACAGCGCACGTTGATAAATCGCTTCAACAGCCGCCGCATCCAGCGGACGGATTCGGGACAGTCGCATCGTGTCATTCTGTGTCGCGTCAAGAGATAATCCCTTCAGATCGGTCTCGCGGATCCCGACGTTCAGCTCTGTGAGCGAAACAGGCATTCCGATAGAACGGAAGAAGTTAACGGTTCGGTCAATGCCCTCCCTCGCGGCATTCTTATCGTCTTCTGTATCCACGCCCCAAACTCGTCTTGCGAACTGAGCAAAACGAGGAATACAGTCAAGATACAGTTCATTTGCCCAAGCGCCCCACACCGCCGACAAGGACGCGCCGTGAGTCACGCCGTAACGGGCAGATAACGCGTGACCGAGCTTGTGAACGGAAAAGTCTTTGCCTCTGCCGCACTCGGTCAGGTTATTGTGTGACAAGCTCGACGACCAGAACACCTCTGCCATCGCATCATAATCGGAAGGGTCCTTAACAGCAACAGCGCCGTTTTTGATTACCGTGCGCAGCAGACCTTCGGCGATCTCATCGGTCAGGTCACACCGACTGTTCGGGATAAAATATCGCTCCATCGTGTGCATCATGATATCCGTCACACCGGCGGCAACCTGATAAGCCGGAAGTGAAGCGCCCCACTCGGGATTGACGATGGCAAACCGGCATCGATTGAACGGCGTATTGATGCCCGCCTTTTTCCCGATCTCCGTATTGGTCAGCACGGCAGAATCGCTCATCTCACTGCCTGCCGCCGGAATCGTCAATACGGCTCCCACAGGTAGGGATCGATTCAGGGGAACCTTCTTTGTCCACAGCTCCCAAAGGGCTTGCTCGGGATTTGCCGCGCCATGCGCGATCGCTTTCGCGGTATCGATCGCACTGCCGCCGCCGATTCCTATGATGATATCCGCACCGCAGTCAAGCGCTCTCTTAACGCCCTCTTCCGCGTGCGCTAAGGTCGGATTAGGCTGTGCGCCGCCGAATTCTTCATAAGCAATGCCGGAGCCTGTCAGGGACTGCTCCAGTCTTGACAGCAGTCCGCTTCTGACGACGCTTCCTTTTCCGAATACAAGCAGCGCTTTGGTACCGTATTTTTGAGTTGTCTGTCCGATCTGATCTTCAACGCCTCGTCCGAAAATCATCTCTGTCGGTGCATGAAATGTAAAATTATCCATGATCAGTACCTCTGTTCTTGTTATTTGTTCTATACAGCAGCTTTAACATTTGTATGCAATCAAAGTTCCAGCTTTTTATAACGTCATCATTGATACGCTTGTAGCCGAGCTTCTCATAGAATCCGACTGCTTCGATACGGCTGTCGATCCTGATTTCCCGGTAACCCAGCTCTTTGATCCAAGCTTCAGCTTCTGCGATCACTCTGCTGCCGAGATGCTGTCCTCGATATTCGGGGAGGACAACGACCCGTCCGATCAGAACACAATCAGGGTTCAGTTCATAAAACCTGCAGGTGGCAACCGGATAGGTGTCATCCAGCAGAACGATGTATTTGCTCTTTGTACCGTCATGCTCGTCAAACTCCTCCCGCAAAGAAATATGATGCTGACGGTTCATCCCCTGGATCCTGACGGAGTATGCTCCTGCACGCTGCCAAGTCTCAGTTGCTCGCAAAGCTTTCATGCTATCCATTATCGATCACCATTACTCCAAATCCGACTTTTGCGGTACATGTTTCATCTTACAGCATTCTGACGATTTCCGTCATATCTTTGCTCTCACAGTGGAGCTTCATGGGCTTTGCATCATCGGCAGGATAACCAAGCGTCATCAGCAAAACCGGCGTCTCGTTCTCAGGCAAACTAAATGCCGCTTTCACTTCACTCGGTTTGAAATAATTGACCCAGCATGAACCGATACCAATATTCCAAGCGGCAAGCATCATGTGATCGGCAGCGATACTGACGTCCTGGATGCCGGCTCGACATCCTTCCTCCAGCGGACTTTTCCAGTCGGCAATCTCATCGAGAGCGATCAACAATACAACAGGCGCGTCAAAGGCACAGCGTGTGAGAGAACGAATCTTCGCGATCGCCTCGTCACTTTTGAGAACATAGATCTTCTGCGGCTGATAATTACAGCCTGTCGGCGCAAGCATACCCGCCTCAAGAATACGGTTCAGCTCATCGTCCTTTATCATATCGGGTTTGTATTTGCGAACGGAATACCGCTCTTTGATTAATTTACCGAATTCCATTAAAGTCTCCTTCCAATCAATCAGAATGATTCAGTGTCGTTTGGCTTTTTTTGCTTTCCTTTCGGGCAGTTCCGCATACATGCCTTCCAGTAATTCCGCGATCAGTTCCGCGTCCTCAAATCTGTCAAATACGTGCATCAGCGTCTTTGACCCTTCGTAAGGATAACGGAGCTCTGAGTCGGCAAGAAGTCTGTCCGATGTCGGAGTTCTCTTTAAAAACAATTCATTATCTCCGATATCACCTATCAGCTTACCGTTAAAGTACACAAGATATCCGCCCATCATGGATTTTATGACAATCTCACCGACTGGGGAAAAACACTCACGTACATATTCATTAAAGTCGTTCACGATTAACACCTCCGCGAATCCCATGTTTTCTTTGTCATGATAACAGATAAAACGGATATTGTCTACAGGGTTTTATTCGAAAACCGCTGAACCGCCCTGTCGCGAAACGCGGTATATTTCTTCTCGGGGATCGGCAGCTCCATGCTGTTCGACAAGGTCAGCTTGAACCGTCGGATATTTTGGATATGGATCGGATTGACCAGATAGCTCTGGTGACATCTGAGGAACAGATGACCGTATCTCTTTTCCAGCGCGGAAATGCTTGTCAGCACCTCGATCGCTTCTGCATCGACAGTATGCAGGACACTGTGTCTGCTCTCGTGAGCCGCTTCGATATACACGACGGTATCGGAAAGGATAAAGTAATCGGAACGGTCAAGACCGTGGAAGTGGATGCGATCGCCGTTTTGCCTGAAGGACGCGTTGCTGTAATAGATCTGATGGAAGTTTTTCGGATAGATCGTATCCTCCTCATGCTTTGAATGGGGATTTGAGATATGACAGAGCAAAATCCGTGACACCTTTTCCCTATTCCCCGCCTCATCTGTAACCGTGCGTTCGCACCATGTCAGGAGTACGCGCTGATACAGGGTGATGTCGTGATGATCCGGATAATGCGTCGTGATGTGATAACTCAGCATCACATCGCAGAACGACGAATGAGCGCTTGTGTGCATGACCTCGATGTTACCCAAGGAGAAGGACAGCGCGTGTTCCTCTGATCTCCATGCTTCGATCATGTTCTCCCTGCCGTGCAGGAACTGTCCTTCCGCGGGACCGTACCACAAGGCGTCGTCATCCATCGCGTTCAAAAACGGCATATAGTCGTTATCATAGTATTTCATGATCAATTCCGCCGAGAGATCGGCAATCTGCTGTTGGTTCATCCTCATACTCCCGATTTGTTATTGTTCTTATTATATCAGAAAACCTATAGAGAGACAAGTGCTTTTTGCAGAAATACAAGTCATTTTTGAAAATCTATTGACGATATAATAAATTATATAGTAAAATGATATTGTAATGAAAATACCCCTGTGAGGAGGAAATGACATGAAGAAGAAAATGATGAAAGTATTTGCGATCATACTCACCCTTATCGTACTGTTCGGCGCGTTCTCTGTATGTGCAACGGCGGCAAGCGTAGAACTTGCTCCGACCGGGATGCAGATATTTGTCCGTACCCTGACGGGAAAGACAATCACGCTTGAGGTCGAATCCAATGATACAATCGAGAATATCAAGAGTAAGATACAGGAAAAAGAGGGTATCACACCGGATCAACAGAGGCTTATCTTTGCCGGTAAGCAGCTCGAGGACGGAAGAACGCTCGCTGACTATAATATTCAGAAGGAGAACACCCTGCACCTGGTACTGCGCATCAGAGGCGAAGATGAAGGGAATGTTATCAGTTACAACCTTTGGGTAGGCGGCATACAGGTCACCTCCGAGAACTGCGATGATATCCCCTCCTTGACAGAGGGAACCGCAAGCTATGATCCCGAGTCCGATACACTGATGCTGGATAACGTCCAAGGCGTCAAAGGCGCGTATTACGGCGCTTTGATACACTCACGCCTCGACACCCTCAACGTCTTATTGTCGGGCAACAACCTTTTAAGCGCAAGTTATGAGCAGAACGGAGGACTTACGAGCTGCGGTTCAGCATTCAGCTCGTTCGGAAATATGGTCTTCTCTGCTGAATCTGACGGCAGCCTGACCTTAGACGGCTTTGAAAATTCTGTATACGCTTTTGATAAAAAGATTACGATAAACAGCGGTCGCTACGACGCAAAATTACAGGGAAGCGAATTTGGCGGGATGCACAATGCGTTTGCTTTCCAATGCGCGGAAATGACCGTAAACGGCGGAGAGATCACCATTGACGCAGAATATATGCAAGACGATATGCCGATTTACGGCAGCGGCGTCTTTACCGATCGCTTTACGATGTCCGGCGGTATGATGACTGTGGAAAACTATACGCAGGGGATCGTCGCCGATGCTATCTCTGTCACCGGAGGCAAAATCACCCTCGGCAATGGTAAAGACGTAGGCTTGTACGCTATGGGTGATGAAGGCATCAGCATCAGCGGAACGAAAACATCGGTTGATGTAACTTGCAGCAACATCGCCGTATCTTCCTATTCGGGAGCGATCGCCCTCTCTGACGACGTGGAGATAGTTGCTCCGGAGGGCGGCTATATCGGAACATGGTACAACGGCCCGGCTATCGTTAACGAAGACGGCTCCGGCGCTACCGAGGTGAGGATCGCATCAATCTACTGTACCGTCACAATCGACTGCGGAGAGTACGGTGAGGATCTTTCCGTAGAGGTACTGCGCGGAGCGAGGTTCTTTGACGCGCTGGATAATGCCGGTGTGTTTGGGACGCTTGAAGCGATGGAGACCGAGGACTATATCTTCCGCGATCTCGCGACGAAGCCTCTCGCTGAATTTGCCGACGCGGAGGCGTTCAGCGACGACGCAGGCGCTCTGCTCAATACGACAGTTACCTCAGACATGACAGTATATGCCGGCTTCTACACTAAGATCAAGGAGGTCGCCCTGACGCTCAAACAGCCTGCCATCGGAACAACCGTTACCTTGAATGATGATATCCAGACCCCCGCTCCCGTGCTGAATGTCAAAGCGGGCGCGCATTATTCGATCTACACCGATCCCGACTATCAGTATTCTCAGTGGTACACAATGGACAATGATGAATACAGAATCTTTGAAGGCACTTTTGAGGAAGACAGAACCTACTATGTCGACTGTCTGCTCAACCCCGATTTCGGCTACTGGATGGATGACAATACTGTTGTGACCGCAAACGGCGCGACGGTAAAGGAAGCCTACGGTCGGATGTCGCTGAGCGTATCGCTATTCACTCAGGCTGCTCCCGTTGTTCTCGGTGACTTTGACGGCGACGGCGAGGTAACGATCATCGACACGACCTATATCCAGCGATACTTGACAGATAAAAGGATCCCGGACACCTTCAACGTTTCTGCCGCTGATGTGGACAACGACAATATTATCTCGATCATTGACGCAACATGGATCCAGCGTTGGCTCGCCGGAAGACCGATCCCCTACCCTATCGGAAAAGCAATGTGATAATAAAAAAACAACGTGGATACGCAGGAAAATCAACTGCGTATCCACGTGTTTTTATGCGTGCGTCGATCATGCACGCGAACGGAGCCGAACGGTATCGACATTGCGATTCACAGCGTCGGCTCCTTCCTTATTCAAAGAGTAATTGACGTCAACGGACACTCTGCATACCCGTTGGTGGATGTGATCATCACCCGATCCTCTCATAACGATACAGCATTGTATTTATGCTTTTGGTTTTCTGTATTCCGCATTGCCGAAAGCAATGATCATCGAGAATACGCTCGGCAGAAGAATGATACCCACCTTGAACGCAAATCCCTTTCCGAAGCAATCGCACAGCTTGACGGCGTGGATCACGGCGGACGTCACGGTGATGATCGCCACAGGGATACCGAACGCAATATCGACCCACTCCGGTATCGCCGTAAGCCCTAAGAACACGGATTCGATCACCCATGCGATGACCTCCAGAATGAACCAGATGTGGCTCATTCCGACGATTTTATGCGATACATAAACATCATATACAGGAATCAGGGCTTTCCATCCCTTCTCCCCCGCTTTTTGAAAGATCCCCCATTCCGCGGTCACTTCCAGTACAAACCAGATGATAACCGCGACGATCAGGATGATCGCCCATACTGCTAAACTATTCTCGTCCACATTCAACCTCTTCATAGGGTGTTGCCTTTTCGGAATCCTTCGATCCCTTCGTGCTCACCCTGTATTGTTTGATTATTCCTCTGTATCGTCGGCAGTCTGAGGCTCCTGCTGTACAGCTTCCTCATCAATATCATCTGGTTGCTCCGCGGCTCCTTTTGCTCTTGCCGCGCGCGCTCTGCTTTTCTTTTGCAGCCACGGCACAAAGCGTTCATCGTAGATGAAGGTCAGGATCGCCGCGACGGGGATCGCCAGCAGGATTCCGATAATGCCGAACAGGTTGCCGCCGACCGTGATCGCGATCAACGTCCACACCGGAGCCAGACCGATGGAGCTGGAGAACAATCGGGGTTTGATCACATAGGCGTCCAAGATCTGGATGCCGATCGTGAAGATCAGGAACCACAATGCGTAGGACGGCTTGACCAATACGAGCACCAGCGCGCCGATCGCGCCGCCGATGATCGGGCCGAAGGTCGGGATCAGGTTCGCAACGCCGACGACAAACGATACCAGCGGTACATACGGCATACCGAGGATCAGCATAAAGATCGCGTTTGAACCGCCTACGATCAGCGCTTCGATGATATTACAGCCGATATACTGGGTAAAAATATCATGGCAGCGATTCCAGAAGCGCGTGTTGCTTTCGTAGCGCTTGGGTGTGAGGAGCGCCTTGCGCAGTCTTTGCAGACCGTTGAGCAGATATTTCTTGCTGAACAGGATATACACCGCAAGGATAACACCGATAACGATATTGAGAAGCACCGTGCCGATATCCTTGGTGGTGTTGAGGATGGACGAAAGATTGTTGGATAGGTTGTTGACAAAATCACCGAGCCAATTCCTGACTGACGCCTCGATCGCGGACAGATCGATATGCAGGCCAAAGCCGAGAGAATTGACATAATCGACTGCTTTTTCGATGGTGGCATAGTAGGTATCGGCGTTGTCGATCAGCATAGAGATACTGCTGATCAGGTTAGGGATCAGCGTACCGATAAAGACAGTGATGAGCGTCAACACCAGCACCAGCGCGATCACAGCGGATAAAGTACGGCGCAGACCCTCTTTTTTCATTTTAGCGAAAACCTTTGTTTCGAAAAACTTGGCGACGGGGTCGATGATGTACGCCAGGATCAAGCCGATGATGACCGGCGCCAGTACCCTGGTCACCCCTTCAAAAAAGCCGGAGATCGAATCGATGTTCGCGAAAACGATGAAAAAGATGACCACAGCACACAGGATCCCCGCAACCAGAGCGGCGAGCGCATAGATCAGCTTTCTGTTATGTACAAGCTTATCAAATCTTTTCATTGGAACATCTCCTTCAATTTCCTTAAGGCAATTCCGCATAATTCAGGTGTGCGGATTGTGCAGTGTTGTCTTAGATAAACGTATCATATTTTTTACAAAAAATCAATACTAAATCGGCTGTATTACGTGCTTTTTTATCAAAAACAAGCGGTCGTCGAATTGCTGAGATTCTACAAGAATATATTTTTGAATTCTTGCTATTTAAAAACAGATATGATAGAATAAAGGGTAAGTCAGATTGCTTCTCACGATCGAAACGATAAACCGTAATAGACAGAAGTAATCTACAAACACAAAACCAAGGAGTAGGTTTATGAAAAAAAGCAATAAAGACAAACCGCTTATCGACCGCGTACAGGCAGCATATGACGCGGGTCTGACGTCGAAGGAGGTTGAAGAAAGAGCAAGAAAGGGCTATACCAATACCACGGAGGATCCCAACCAAAAAACAATCTTGCAGATCCTTGCGAACAACCTGTTCACTTTCTTCAATATCGTGCTGTTTACGATCGCGTCCATCTTTATCGGATTTATCATCTACTTAAACGCGATCGGCCGTACTGACATCGTCAACTCCTATTTCGGTTTCTCGAAATTCGTCTTTCTGATCCCTGCGATCATGAACGTCGCGATGGGCTCGTTCCAGGAGTACCAGAGCATGAAGACCATCCAGAAGCTCAGGATCGTCACCAGCACCAAGAGCAAGGTCGTGCGTGACGGCAAGGTCGAGTCGATCGACGCTTCCGAGATCGTGCTGGACGACGTCGTCGCGCTCTCGGCAGGTGAACAGGCGACCGCCGACCTGATCGTGTTGAGCGGTGAGGTCGATGTGGACGAATCCATGCTGACGGGTGAATCGGATCACATCAAAAAGACCGCCGGCGATACCATTCTCTCCGGCTCTTCCATCATCGTAGGCTCCGCGAGATGCCGCGCCGAAAAGATCGGTGACGACACCTATGCCGCCGAGCTGACCAGAAAAGTCAAGAAAACCTCCGGTCACAAATCCGAGCTAATGAGCTCGATCATGAAGATCATCAAGGTGCTGACCATGTGTCTGTGTGTGGCGATCATCGTATCCACCGTCACCCTCGCGATCAAGATCAGCGCTACCGGCAGTGATCCGTCGATCTGGAACGGTCTGACATTATCGCTGAGCGACCCTGTCACATGGTCGCTGATCGTTTTGACGGACGGTATGTTCGGCGTCGGTATGATCCCGTCCGGACTGGTGCTGACCACCTCTGTCGCGCTGATGGTATCCATCGCGGGACTGACAAAAAAGAAAACGCTGGTACAGGAGCTGTATTCGCTCGAGAACCTCTCCCGCGTCGATGTGATCTGTCTGGACAAGACCGGTACCCTCACCGACGGCACCATGTCCGTCAGCGAGCTGAAAAAGTTCGATGACAGCGCCGAAAAGCACATCCGCGTGCTGATGGGCGCGACCGATGAAAGAAATGCGACGAGCGAAGCGGTTTATGAATATTTCGGCGCCGATGAAGCCGCCGACATCCGTGAGAAGATCCCCTTCTCCAGTGCCAACAAGTACTCCGGCATCGTCTACGGCGACGGCAAAAAGCTGCTGATGGGCGCTCCCGAATACCTGCTGCCCGAGGATGACGACCGCCTTGTATATGTCACCGAACGCGCCAAAGAAGGCAACCGCGTCATTGCCGTCACCCTCGACGGCGCGCTGATCGCCTTCATCTCCATCGAAGACCACATCCGTGAGACCGCGGCGGATACGCTCAAATTCTTCCGTGAAAACGGCGTTACTGTCAAGGTCATCTCGGGTGATAACCCCCTGACCGTCAGCATGATCGCCCAAAAGTGCGGCATCGTGAATGCTGACAAATACATTTCCCTCGCGGGTGTTCCGCTCGAGGATATCCCCTCTGTCGCCGAGGAATACACGGTGTTTGCCCGCGTATCTCCCGAACAGAAAGAAGCGCTCGTCAAGGCGCTGCAGGCAAACAAGCATAAGGTCGCGATGACCGGTGACGGCGTCAACGACATCCTCGCGCTCAGACGCTCGGATTCGTCCATCACCTTTGCCAAAGCATCCGAAGCGGCAAAATCCTGCTCCGACGTGATTCTGCTCGACAACGATTTCAGCCATCTGAAAGAGGTCGTCGGCGAGGGCAGACGCGTCATCGGCAACACCCAAAAGACTTCCGTTCTGTATCTGATGAAATCGATCGCGGTCTTCATTCTGGCGTTCGGTCTGATCCCCTTCTCGAAGGGTCAGATGTGGTTCTCGATCGAGAACATGTATATGCTGGAAGCTGCCGTGATCGGAACGGGCGGTTTCCTACTTTCACTGGAACCCCGCCGCACACCGGTCAGCGGTTCCTTCCTCAAGAAAATCGTCAGTCAATCCATCTGCGCCGGTGCTCTCGGCGCGATCGCCGTACTCCTGCCGATCCTGTTGAACGCGTTGCCGAAGGCGCTCGGAAACGCCCCGGTCATCACCGACGTCAACGTCCGTCCGATGATGACGGTGCTGCTGTCCATCGCAGGCATCATCGTGGTCTTCTCCATGTGTATCCCGTTCAACAAATACCGCGCGATCGCCCTGACCTGCGTGGTCGCCGTGGCGGCTACACTGGGACTGCTCCTGCCGTCCGCATATATCGGCGGCTCTACGATCGGCGCGGATATGCTCGCCTTTGATAAAGCGGCAGGTCAGACCATCTTTGACAGCCAGCTGGTGCAGGAAATGTTCCGCCCGATGAACTCACCGATCGTCAGAGGTCTGGTCAGCGATATCAATAACTATATCGTCCTGAGAATGTTCCTGTACGTCGCGATCCCGCTGTTTATCATCATTCGCTTCACACTGGAGAGCAAGCTCGACGAAAGCGATCCCGATCGCGGTCTGAACCGCTCCTATGTCTTCGGCAAACGCCTGATCCTCGCCTCGGGTCTTGTCCTGATCCTGCACGCGGCGCTCTCTATCGTTGAGGTGCTCACCAACACGGGCTCGTTCCAGACCGAGAATCTGCTCGGTGACGGCAACACGGCTGTGTACTTCAACATCTTCTATGCCGTCGTCTATACCGTTGTCGGCGCACTCGGCTACCGCATGTGGACGAATCCGACAAAGCGGCTGACAACGATCACCTTTATCGCCGGTATGGTGCTGATCAGCTTGGCGATGGCGCCGATGACCGCTGTCGAAAGCGAAGAAGTGACCCAAAGCGCGCTGATGATCATCGACAGCGCCGTTGCAAGCGCTGTGGTGCTCGCATACTTTATCGGCTGTTCACTGATCTTCCTGAATATCATCTCAACAGACAATAAGCCGACCCCCGTGACGAGTCAACAATAACCGAACCCAACAAATTACCCCCACTGTGAAGAACAGTGGGGGTTGCTTTATGATGAAAACAAGATATCAAAAAATTCGTCGTAGTCCGCGATCTCATAATCGCACAGCGGACTGTGGGAGGGCGCTTCTCCGTTCAGATAGTGACAGGTCGTGAGCCCTGCATTCCTGCCGCCGAGCATATCGGAGGTCAGGCTGTCGCCGAGCATGATCACACGACTTTTTTCCGTGATAGCAAGATCACGAAAGATATAGTCATAATACGCCTTGTCGGGCTTGCTGTGACCGATCTGCTCGGAGATATAGATGCCGTCGACATAAGGCTTGACCGCGGCACGGTTGAATCGCCCGGTCTGGGGGATCGTCAAGCCGTTGGTCGCAAGATAGATTTTGCAATGCTCATGGAGCTTTTTGACGAACTCCAACGCGCCGTCAAGCAGGAACGCCTGATGCGAAAGGTTATTCTCATAGGTAGCGTTCACCGCGTTGAAATCAACAGGCTTCGCGCCGAGCTGTTCAAACAGCATCTGAAAGCGAGTCGGCTTTAAGTCCTCGCGACTCAGCTCACCGCGTTCGAGCGCCTTCCAACAGCTCAGGTTGATCGCACTGTAGCGGCTCACCACTTCATCGGTGGGCGTCACGCCGAACTGCTCGAGCGTCAGGCTGACGGCGGTTTTTTCCGCCAGCTTGAAGTCGTAGACCGTTTCCTCCGCGTCGAGGAGGACGATATCAAAGCGTTTACGCAAACTCCTCTCCCCCTTTGGTATAGATCGCGGCGCGGGTGATATCGGTATACAGCTCAATACCGAGATGATCGGCAAAAGCACCCATCAGCAGGTTGGGATTGATGTTGAGCGTAGAGCCTGCGGGGAGCTTCAGATCAAAGCTGACCCGATCCCCAGCGCGGGGTTCAAACGAGAGGATATAGGGCTTGAGGTCGATGTTCTTTATGCCCTTTTTGGTTTTCTTTTCCACGATGATCTCGGGAGAAGCGAGGAAAGCGTTCAGTTTCTCGGATAATTCTATTACGGAAATATCACTCTCATTCATCGGCTCGAGATTCACCGTATAGAGGGAGGAATCGATATCCGCGGGCTTATGTACCGACTCGGCACAGCGCAGGACGCGGATGCCGTCGGGCAGACAGGCATTGAGCCTGTCGGGGATCGCGGACAGATCTTCATTATCATCCAGCACACGGAAATCCATGCTCTCACACTCGGAGGCGAATCCGAGCGACAGCGGGAGCGCGAAGGTGATATAGGCGTGCTGATTGAAGCCCTCGGTGCGCCAGATATTCAGGCGGCTTTTGCCGATGGCGCGGATCATCACGCGGTTGGTATCGAGATGGGAGATATATTTGCATGGTCCGAACTTGCGGTAGAAGACCCTAACGTTTTTCATAACACACGCCTCCTCCGTACTTTTTCGATCCGCAGCCGAGACATTTTTCACGGCAGTTGGGCGATGCCTCGGAGCGATACGCGCGCTCACACTCGCGGCGCAAAAACTCCTTGGTCACGCCGTAGTCGAGGTGATCCCACGGCAGGATCTCGTCGAACGAACGGCGGCGGTTGGCGTAGAACGCGGGGTCAATGCCGCAGGCTTCAAACACCTCCAGCCAGTTTTGCAGGGAGAAGCAATCGCTCCATCCGTCAAAACGGATCCCGCGCTTATGCGCTTCAAGCATCACCTGATTCAGACGGCGGTCGCCGCGCGCGAACACTGCTTCCAAATAAGATGTATCGGAATCGTGATAGTTATAAGTCATCTTGCTCAGCGAGATTTTGTTGTCGACGATCGACTTCTTGATATGCTGCTGCTTTTCTCGCAGGACGTCCATCGTATCCTGCGGCTCCCACTGGAAGGGAGTAAAGGGCTTGGGGACAAAGGAGGACGCGGACAGGGTAACGCGGGGCGCTTTTCCCTTGGGGCGATTCGGAGTGCTGTAATAGGTATCCAGCACCTTCTTGCCGAGATTGGCGATATCCGCAACGTCATCCATCGTTTCGGTCGGCAGTCCGATCATAAAATAGAGCTTAACGGTCGTATACCCGCCCTCAAAAGCGACACGGCAGGTGTTCATCAGCTCGTCCTCAAAGACATTTTTGTTGATCGCGTCACGCAGGCGCTGACTGCCCGCCTCGGGCGCGAAGGTCAGACCGCTCTTGCGTACCGTTTTGATCTCGTTGAGGATATCGTCGGAGAAGCCGTCCACGCGCAGTGACGGCAGGGATAAACTGACATGCTCGGGCTTCGCCCATGAATTCAGCTCACGGAGCATCGGCACGACCTGTGTGTAGTCGCTCGAGCTCAGGGAGGACAAAGACACCTCGTCATAGCCGGTGTTGCGGCACAATGCGTGGCATTGCTCGCTGATACACTCCACCGACTTTTCGCGCACGGGACGGTAGAGGAAGCCCGCCTGACAGAAGCGGCATCCGCGGATACAGCCGCGGAAGATCTCCTCCACAGCGCGGTCATGGACGATCTCGATATTCGGTACAACGAAATTATCGGGATAGTAGCAGTTGTCCATATCCATCATCACACGCTTTTCGATCACCGCGGGCGCGGCGTCGCGCGGCGTGACGGCGGCGATGGTGCCGTCGTCGTGATAGGAAACATCATATAACGAGGGCACATAAACGCCCTTGATCTGAGCGGCAAGGCGCAGGAATTCCTCTCTGCTTTTGCCCTCTTTTTTGCAGGTTCTGTACAACTCCATCACTTCGAGGTCGACCTCTTCCCCATCGCCGAGGAAAAAGATATCAATGAAATCGGTGATCGGCTCGGGGTTGCAGGCACACGGACCGCCCGCGACGACGATATGCTTGAGATCATGCCTGTCCTTGGAGAGCAGCGGGATACCGCCGAGGTCGAGCATGTTCAGAATGTTGCTGTAGCTCAATTCATATTGCAGGGTAAAGCCGATGAAGTCGAACTCCGTCAACGGATCGCCCGACTCAAGCGCGTACAGCGGGATATCATGCGCGCGCATCTGCTCTTCCATATCCATCCACGGCGCGAAAACACGCTCACACCAGATATACGGCTTTTCGTTGAAAAGGCTATAGAGGATCTTGATGCCGAGGTGCGACATGCCGATCTCATAGATATCGGGAAAACAGAACGCGAACCGCACATCCACATCCTGCTTGTCCTTGATGACAGCTCCGAGCTCACCGCCGACATAGCGGCCGGGTTTTTGCACCTTCAGGAGCAGTTTTTCGACTTTTTCAGGGATCATAGGCTTCTCCTTATCTGCCGATCAACAAAGCATGACCGGCAACTACCTATTTTTCATAAACAATAAAACGATCAGATAGATCGATATGATCAACAGCGAATAATTGTAGCCGCTGTTCAATAACACATACAGTCCCGCCGTCATCAGCGGCAGTAAAAAGACAAAGGTCGTCACCTTCAGCGTGATCGCGACAGTGCGCGGTGAGAACCGTTTGTCCAGAATGATCGCGAGCAAATGTCCGCCGTCCAGACTCATGACGGGCAACAGATTAAAGACGCCGAGCGCGAAATGCGGCAAGGCGTATTTCATACCGACGGGGTACAGCAACAGCGCGAACAGAAAGTTCGCCGCTACGCCGCCGAGGGTGATCAGCACATCCGCCTTGAACGTGGGCGCTTCATCCGCTTGGATAAGCACATCAAAAAGCCGCAGTCTGATCGCGCGCACCTGTACGCCGCACAACAGCATCATCAGCAGATGTCCCAGCTCGTGCAGGATCGCGGCAAGAAAACAGAAGATCACACGGTTGTCACGGTCGAGAAGCAATACGGCGGTCATCGCCGCGATCGCCTCATAGCCGATGAACAGATCAAGATTCGCTATGCGCAGTTTCATCGGGGGTCGCCTGAACCGTCACGGGATCCTGCTCAAACAACGCGTCTGCGGAACGGAAGATCTCCTCAGACACCACGGGCTTTTGCAGTTCCTCGCGATAATAATCCATGAAGCTGTAATACCCTTCACTGTCCATCGCCTTGAGCAGGAACAATACCAGTGCCGCCAACAGGCTGAGTACGAGTTGGATCGTGATCAAAAGCGGTCTGCTTTTCTCATTATCCTCCCGCGGTCGCTGTGACTGAACAGGCGCTTCATCGAGCGGTGTTTCTTCCGCGGCGGGAGGTGAGGCTTCCCGCCAGCCCTCTTCGTAAATGATTTCGTTACGCTTAAATTCGCTCATATCTTCACCCCTCATGATACGATAAATATATGAGGGAAGAGAACGAAGTATTACAGCTTGCTGAACTCCTTTTTCCTGAGTATGACAAAGAAGATGATACCGATGATCAAGCAAACAACCTCAGCGATCGGGAACGAAAACCATGTCGCGGTCATGTTGATTTTTGAGAGGATATATGCCGCGGGCAGCAGTACGACCAGCTGACGCATGACGGACATCGTCATGCTGTAAAAGCCCTTGCCGACTGCCTGGAACAGCGTCGAGAACATGATGCCGACCGCCGCCATGATGAACGAGATACTGATGATGCGCAGCATCGGCACGCCGACTTCGGCGAGTAAGGCGTTGGCGGCGACATTCTCCTCAGACTCAAAGAGCGAGAGCAGCCACTCGGGCGCGAGCTGGAACAGCAGGGTTCCCGCCGCCATGATCGCGCCGGCGATGATGATACCCAAGCGGAACGCCTGATACATACGCTTTTTGTTACGGGCGCCGTAGTTGTAGCCGATGATCGGCGACACGCCCTGGCTCAGACCGAATACCGGCATAAAGACAAAGCTCTGGAGCTTGAAGTAGATACCGAACGCGTTGATATACGCCGCGGCATACTCCGCCGTCAGATTCGCCATCGAGATGATCGCGTTGATTCCCGACACCATCACCGAACCGATGCTCTGCATGATGATCGCGGGGAAGCTGACTGCATAGATATTTTTCAAGGTGATCTTTCGCATGCGGAAGCCCTTGAAGCGGATCTTGACGTCATGCTTTCTGACAAAGAGGATGATCAGGATGAAGGTCATGGAACAGATCTGACCGAACACGGTAGCGATCGCCGCGCCGAGTACGCCCAGCCGCGGGAAAAAGCCGATACCGAAGATCAGCAGGGGATCAAAGATGATATTCACGATCGCGCCGAGCATCTGGGTGATCATCGGGATGATCATGTTGCCGGTCGACTGCAGGATCTTTTCACCCATGCAGGAGATCATCATGCCGAACGAAACGCACAGCACAACGGTCAGATAGCCCGCGCCGTCTTTGATGACGTCGGCATTGGAGGTAAACAGCGAAATGAACGGTCGGGACACCGTCAGTCCGAGCACCAAAAACACCAGCCAGTCGATGACCGCCAGCACCAGACCTGTGGTCGCGGCGTTATTCGCTTCTTCATAATTCTTTGCGCCCAGTCGGCGCGCGATCAGCGAGTTCACACCCACCGCCGTGCCGACGGCAAACGAGATCAGGATCAACTGCAACGGATACGCCAGCGACACCGCCTGCAGCGCGTCGGGCGAATAGCGCGCGACAAAGATACTGTCGACCACATTGTACAGCGCCTGTATCATCATCGACAGCATAGCGGGCAGCGACATTCCCATCAACAGCGGGAGCATCGGCTTTACGCCCATTTTATTCTGAGAGATCTCACTCACGATTTATCCTTCCTTCCAAAAACGCAATCACATCATGATTCTTCGTTGAGTTTTTTACGACGTTTGTTCTCGATCACCCGAATGATCAGCATCACGATCGCCGCCGCGAACGCCACACCGCAGCAATCGAGCAGAATATCGCTCACCTGACAGGATCGACCCGCGGGAAAGAGCTGGATGATCTCGTCGATCGTCGCGACGACAGCGCCGGTGATCAATGTCCCGATCAGCGCGGTTTTGATCTTGCGAAGATGCACATAATACGTCACGCTCAGCAACGCGCCGAGGAACGAATACTCGGCAAAATGCGCCAGCTTGCGTATGAAATTCTCTGTCACACTGAACGGGATCGGAAAACCCGCCAGTATGCCGTTGATCCAATCTGTCAGCGGCGAACTGCGCTCGGTCGATTCGATCGCGTCCTGTGATGAATTGTAGAAGATCGCGGCGATCGCCGCTACGGTCAGCAGCGTCAGGATCACGCGTGCCGCCGTCAGTTTTTTCTCTTTCATCCTGCACCTGTTTCAGCGATTTTTCTCCAGTTAATTCTAATCCATCCCGCATAAGTTGTCAAACGGATTCGTATAAGTTTTATCAATCCTTCAAATTAGAGTTGACAAGACTGCTTTTTTCAGTTATAATGCTATGGAGAAGAAATGAAAAGGAGACTCCTTATGCTTCATTATATCATCGTATTTTTGATTTCTATGGTGCCGCTGATCGAGCTGCGCGGCGCGATCCCCTATGCCGTCGGCGTCAACAACCTCGGCGGCAATATGAACATGGTCGTCGTGTACATTCTTGCCATCATCGGCAATATGCTCCCCGTACCGTTCATCTACCTCTTCGCGCGCAAGATACTCGAATGGGGCAAGGACAAAAAGTTCATCGGCAAATTCTTCACCTTCTGTCTGGAAAAAGGTGAAAAGGGCGGTAAAAAACTGCAGGCAAAAGCAGGCAGAGGTCTGTTTGTCGCGCTGATGCTGTTCGTCGGCATCCCCCTGCCCGGTACCGGCGCTTGGACGGGCACGCTGGCGGCGTCCATGCTGGACATGGACTTTAAGAAAAGCGTTATTGCCGTCATGCTCGGCGTCATCATCGCCGGCGTGATCATGGGCTTGGCGTCGATGGGCGTATTCGGCGCGATCGGCGCGATCTTCGCACCCAAAGCATAATGAAGAAACGTAACGTTTACGCGGCGGTCGTTGGCGGCGGCGCGGCGGGACTGATGTGCGCGATCCGTGCCGCGGAGAACCATCCCGATCAGGCGATCGTCATACTGGAAAAAGCGGATCGTGTGGGCAAAAAGATCCTTGTCACCGGCAACGGAAGATGCAACCTCAGCCATATCGGCGCGGATGCGAACAGCTATCACGGTGACGGAAGCGGCGATCTGATTAATATTCTTTTTAAGAAATATGATCCCGACGCCGTTTTGTCATACTTCCGCACGCTCGGACTGCTCACACATACCGACAGTGAAGGCAGGGTCTATCCCCTGTCCAATCAGGCAAGCTCCGTCCTCGATGTACTGCGCATGAGGAACAGTCAGCTTGATATTGAAACCATTTGCAATACCGATATCTCTCGCATCCAAAAGACCGCAGAGGGGTACGAGATCGTAACGCCCGAGCTGCGGCTTTTCGCCAAAAAGCTGGTCATCGCCGCGGGCGGTAAGGCGGATTACGCGGGAAGAAACAGCGACAGCCGCGAGCTGATGCGTTCACTGGGATTGAGCATGACCAAGCTCAGCCCTTCCCTATCACCTGTCAGTGTCAAAAGCGAGCTTCTCAAATCGCTCAAGGGTATCCGCGCGTCGGCGGAAGCCTCGCTGATCCGCGACAAAAGGATCATCAAAGCCGAACGCGGCGAGGTGCAGTTCACCGACGGCGCGTTATCGGGTATCTGCATCTTCAACCTCTCCCGATATGCCAATCGCGGCGGGTGCGAGATCCACCTCAACCTTCTGCCCGATTTCTCCTATGAGCAGGTCGAGCGGGAGCTCACGAACAGATTCAAACACAATGCATCCTGCGGCGAAGTTTTCACGGGAATGTTCCATAAAAATATCGGGTTGGCACTGCTGAAATCATGCGGGATCAAGCCATCCTCGCCCTGCAAAGATATTTCTTTAAAAGAAATAAAGCCGCTGTGCCGTCATATCACCGACTGGCGCTTTGTCTGTGAGGAGACCCGTGATTTCAAGAAAGCACAGGTCACCGCGGGCGGGGTCAGACTCAGTGAGATCGACCCCCATACCTTTGAAAGCAACCGTCACCGCGGACTGTATATCATCGGCGAGACGCTGGACATCGACGGCGACTGCGGCGGCTATAACCTCCAGTTCGCGTTCGCGAGCGGCATGTGCGCGGGGGATCATCTATGATACGGCTGAGCAATGTAAAACTGCCCCTGGGCTATACCGACGATGACATCCGCGCGGTATGCGCCAAGGAACTGCGGGTGCCGATCAAGGCGATCAAACAAGCGTCGCTCTATCGGCGCTCCATCGACGCACGGCATAAAAACGACATCCACTATACCACGAGCATCGACGTTACGCTGAGCGGTAACGAGCAGGCGGCGTTGAATAAGGCAAAATGCAAAAATGCCGCCATCACCGAGCCGTACCGCTACATGCCCCTGACCCCAAAAGATAAGAATAAGCGGCCTCTGATCGTCGGCACGGGTCCCGCGGGATTGTTCTGCGCGCTGACATTAGCGCAAAGCGGCATCCGTCCAATCGTGATCGAACGCGGGTCACGCGTCGAAGAGCGCACCGAAGCCGTCAACCGAATGTGGCAGAAGGCTGTCCTCGACGCCGAATGTAATGTACAGTTCGGAGAGGGCGGCGCGGGGACTTTTTCGGATGGTAAACTCAACACCGGCACCAAGGACGGCAGATCGCGCAAGGTGCTCCTCGAATTTGCCGCGCACGGCGCTCCCGAAGAGATCCTGTATAACGCCAAGCCGCATATCGGCACAGACAAGCTCCGCGACACCGTCAAAAGCATCCGTGAGGAATTGATCGCTCTCGGCGCTGAGATCTATTTTGACACCAAGCTGACCGACATCAAAACGAATGACGGCGCGATCACCGCCGCAGAGGTCGAGCATGAAGGTACCAAGCGGCTGATCGAATGTAACGAGATCGTGCTCGCGATCGGTCACAGCGCGCGCGATACCTTTGAGCTGATCCACGGCATGGGGATCCACATTGAACCGAAGCCGTTCTCCGTCGGCGTGCGTATCGAGCATCTGCGTGAGAACATCGACCGTTCTCAATACGGCGCGGCACACAATAGGCTGCCCGCCGCCTACTATAAACAAAACGTCCACCTCAGAGATGGACGCGGTGTATATACCTTTTGTATGTGTCCGGGCGGCGTTGTCGTCGCGGCACAGAGTGAAGAAAACAGCGTTGTCACCAATGGCATGAGCGAATTCGCGCGCGACAAGGTCAACTCCAACGCGGCGCTCCTTGTATCCGTCCACCCCGACGATATCGTGGGCGAGCATCGACTCAAAGGCATGTTCTGGCAAAGAGAGCTGGAGCGCAAGGCATTTGTCGCGGGAGGCGGCGATTACCGCGCGCCGATCATCCGCGTCGGCGACTTTCTCAACAACAAGATCTCCACACAACTCGGCGAGGTCACACCGAGCTATCTGCCCGGCACCGAATTCGCCTCGATGGACGATATCCTGCCGCCGTTTGTGACCGATTCTCTGCGTGAGGCGATCCCGCTGATCGACCGTCGGCTGCACGGCTTCAACCATCCCGACGCGATCCTCACGGCGGTGGAAAGCCGCAGCTCCTCCCCTATCCGCATCACACGCGACGAGAATATGCAGAGCGTCAGCCTGAAAGGGCTGTACCCCTGCGGCGAAGGCGCGGGCTACGCGGGCGGCATCGTATCCGCCGCCGTCGACGGCATCAAGGTAGCCGAAAAAATCATCACAACATAACAAAGGCTCCCATTCGGGACATTACCTTTGAGCAAGGAAATGTATCTCGCTGACGCTCGGTCAGTTGATGCAATTCCTACAGTGGCGCTTAGCCAAGAGCGGATTAATCCGCTCTTGGAGCGCTGTTGCATGGGAGTTGTATACCAAATCATAGATTTGGACAACTCCTCATCAGTCACCGTTCGGTGACAGCTCCTTTTACCAAAAGGAGCCTCCTTGCTCATGGAAGATGTCCGTGAGGGAGCCTTTTATCATTTACGGTATACTTCGATCTGTGCGCTGTGATGGATCGAATAGATCAGACATTCCTTGACGGGCAGTCCCAGACATTCTTCCATTGCGTCCTTGTACAGCAGCAGCTGTGAAGCGTAGCGGTCGTTCAGCGTCTGCGGATCCTTGACACGGTCGGTCTTGTAATCGACGATCACCAGTTGTCCGTCCTCGACGAAAGCCAGATCCACCGCGCCCTGCAGGATCACCTTTTCCTCACGGAAGGCTTCGTCGATCTCGGGATCGATCAGCTTTGCGGGGATCTTGACATTGAAGCGATACTCCTTGTACACTTCGTCGGATTCCAGACAGCGCGTCACCAAGTCGCTTTGGATAAAGCGTTCGGCGCGCGTTTTGTCGATGCTGTTCACCTGTGCTTCGGTCAGGTAACCGCCGGTATGCAATAGGCTCAGCTGTGCTTCCATATCCGCTCTTGCCGCGGCAAAATCAACAAACTGCATGAACGCGTGCAGTGCGGTGCCCTTCTCTGCGGAGGTGAGCTTTTCGCCCTGTAAAAACGCGGGTCGGTCAAGATAGCGCTCATACGCCTTGTCGGTCATCTGGTGCGCCAACGCAGACGCCGCGACCTTGACGGGCAGGGCTTCGATCGCCTCGTACGGATAGCGATAATCGGCGTGCTTTTTCAGCTCGTCGAGCAGAGCGGTATTCGCCTCGACATCCGCTTCTTCCAACATGATATCGTTTGTATCTTCCACATCATACGGCGTGTCGATCACACGACAGTTGAACGCGAAATCAGCCTGCGGTTCACAATCAGCGGAAACACCCGCGTACTCCCGCAGTGTTTCGCCGTCGGGATGGAGCAGAGCGCACATGACCAGCCAATCGGACAGTGCGTTGGCGGAGCGTACCGCGAAGGGTGATATCTCGCGCTGACCGGCGAGCTTCTTCGCGATACCGCCGATGTAGGATGTGACCGAACGAGAAGGAGTCGCGAGCATGATCAGCTTTTGCTTGGCGCGTGTCATCGCGACATAGAGAACACGCAGTTCCTCGCTCATCTCATCACGGCTGATCTCCATCGCCAACGCGTTGCGCGGCATGGTGTTGAAGTTGGCGGAAAGCGCGGGATCATAGAGCTTTTGCGCGTAGCCGTAGCGCGAATGGAGCAGTACCGACTGTGACGCGTCGGACACGAACTTGCGCGCGGTGTTCGCGATGAAGCAGATCGGGAATTCGAGCCCCTTTGACGCGTGAACGGTCATCAACTCGACGCCGATATCCGCGCCGCTGTCGCTTGTCGCCGAGGGCAGGTCGGATCCGTCCTCGATCAGTCGGTCAAGGTAGTTGACAAATGCCGATAAGCCGCGGTGGGTGTTCTGCTCAAACGTGCGCGCATAATCGAGCAGCAGACGCAGGTTATTGGTCGCGCCCGCTCTGTCGGACGCGGAGATGATCGCCATGAACGACGAACGCTCATAGATCAAGGTGATCAGCTGATGTAACGGAATCGTGACGGACACGTTCCGATAATACGACAGTTCATCGAGAAAGGATTTGCTCTTTTGGTTGCCCTTTTCCGCGTCCAATGTGATCGCCGCGTAGAGCGAACCCTTGCGCTGTCCGATGCGGATACGCGCGAGGTCGTCCTCATCAAAGGCAAACACCGGACTCATCACGACGCTCAACAGCTCGATATCGAGGGCGGGATTATTGATGACGCGCAAAAAGTTGGTGATCAGCATGATCTCTCTGCTGTCCAGGAATCCCGCGCCGCTCTCGCTGTGGGCATGGATACCGTACAGCTCGAATACCTCGCGGTAAACCGAGCCGTAGCTCGACAGGTTGCGCATCAATACGGCAAAGTCGCTGAACGTCGCGGGGCGGTAAGCGTCGCCGTCCTTGATGGGATAACCCTCGACGACCATTTGATGGATGCGCTCGGCGATAAAGCGTGCTTCCGCGATCGCGGCGTCTTCCTCACCGACCGCTTCTTTGTCGATCAGATCCAGCTCGACCGCAGGCTCCTCCCGCGGCTCGTAATCCGCTCCGGGAAAGAGCATTTCCTCCTCGTTATATTCGATATCGCCGACTGCCGTTGACATCAATTTTTTGAAGAAGAAATTGACGGCGGACAGCACGGCGCTGTCACTTCTAAAATTCTTTTCAAGAATTATCTTTGCGGGATATTCTTCTGCGTTTTTATCATACAATACGGCATTGTTTTTTCTTTTTAAGAATAATTCAGGCATTGCCTGACGGAAACCGTAGATACTCTGCTTGACGTCGCCGACAACGAACAGATTCGTTTCCTCGCGGGAGATCGTCTTGAAGATCGTATCCTGTACCTCGTTCGCGTCCTGGTACTCATCCACCATGATGTAATCAAAGCGGGAGGATATCTCTTGAGCGACGTCGGTGGCGGTCAGCGTGTCGCGATCAACGATCAGCGACAGCACCCAATGCTCGATATCAGCGTAGTCCGCTACGCTGTTTTCTTTTTTCAGCATCGCATAGTGCTTTTCGAACAAGCTCACTGCCTTGAAAAGCTGTTCCGCGTAATCCTTGAGCCGTTCGATCTCATACAGGCACAGATCTTCCTCCTGCGTATAGAGTTTTTGGAGCGATTTGACGGTGTCCTTGAAGATATCGCGCGCGGACGCCGCCTCCAGCTTCAGCGGGTTGTCGGCATAGCCGCGCGGGGTGGACAGGCGACCCGCCGCAAAGGAATGGAGCGTGTCGCGAATCATATTCCAGCTTTCCTGTTCGATCGCGTTTTGCAGACGTTCGCAGAACACCCGGTAGGAATCGAACAGCGAATAGTTCTTATCATAGAGCTTTTCATCCAAAGAGATCGCGTCAAGCGCGCGGTCGTTGAGCAGCTGCAAATACTCCGCCGCCTCACGCGTATACTCGGCGATGATCCTCCCCCATACCGTGTCGCCGACCTCGGTAAAGTCGGTGTAGTAAGAGAGCTTTTCTTCCATCCAGCGCTCGGGGAACGGATGAGAACGCAAAAAGTCGTACAGGCGGCTGATGTGATCCTCCAGCCTGCTGTCACCGCGTGCGGAGGCGAAGGTCTCCACCAGACGATGGAACTTCGGATCCTTCTCCTCATACAGCAGATCGAGCGTCAGGCGCATCGCGTCGGCACGCATCACGCTCAGCTCACCCGAGTCGGCGATACGGATGTTGCGGTCGATGTCGAGCAGGTAGAAATACTCCTTGCACAGCGACATACAGAACGAGTCCACGGTAGAAATATGCGCCTTGCCGAGCAGGGATTGCTGTCGGATCAAAAAGGGATTGGAGGGATCCTTGCGGATACATTCGCACAAAGCTTCTCTGAGTCTGCCTTTGAGCTCTGCGGCAGCCTTGCGGGTATAGGTCACGACCAGCAGTCGGTCGGCGTCTACGCCGTTTTCGGCGTCGGTGATCAATCGGATCACGCGCTCGACCAATACGGCGGTCTTGCCCGATCCGGCTGCCGCCGAAACGATCACCGAACCGCCGCGCGCCGTGATCGCGTCAAGCTGATGCTCCGTCCAGTTACGTGCCATCGTGATCCCCCTCTCCTCTCAGTTCTTCAAAGACTTCGGCGGCGCTTCTGTCCACAGCCTCACGGCAGGGATCGTCATCCTTATGCAGACATACCGCGCGATAGACGCAGTAGGCGCATCCGTCGTATTTTTTGCCCTTGAGCGGCAGTGCGGCAACGTCGCCGTCATAGAGCGACTGCGCCATCGCGGTCGTCAACTCGTCGATCCTGCGGAAGATCGCGCCCAGCTCTTCGAGCGTCGCCAGACTGCCCGCGCCGGCGGATACAACGCCGTCCTTGAGCTTTGCGGGGATGAACACACCCTCGCCATCATGCTCCATATGCGCGACGACGTCGGCGTCATCGAGGATCACGCCCTTCATCGCGTACTTCTTGATCAGCTCACTGCGGATCTTCGCCTCCGGCGTATCGGGATCGGCGGATACCGACGGTGATACGGCAGGCATATAGAGAACGCCCGCGGGAGTGATCTCACCGTAACGCTGTGCGCCGTTTTCACGGATCGCGTATAAGTAGATAAACATCTGCAGGTTCAGACCATACAGAAGATCATTGATGTTGAATTCCTTGGTGCCGGTCTTATAGTCGATGACACGGATAAAGCTTTTGCCGTCCGCGTCACAGCGGTCGACACGGTCGACACTGCCGCGCACGGATAACCGCAGACCGTCCTTCAGCTCCACCGAATAGTCGGGGATATCCTCCCCCACGCCCAACTCAAAATCGACAGGGATAAAGTCGCTTTGCCCGAGCTCTCGGATCATATGCAGGAGCAACCGCGTCGCAGTGGATTTGGTGCGGTACAAGAGATACAAAAAGCGCTCTGACTTTTCATCCGTTCCGCCGAAATGGACGTCGATATAATTGTCGAGGATGTCGGAAACAATGCCCTCGATCGCGCTCTCATCCATCTGTATGTATTCCTCACGGCTGTACCGCGAGAAGAACACCTCAAAGATATGGTGCATGAGAGTGCCGTATTCGAGCGCGTCCACGGTCGCCTTGCGGCGCTCGCGGATATGTAGGCCGTACTCGCAGAAATAGCGGAACGGGCATTTATGGTACACATCGATCTTGGTCGATGACAGGCGCATTTCTTTGCCGAACAGCTCTTTGGTCAGCTTAGCATCCTTGATCTTACGGACACGCCTGCTCAGCACATCCTCGATGGAGCTGATAACAGCGCGGTATTCTTCATCCTCGCTGAAATACGCTTTGAGCGCCGCGATATCGGCACTGCGGCTGTGATAGCGGCTGACAAGATAATCGAACGCCGCTCTTTTGGAGCGCAGACGTTCTCCGATCGGCACCGTGTCATAGTTGATAAAACGATGCTTCGGCAAGCTCACCTCCACCTCGGAGATGATGTCCGAGGGCGTCAGGATCTCGCCGCGCATATCGGCGGCGGGGAAGCTGAGATAGAGCCGATCGCCCGCGGCGGTCAGCGCCGAATACGCATAATAGCGCTCGGTCGCGATCAGCTCTTCGATCGAATCGGACAGCGGCAGATGCAGGGTCTCCTTCAACAAAACACGTTCATCGTCGGTGAACACGCCCGCCTCCACGGGGGTATGCGGGAACTCTCCGTCCAGCGCACCGATCAAAAAGACGATCTTCTTGTCCGAGATCAGGGAACGGTCGGCGGTGGACACATCCACCTCATCCATGCCGCGCGGAATAGTGCTGACCTCTGACGCGGCAAAGTTGGTATACAACAGCTCCGCAAATCGCTTGGGCGACATCGCGTAATCGCCGATCACGGCAACCGTCTTGTCGAGGATGCCGCACAGCACGTTCCACATGCGGATCAGATCGGCGGCAAGCTCGTGCTCACCCTGCGCCTCATACGCGTCGCACAGAGTGTTGATGTTGTCGTCCACGCGCAATTTGTAGAGCAGCTTCATCAGCGCCTTGGCGATCGTTCTGCCGTCGGTATCCTTCACGGCAAAGGCAAAATCACGCAGCGTTCCGATGATATCGGCGCGCAGTGCTTCGACGCGCTCCAAGATCTCCTTTTGCCGATCATTCATTTCATCCGCGAAGCCGTCGGGCGACGCGGTAAAGGGGGTATCAAACTTTCGTCCGCTGATATCCCAGACGAAAAGATAGTTTTCAAAGTCCGCGATCTCGCCGACCGAATAGGAGCACAGACCTGTTTTCAGCAGGGAGAGCACATCCTCTCGCTGAAAACCGCGGTTCACAATGTTGAACGCGGCTGTCACCAGGCGCACCATCGGCATGGCGTCGATATTCTGCGGCTTGTCCATAAAACAGCGGATACCGTATTTATCAAAGTACGATTCGAGGATGCCGGTGTAGCGGTCGGCACTGCGGCAGATCACCGCGATATCACGATATCGCGCTCCGTCCTCGACTAAGGCGCGGATCGTGCGCGCGACAAAATCACATTCATCATACAAGCCCGAGGCGCGGTATATCGTCACCGCGTCGGCGTTCTGCATATACGGTTCTTTCTCCGGTCGGTAGGCGTTTTCTTCCAGCGCGATCAACGCCTCATCATGAAAGCGGTACGGCGTATGGTTAGTAGTCAGCGGCGCGATCTCGACGCCGTGATCACGCGCCATGCGCGACAGCCGCGCGCGGGTACGCCGCGGTACAAAAAACAGATTTTCGCTGTCGGGGCGGCAATCGTCCGTCAGTGCGACAAACATCTCGCTGCTCATCACCAACAGTTGTTCGATCACATCATATTCCTGCGCCGTAAAGCCGTAGAACGCGTCGAGCGCAGTGGTATAACCCTCAAACAGTTTACGATCGGTCAACAGCTCACAGACCTTTGTGAGCGAATCAAGCGGATCCATATAACTGCGCTCCATGATCGCGTTGTACGCGTCATACACAAGCGCGGTGTCGTTCAGCTTGGCGCGCAGGGTGTCATCCCCCGCGGACTGTGCCGCCTCACGCAGCACGTCGGACGACAGGGCGCATTTTTTATATTCCTTGACGGCGGAGAGCATCAGCTCGCGCATATCGGCGGAGTCGGTTCGCTTATCGAAAACCGTCAACTCATCCCCCACCTGCTCGAGCGCAAGGCTCATCATCAGGTGGCGAACACCGTCATCCGCAAAGGTCGCGAATCGGTTGCCGGTCTGCTCAAAGACATAGTCGCACAGTCGCGAAAATCCCAGCACCATGATGTTGCGCGATACGGCGGGACCCAACAGGTCGAGAAACGCCGCTTCTGTCTCAAAGGAGATCTGATCCGGCACAAGAAACAGGAGCTTGTCCTCTCCCTTTCGCGCGAGATCGGCAAATTTGCGGCGCAGATATTCACTTTTTCCGTAGCCGGAACGGCCGAGTACAAAACGCAGCATAATTCCTCCGCATTTATCAATGTCATTGCGAGGCTCAAATGAGCTGTGGCAATCTCAACTTCTTTACTATCCGTCATCGCGAGGCTCCATTAACCGGGGTCCCCGACACGCCCCGCGTGGTGGGGAGAGGAGGAGTCGCGGAGCAAGGTCAAGGCATACCAACCGGATATGCCTACCGCGCAAAGCGAACGACGACGTGGCAATCTCAACTGCTTTCTAAAGCGTTATCCTATCCCATACAATGACCTGTTTTCGGTACATCCATCCTCATCGGAACAGCGAACGGAAGCCTTCCCAATACTCAACGAGCTTGAAACGAAAATCGTATTTTTCGGCGGTGACCACCTCATATTCGCCGTCGTCGAGGTGATCTTCCATTTCGGTCTCACTTGCGGCGCCGACGCATAGTGACGGGTACATCACGCACCACCAGTTCTGTCCCTCACCGTCGCCGATGGTCAGGCGCAGGGCGTCATATTGACCCGCCGGCATGGTAAAGCCATCATAATAGCGCGTGTTGAAGTACATCTCGCCGACCTGTGCCGTGACGGGATAATCGAAGCCGCGGCGCTTGATCTCGTGTGAGGCGACCTGTTCGATCTCGCTCAGATGGGTTTTTGTGAGCCTGATCGCTTCGTCCTTGTCATCACAGCCGTTGAAATAATCGGAGCACTCTTGCAGCACACGGTCGCGCACACCGAGCTTCAAGCTTTGGTCGGCGGCGGAATCGGAATTCGCGAGGATATGTACGCGCAGTACATCTTCCGATAATTCTTCACAAGAATTAAAAAACGGTAAACAAAGGAGCATCCCCGCAATGATGACGGAGCCGACAAACAGATGGATATATTTCTTCAAAAGAATTACCTGCCTTTCAAGTTGGGTACAGTATCATCTTTGGCAGGTAATCAAATGTTTATTCACTTTATTCAAAACAGTCATTGCGAAGGGCGCAATCGTTAGGTTGAGATTGCCACGTCGGAACAATGTTCCTCCTCGCAATGACAATCTGACATGCGCCCTGTGGCAATCTCAACCGATTTATAATAAGCAAATACCCCCCTCGCATCGGGAAAGCTTATTATGGTTCGACCTTCTCGACACGACAGCCGTCTTTGAGAGGCTTGGTCAGGAACACGTTATTATATTTCTCTTTTAGAATATTAACGCATTTCTCCGCCTTCTTCTGATTGAGGAAGATCGCGTAGACCGCCGAGCCCGATCCGCTCATGGAGGCGCCAAGCGCCTTGCAGGCGATCATCTCACGCTTGATCTCATTGATCTCCGGCAGCTCCATCACCTGTTCAAACTCGTTATACAGGCAGGTAGAGAGTCCGCGGATATCGCGGCTGTAGAGCCGCTTGATCAGCTCGTCGGTATAGAGGAAGCCTTTGGGCTCACGCGCGTCACAGGCGGCGTATGCCGCGGCAGTGGACACGGAGATCTCGGGCTTGCAGATCACGATGTGACAGTCGGACATGGCGCGCAGTTTTTTGAGCGTCGTGCCGGTTCCGGTCGCGAGCATCGTACCGCCCAACAAACAGAACGGTACATCCGAGCCGAAGCGCGCGCAGATCCGCGCCATCTCATCCATGCTCAGGCGTGTTTCAAAGATCTGGTTCAGCGCCAGCACAACAGCCGCGCCGTCGGTGGATCCGCCCGCCAACCCCGCCTGAGTCGGGATCTCTTTATCGATCGTGATCGAAAGGGATGCGGGTGTGACGCCGGTCTTATCGAAAAACGCCCGTGCCGCCTTGCATACGATGTTGCTGTCATCAGTCGGCACATCGGGATATCGGGGACAGGCTACGGTGATGCCGTCGCCCTCACCGGAGAGCCTCTCGACCGTGACGGTGTCATAGAGAGAGACCGTCTGCATCACCATCGCGACGTCGTGATAACCGTCGGCTCGCTTGCCGACGATATCGAGCGTCAGGTTGATCTTTGCGGGTGCTTTAACCGTTATAATAGGCTCCCTTTGGTAAAGGTGCTCCCCGTTGGGGAGACGTCGCGAAGCGACAGAGGGGGAGCCGCTTCCGGCGAGGAGGCTGTCAGCTAATGCTGACTGAGGGATTGTATTACTTGTTCGAGTGAAGCGAGTATCCTTTTTATTCATCCTGTAGTTCCTTCAAAAACTCTTTGATCAGCTTCATTGCCTGTCGCAAGTGCTTGATCGAATAGCAGTAGCTCAGGCGCACATAGCCCTCGCCGCATTCGCCGAATGCCGTACCGGGCACCAGCGCGACATGCTTGCTCTGGAGCAGACGCGTGCAGAATTCATCACTGCTCAGTCCGGTGGATTTGATGCAGGGGAAGCAGTAGAACGCGCCCTCGGGATTGAAGCAGGTCAGTCCCATCTTGTTCAGCGAGCCGACCACAAATCGGCGGCGCATATCGTACTCGCCCTTCATCATCTCGATGTCGTCATCGCCGTTTTTCAGCGCCTCGATCGCGGCGTACTGCGCCGTTGTCGGAGCAGACATGATGCAGAACTGGTGGAGCTTGACCATCATCGCGCAGATCTCCTTGGGAGCGAGCGCGTAGCCGAGTCGCCAGCCCGTCATGGCGTATGCCTTGGAGAAGCCGTTGATGACGACGGTGCGTTCCCACATGCCATCGATGGAGGCGATGGACACATGGCGCTTACCCTCATAGGTCAACTCGGAGTAGATCTCGTCGGAGAGCACCATCAGATCGTGCTTCTTTACCACTTCGGCGATCGCCTCAAGATCCTCGCGCTCCATGATGCCGCCCGTCGGATTGTTCGGATACGGCAGGATCAGGAGCTTGGTTTTATCGGTGATCTTTTCCTCGAGCTGCTCGGGCGTCAGACGAAAGGCGTTCTCCGCCTTGGTCTGAATGAGGACGGGCGTCGCGCCCGCCATGATCGTCAGCGGCTCATAGCATACAAAGGAGGGCTGAGGGATCAGCACCTCGTCGCCGCCAGAGACCATACAGCGGATCGCGTTGTCGATCGCTTCACTGCCGCCGACTGTGACCAGACACTCGGTCGCGGGGTCATATGTAAGGTTGTATTTTCTTTTATAGAATTTTACGATCTCTCCGCACAGCTCCTTGAAACCGCGGTTCGGGGTGTACCAGGTCTTGCCCTGTTCGAGCGACTCGATACCCGCCTCGCGCACATGCCACGGCGTTTGGAAATCGGGCTCGCCGACCGAAAGAGAGATCACGTGATCCATCTCATTGACGATATCGAAGAATCGGCGGATGCCGGAGGGCTTGACCGATTGGATCGACGGCGTCAGCTTTTCGGAATAATTCATCAGACGATCATTTCCCTTCCGTCTTTTTTCGTATCGATCAGCGGCACGCTGTCCTCTTTATAGCGCTTGAGCATGAAGTGGGTCGCGGTGGACAAGATACCGTGCATCGCCGCCAGACGCTTTGCGACAAAGGAGGAGACGTCCTGGATCGTCCTGCCCTTGACGATGAGGAGCAGGTCATAAGCGCCCGCCATCAGGTAGACACATTCCACCTCGTCATACTGCATGATCTTCTCGGCGATATCGTCAAAGCCCTTCTGCATCTGGGGAGCGACCTTGAGCTCGATGATCGCCATAACGCCCGCGTCAGGCACAGCTTCCCAGTTGATGACTGCCTGATAACCGCAGATCACACCGTTGTTCTCATATTCTTTGATACGCGCTTCGATAGCCTCCTCGGGCTCACCGAGCATCATCGAAAGCTGCGCGATCGTGTAATTTGAATTTTCACTCAGTATACGTAATAACTTGTCCATATGATTCATCCTTTCTGGATTTGTATAGTATTTGATTCTATGTCATCTGTAAAGCGGGGATACTGCCGACATTCAGGCTGTCGATACAGATCGCCGTCGCCAGACAGAAGATCTCTCTTTCATTTTGATTCAATACAAGCTGGGTGCAATCACGGGCATAATCCCTGCCCACCGTACACACCACGGCGGTGTCCGCGTCAAGGATGGAGTAGGAGCCCATCAGCACATCACCGCGAACCAAAAAACTGATCCCGCGGAAGCGGATCGACGCGCGGCCGCTGCCGACGGCGATATTCAGCCGCATACTCTCCCCGCCCGCGCTGATACTGTACACCGACAGCGCGGTGAAGCCGAGGGAGCGGATCTTGCAGACGGTATTCCCGTCGGTATCGCAAATACGGATGCTCTCACCGGAGGGATTGCGTTTGCCGGTCACCGTATAGCGGAGCCTGCCCTGTTCATCGGCGACCTGATACCGTGCGTTCAGTGTCGAAATATCACGTTGTAAATAGATTTTCACTGTTATCACCACGGATATTATTGGATTATTTCACCGATTCATGCAATGATCGAAGTACTTCTTACAAAAGGCTCTTGCGGAAGGTGCGTCCGAACAGGACAAAGGTGCCGAGCGTGCTGTCGGGCTCGTATTTGACGAGGAAGCACGAGGTATATCCGAGTATCAGCCAGAAGAAAATGATCGTAAAGGTCGGATTGTACAACAGACCTACCTCGATGAACGAATAGATCAGGTAGGAGCACAGGAACGAATACATACACGGCAGCACGCTCTCATGCAGGCTGTCATCCCGAAAGACGTGCATCGTGATATGCTTGAAGAACCGCAGTCCGAAGATACAGAACAGCACGAATCCGACCACGCCCGAGCATACCAGTATCGTGATATAGCCGTTGTGGAAGTCCGTCATGATGGGAGCCAACGCTCCGTACTTATCCGAGAACTTGATCCCGTCCTCAAAGATACGGGTACCGTATTCATAGATGTTGCCCTTGCCGATACCGAGGATCGGATCCTGCAGGAACATCTTCGACGCCTGCTGCCAGAGCACAAAGCGTCCCGAATCGAGGTTGGCGTTCTCATGCTCAAAGGTCACGGCGGCCTCGTCACGCGCGATCTTGTCGGTTACGGAATCGTCGGGGATGGACGATGATGATTCTGCATGATCCATGATCTGCACAAAGCCCGCCTGTGTGATGTTGCGCACAAAGAACATCGCCATCACGATGACCAATCCCGCGGCAAGACACGCGGCGGATTTAGAGATGATCTGCCACACGGTGAACTTCGACTCAGAGCCGAACATCTTGTATATCACAAAGAATATCGCGTATCCTATCAGCAGCACCAACGCGCCGTTGGAATCACACAGCAACAGCGAGATCCCGTTGACCGCGATACATGAGCCGATCCAGATACGGCTGACGCGCTCGCGCCCCGATATCGCGATAAAGTCCTTTTTGAGCAGCATATGACAGCAGAAGATCGCCACCACCGCGACAAATCCGAGCAGATTAGGATTGATGAACATGCCGTCAAAGCGGTTTTCATAAACGATGAACTTGAACCACAATACCTCAAAGCTGATCTCCGCCATCAGGAATGCCAGTCCGAGGATGCCGAGCACCGTGGTGGTATAGACGATGAAGCGGCAGATGGAATACAACTCCCGGCGGAAGTTGAGGTGCTTTTCGGTATGTACGGAATAGAACACAAAGAAGCACATCGACACATGCAGCAGCATGACCAGATTGTAGGCGTTATACAGGAACGAGCTCGCCAGATGGACGATCATCGTCACAAGCGAAGTCACAACAAACGCGAACAGCCATAAGCCGTAACGCGTTTTCAGGATCGTGCGATGCTTGACCGCGTTATAGCACATGAGGAATACGCCCCAGACGAACAGCACGGCAAGCACCGCGTAGGCAGGGATCAATATGAACGACAGGTTACTGCAGAACATACAGATCACATAGCTGCGCCGAAACAACGAGGTATCCAAAAGCACCTTTTTGAACTTACTCATAACCATCCTCAACTAAAAGGCAATACCGCAAATCGACAGATACGGATCGCCGGTAAAAACATTCTTCCCATCAGATCAACCGTCTGATATCAGTCGCCGGTAAAAACATGCTTGACCGTGGATAACATCAGGTAGAGATCCCTGCGAAAACCAAACCGATAGAGATACTTGAGATTATACCTCATCTTTTTCGGAAGGATCTCTTCCACATAGATGCGATCCACCTCATCGGGATCGCTGACGTCGCCGATCATCGCGTCCTCATCCTTGAAGCGGATGGAGGCGAGCGAGGTGATGCCGGCGGGCATCAAAAGCGTCGCCATCATCTCGGGCGTGTACCGCTCCACATACTTGACGACCTCGGGGCGTGTGCCGACAAAGCTCATCTTGCCGGAGAGCACATGGAACACCTGCGGCAGTTCATCCAGACGGAACTTGCGCAGGGTCTTGCCGATGCCGGTCACGCGGTTATCGTTCGCCGAGGTGACCAGCGCGCCCTTTTGATCGGCGCCCACCGTCATGGTGCGGAACTTCCAGATCTTAAAACGGCGGTTGTTGGTCGTGACGCGCACCTGCTTATAGAGCACGGGACCCTTGGAGGTCAGCTTAATGATGATCGCGATCACCGCCATCGGCAGGATCAGCAGTACGATCATGATCAGCGACAGGATGATATCCATCACGCGCTTCATCACCAAACTCGGGCGTTTTTTATCCAGAATATCATAGTATTTTTTTACCTCTTCACATTGAAGTTTTCGAGGTAGTTTTTCAAACGGTAAAAGAATCATAACGCCTCCGAGCTCATCGAGTCAATCAAACAAATACTATCATTCATTACTATGCTGTAATGATTCCATACTATTCAACGTTGAATTAAAGCCTATAATCTTAATTATTATACTATATTTCGCCGTTTTTTTCAATATATTCTCAAAAAAACTATGCCAAAAACACCCCGAAAAAACAATTAATTTTTCACGAGATAAATCCATGATTTTTATTGTGAAATCTTACAAAAATCTCTTGACTTCGCGCCGATGTCATAGTAAAATCATATTAAAGAAAGTTAAGGCAAACCGCACATCCGAATCATGCGGGATTGCCTTAGTTTGAGGTAATGAATGGACAATAGTTACAAGCCCGATTTGATCACCCTGATCGATGAGGACAATGTGGAACACAACTTTGAGATCCTCGATACAATCGAAAACGAAAAAGGCGTTTTCTACGCGCTCTACCCCATCTATGACAACGCCAAGGACAGCGTGGATGACAGCGGTGAGTACTACATCATGGAGGTCATCGAAGAGGACGGCGAGGAACAGCTTGCCGAGGTTCAGGATGAGGCTCTGTTAGATGAACTCAGCGCGATCTTCGAGAAGCGTTTTGAAGAGCTTTTCGACGACGTCGAGGAAGAAAACAAGGAAGAGAAATAAGGCTTTTGAATTGGAGTTTCATTGCCGGGCGCCATCTCAACGCATACAAATTGTCATTGAAAGGCTTCTATGCCGTGGCAATCTCAACGTATACAGAATGTCATTGCGAGGCATTCATGCCGTGGCAATCTCAACCGATTAACCAAAGCCATTATCATCCGTCAACATCCTGCCTGACCCGCGTATCGGTCGCAAATAACCCTACAACATTTAAATCGGGAGCTTAGCTCCTTCGGCGGTGTGCAGACCTCCCATCCTTTTGGACGAAGGGAGCCTAAAGCCGCAGGGCGGGCACCCACCTGTCATCGTGTAGGCAGGTTATCTCAAGACCGTTACGGTCAGGCGGGATACCTTTAAAAAGCTCACACAGTCAGCCTTCCCCTTGAGGGGAAGGTGGGCAATTAGCCATACATGGCAAATTGGTCGGATGAGGTGAAAGCCCTTCCGATTCATCAATCAACGGCATGAGAATCATACGTTTCCACCTCGTCCGTCTCGCTTAACCGCTCGACACCTTCCCCTCAAGGGGAAGGCTTTTTCACAT
>JAHKVW010000018.1 GCA_020624805.1 bacterium | reverse complement strand
GAAGGAATACGATGATACTCTTGAGGAAGTCTTTCCAGTTCTTTTTGACAAGACGTACCGAGTTGCGCGCCGAGTCCTTCAGCTTCATACCATCCAGAAGGGTTCCGTGCAGAATGAACATATAGATGACGCCTAAGACCAGCAGTAAGGCAACAACGATGATTACGGGGATCAGATACAGTGGGGTCGAGTAGATGACCGAGGTGATAAATTTCGGGATATAGAGGTTCTGGGTCAGAGAGATCGAAACGCCAAAGCCCAGAATAGGCGCCAGCAAAGAAAGGTACAGAACAACGACGAATCCGCCGGGTGTAAAGAAGCGTTTCAGTGAAACAAATCCTTCCTTGAAGCAAAGCAGCACATTCGGTTTTTCTCCCTTGAGGATCCGTCCGCAAAGGATGACCAGCGGGTTGATATCGATCGCCACCAATAAAAACAGTGTCATGATGGCGAGCAGGATGATCACATAACCCTGCCATGTTTTGAACAGGAAGAGAAAGTCGCCGCTGCTGATCGCCACTTTACCCGTTCCGCGGATCAACAGACCGGCGATCCATTTGAACAGTGCCAGCCACGCAGCGGAAGCTACCGTTGCGATGATCTGATAAAGCAGCAGCGCGGGGAGCGCCTGTTTGTACGGCAATAGCCACTTTTTGATTGTTTTCATTTGAATTTTTACCTCCGGTTTTTCTTTTTATCCAGATCGGATGTTTACCTCAATCCGATATAGTTCCATATATTGAAGCCTGTCGGCAGCGGGATCGTCAGCATATAGATCAAAGCGCCGATCAGAATGACTAAAGCGATCGACAAAACGCCGACACGGTTCGGCAGCCGCTTGAATATTCCGACGATACCGAGCAGGAACAGCACCAGCGAATAGAGGACGCTCACGAGATTATAGGCGTCGCCGCGCGCGTTATCGTTCTGACCCTCTTTGAGCAGGTCTCTCGCCTCCTCGGACTTCTCTTCGGCGTCCGTAAAATACTTCTCGGTGATTTGCGGCATTTTGAACGGACTGTCCTCATCGTTGTCCTTCATCCATTTGATACCCTCCATCAGGATATCGCTCGCGTTCTGTTCCGTATATGTTTTGAGCTTTTCATTGATGAGATCCACCTTCTCCTGATTGCCGTCAGATTCCGCCATCGCCATTTCAAAGGAATAATCCATCATCGTGTTCCATGTCATAATGTCGGAAAGAAACATCTGTAAACCGAGGTTATACGCGGAAGTCGCCTGTGAAGACGTATTGTTACTCTTGGTGAAGTTGATCGCCTGGATGCCGCCGTGCAGGGATCCGATCCACGACGCCCACGCCGTCAGCAGCGCGGTCACGCCGAGAAGGATCGCCACGATGATCTCGACCTTGTTCTCATTCCAAAAGGATTTTTTCTCGGGCTTTTCGGCACTTGACCCATCGTTTTCGGAAACATCCACGGGTGCGGCGTTTTCTGTTATGTTCGCATCGGTTTCTTCCGATGAGACGGTATTCACAGCTTTGTTATCCTCAACCATTGTTTACTCCTTACGTTATGTGGATTTCTGATAGGAAATCGAATAAAACCGCTAAAGCCTGTTTCCTATCAGAAATCGGCATAATTATATTTACGACGATCAGCAATGCAGTGCAGCCGCTCCCAAATCAAGAACGGCTGCAGCATTATATTACGGATTGATCGAAACAACCCTCCGTCACGAACACAAGTGTCCGTGCCACCTCCCTTAGAAAAGGGAGACATAGTAGAATGATTATTCTGCGAGCATATTCTTGCCCTTGTTCAGCAAGGACAGATAAACGATATACGCAATGATGTTCAGTACGAGAGCAACAACTGCGAGGACGCCGCCGAGGACGGAAGCGAACATACCGCCGAATACCAGAACAAGGATGTTGGCGATCAGAGACAGCGCGTAGAATACGACGATGATGGTCAGAAGGCTCTTGCCCTGCTTTGCAACTTCATCGTTGCCGATCTTAACGGCAAGGTTGGTGATACCTCTGATGACAAAGACGGTCACAAAGATCGACATCAGGTTCTGTACGATCTGGCAGATGCTCTGAACGGTAGCGTTCTGGTAGAAGATACCGCCGACAACTGCAGCGATCAAGCTGATGATAATGAGAATCAGAGCAGTCTTGAAAGCGCCCTCGTCCTTAGACGCGTTGATGATACCGACCAGCGCCATGATACCGCCGATCAGCGCCAGGATCGAAGCGGCAGCGATCAGAAGTACGGTACCTACACCGGCAGCGATCGTTCCGCCCTGGGAATTAGCGTTTGCCGCAGCGACAGTGACGATCGTCATGACAATACCGACGACGGTCACGATAGCAGCAATCAGCTTGAGGATTTCGGCAGTGAAGATTCTTTTCACGCCTGTTGCAGCATTTTGGAATTTCATAGTGTTCCTCCTTGAAATAAATATGGATTTTTTATAAGATAGCGCCCTGCCCTGCATAGCCGGGCGCTGACTTACCGAAATACTATTATTTGATGTGCTGGATGATACTGATGTTGAAACCGGAAGGAGATATCATCATAGCGGCTTTGGAAGATTTTGTGTTGACAGTTTCATCACCGTAGGCATTTTGATAGCCGTGCCGCAGGAGCGTTTGATACGCCTCGTCAAAATCGTCCACATTCATGCGGATGCCTGCCGTGCCGTGTTCCGCCTCGACGTTCGACTGCAGTATATCCAGATAAAAGCCGTTTGCGTCCTTCATCCGAATCACAGTGTCATCTCTGTCCGCGATCTCGATTCCTTCCTTTGTATGACGGCGTTCAAAGCCGAGTGCTTCAAACAGCTTGATCGTATCATCGACCTGTTCAGTTACAACAAAAGGATTAAAGCTGGTGATTTTCATCGTTTCCTCCATCGTATCAATTATTATGTCAGAGCCTTTCTCTGCAAAGCGACTCAGCCAGCTGCAAAGAATTCATTCATCTTCTGACTGATCCGGCTTATATCGTAGAAGTTCTCATAGGGATTCTCACCGTCGGTCATCAGGTCAGCGTCAACGGAACAGCCAAAGTCCACACTGCTGCCGTCGTCGAAAATGGTAGCGCTGGTCGCCGCGGAACACTGGATTCCAATGCCGCCGACGCTGCCTTTACGGATCGCGCAGGGTCGCCGTCTCGGTGCTGTCGAGGCTGCTGCGCAGTACGGGAACGGTTTTGGTCGTGAATGACGGATTGTAATATTCGTCCACCATATTTCCGATGACGTCGAGGTTGAAGTAATCGGAATAATCCGGTGTGCCGTTATTGTCCTTCGTGAGGACAAAGTCGGGCTCGACGCCGAAGTCGACGTGCTTGTTGTTCTTATCCATCAGCTTGTAGCGGCTGGAAAGATTGAAGGTAAGGCCTTCGGATTCGGTCGTATGCTGCGGAGCGCACGCGCCGCCGCCGGTGGTCTCGCCGAGAAGTGCGATCCCGTTATCCTTAGCCATATTTGCAAGATAGTTCGCCGCCGAATAGGACTGCGCGCCTGCTACTACCGCAAAGGTGAACGGATAAGTTACCTCGTCGTCCTTTTCATCGAAGACGCGGTCAAAGTTCATATCCACATTATAGTGGAGCATTTCATCCTGACCGGAGAATTCGTTGAACTGATGACGGTATGTCTGACCGGACATCAGCTTGGAAATATAAGTGGAGAAGCCGCTTTCGCCGCCGTTACACATCGCGATATTTACAACGAATTTCTTGACAGCGGAATTGGACTTTGCCTTTTCCAGCGCCTTTGACAGTGAGCCGAGGGTATCAGCCGGCAGCTCGCTGATGGTTTTGTCATTATAATATGCTGTCCATCCGGCGCGGTCGCAGAAGTAACCTCCCGCGACAACGAACATAGCGGTCTCGCCCTTTTCCATGTAATACGCGCCGTCGCCGTTACTATACACGAGTCTTTCGAAGCAATCATAGTCGGCGGGATCAAGCCCTGTGAGCGTGGCGCTGAGAGCAGCCATAGACGCCTCGGACTGATTTGTCTTTTCGGTATAGTCGGTGCCTGCCGCCATACGTTTTTCTCTCCATGTAGCGGTCACGTCCGGAGCAGCCCATATCACATCGTTGAAGGCTGTGTGTCCGCCGTCGTCACATCCGAACATGAAGAGGCATAACAATCCGAGCGCATAATCGCCCATATCCTTCGACGTCAAATACTGCTTGACAAGAGGCAGGTTCATACCGTCTATCGTCTTGTCGAGCGTCTTGTCAAGACCGACTGCTCTGATACTGTCGGCTAATCTGCATCTTTCGGGATATCCGTAGAAGGTATCAACATAGTAGCAGAGGCAGCCGTAGTCATAATCGATCTTTTGCTGCGAACGTTCTTCTTTGGTAAAATCATAGTAATTCGGGTCAAGACTCTTAGCGTTTTGCTTCTGCAAAATGCTCATACCGTCTTCTATATAAATACCCTTGCCGTTATAGAACGCTACATAGCTATAGGGAGAACAGAAGGTATACTGGAGCAACCCCAGCGGAACCCAAAGCTCATCGCCGTCGCCGATGACATTGATGCCGTATTGACTAAGATCAACCGCTACCGGCTTGACTTCACCTGTATAGTCGGTCGATGTGTTCCTCACAAAGGGCGCGCTGGGATCCCCCTCTTTATCGAGAAGGATCGTATAATACGGCGTTGCGGTGTACGTTTCAAGGTTTTCGATATTAAGAGTATCCGCCTTAACGTCAAAGGTACCCTTCACGCCGTTATAGGCAGTGGTAACATATCTGCTGCCGCTGCGGGTCACGGTCATTTCGGACGCTTCCTCAGGATACACGTCTGCGCCCGTGAAATAAAGCTGATTGTAATACTCGTCGATCTTCATGTAGGGCACGTCGCCGTACATACGTACATTGACGGTCTCGTCGCTGTCCATTGTCTCGCGATAGACAGGAAGCTTCTTTTCCGTGTAGTCCTTGATGGGCTTTCCGATACCCTCGGGCGCTTTCATCTCCGCGATATAGCGTTGGATCCATGTCACGTCGAGGATGGTGACCTCGCCGTCGCCGTCAACATCCGCCGCCTTGAGCTGCCAATCGTCGAGCTTAGCCATTTTTACATCATAGCGCTGGATCAGGGTCGCGTCCGTTACATCAACCACACCGTCGCCGTTGACGTCGCCCAGGATGATCTCCGGTTCGGGGGTCTTAGCGATCATATACGCCTTGATGCTGAAATTATCGATCGCGTAATCGTCGAGATTGCGTATTCTCGGTTCAAATTCCGTCCAATCCGACCATGCGCCGTCCTCAAAGACGAAGCTCTCGCCCTTGTTGACGACGGCGATGCCGTATTCATCGGCGTTTCTGTCTCTGTCGTCGGGAGAGGTGCCGCTCCGGGTTTCAGCAGCCTTGACCGCTTCTGCGTGCGCTTTGGAATAGGAAACGTTCACAGAATACTCGTACAGCTTCGCTCCGTTTTCAACGACGGTCTCTTCCGCGACAACGGCAAACTTTCCGCCTTTTTTCACGGTGATCGGGCTGTCAAGCTTCTCGCGGTGGAAGCCGGCATATTCATAGGCAGCTGTTTTGGTGCCGAGCAGTGTACCGTCCTCCGGGCTTGCCGCATTATCGTTCAGCTGATAGACGGAGTATTTTACCGTTGCGTTCGGGTAGGCGGTCTTGGTGGAAACAGAGTACAGACCTGCGTCGGCTCCGGTATCATTCAAAAAGACGTTCGCCGTTTTAACGAGGTTGCTGCTCTGAATATTGGTGACCTGACCGGTACGGACGCCAATCAGAGACGGCATATAGTCGTACATTTTGACGGCAAGCTCTCCGTCGGTTTCCGCGAGATCGGTGTCAAAGGTCATGCTCTCGCAGCAGCTCAAGGACTTGTCGTAGTAGGAGATCCAGAAAAAGCCGGTATGCTTTCCGTTTTCTATGATACCGAACTTATCGTATCCGACCGTACCGCCGCCCTCGAGCTCCTTATAATCTATTTCAGAGCCCCAAGAGTTTTTGCAAAGCCATGCGCCCTTACCGGGAGGCTGGTGCTCCGCTAAGAAGTTTGAGGCGGAATAATTATCGTCCCAGCCGACGATGCAGATCATATGATTCGTACCCAAATCTTCATATGTATAGTGTGCCCAGGTTTCTTCGTTCATCATAGGATTCTCCGAAACCTCGCCGGGAGCAGCCATATCCGCCTTAAAGCCCGCGGTCACACCGTGGCCTTTCATCAGCTCGGATTTGACGGCGTTGATACCGTCCCAGTTGACACTCTCCCATTTTCCGTCTGCGTCTTTGTTGAACGTATCGGGAAGGCGGTTGCCGTCGACCATCGTATAGCCGCTGCTGACGTTGCGGCTCAAAGACTCTTCACCGTCAATGGTCGTATAGTCCGGGATCGACCAATCCGCCTGTTTTGCATAACAGTTGTTTTTTGCGGTATCGTTGATATACTGCTGTAAGGTTGCGTCCACCAGCATCTCTGCGGTCAGCTTGGTATTATCGGGTTCGGTCAGATAACCGTTGTTGCGCAGATAACGGATATATCCCTGCGCATCCTCCGCAGTCGGATTCTGTACGAATTGCTCCGGCGTCATACCGGTCTGTTCTTCAAAGGCAGAGCGTGCAGTATACTCGCCCTTCTCGGGGTACTGTTTCAGGAACTGCACCTCTGTGAGCAGTACGTCGCCCTGATACGGGAAATACTTCTCGTATACGGGACCGATACCGGAAGCATACAGCGTTGCAACATTGACGCCGTATGCGCCGTTGGTATAGGTGATATTCGGTACATCCTCCTGATTGGTTACATACATGCCCTCGCCCACCTGATCCGGATCGACCGCTTCGGTGATCGGATTTGAGGCGAACCATGCAAGATGCTTTTCGGACAGGTCAAAGGACTTTGCGTCGACCGCTTTACCTTTATCCTTCAGCATCGACAGAATGCTGATCTCAGCCGCAGCCGTGCTGCCAAAAGCCCAACAGGTGCTCCACGGGTCTTGCTGCTTTGCCGAGGTCACAACGCCGCGGTCTCTGAGATCGAACGCAGCGGGATATTCTCCCTCGTCTGCGGCGCTTGCCGAGAGCGGCAGTACCGAGAACATGCTCGCGACCATAACGACCGCAAGCAGAATACTGATCATTTTCTTCATGCTCTTTTTCATGAAAGGCCTCCGTTTTTTAAAGTATTTAACTTTATAACAAAACACCATATTGTATTATAGCAGACAAACTGTACACAAACCGTGACAAGTTTCTATATAAGAATTATAATCTCACCAAAGATATCAATCGTATTTTGTGCAATATAACGAAATTTACAAGGAAGGTCTTTTTAACCGCAAATACCCAAATCTTTTTCAAAAAAAGAGGACGGCTTATGCAAGCTGTCCTCTGAACGGTTTTATTCTATCCACCCGAATTCCTCCGCGATGATTTGCGGATCGCCGATGATTTGAAACATATTGATATTCGCGCAGATCTCGCCGTATTTTTTTAAGATCACATCCTCCGCGCCGACGCTTTGAAATCCCATACGCATATCGCTGATCAGCTTGCGCAAGTACGGCTGTTTCCGGATATCGCCGTCCCACAACGCCGCAATGATCTCACCGTTGGTACAGTAAGCACCTTTTTTGTAAACAAGGTACGCAAAAAGCTCCATCGTTGACTGACGCTTGAAGCCGAGCGGTTTATCGTTCGCGAAAACCGCAAAGGGACTGCACTGCACCATCAGGCGCGGCTGAACCTTCGAGATGGGATACCGCAGCTCCTTCAACTCACGCTCAATGTCCTTTTCGGTGACCGGCTTTGCGAGAAATCCGCTGGGACGGACGCCGTATGCTTCATAGCTGTATTCCGGGTGACCGGTGACAAATATGATGTTGAGCTCTTTGTGTTCCTGTCGGACTTTGTCTGCGAATTGGATCCCGTTGAGTCCCGGCATTTCGATATCGAGAAAGAGGATTTGTACATCGCCACTGAGCAGTGCCATCGCCTCGCTGACGGAATTTGCCGCAAGGTGCGTGCCCTCGGGATCGAGCTTGTGCAGCATAAAGGTCATTAAATCGGTTGCTGTCTTTTGATCGTCTAAGGATAAGGTTTTCATAATCATTCTCCTATCGGCTCAGGCAGGGTGATCCTTGCCGTGGTGCCGCTCTCGTTGGTGATGACCTCCAGCTCGCCGCCCGCGATCGACCGCAGCCGCGAACGGACGTTTTCGATACCGATCCCGCGGCGTTCGGTCTGCTGTTGTGTGATATTGCTTTTGCCGGAGCCGTTGTCGATCACTTCAATGACGATACTGCCCGGCTCTCTGCGGGAGCTGATCTGTACATCGCCGCCCTCGTCGTAGGTACCGATACCGTGGCGCACAGCGTTCTCGACAAGCGGCTGTACGGTCAGCGGCGGAAGCATGAAGTCGTCGCACTCGATGTGATAGATCACGTTCAGGCGATCTCCGAAGTTCTGCTGTTCCAAGGCGAGGTAGGCTTCGGTATTCTCCATTTCCTTTTCAAAGGAGATCATTTTATTGGAGCCGCTGAGCGCTTCAAAATGAGAACGCAGATACATGGAAAAGTTGGTGATGCTTTCATATATCTCAGGATATTCGGTACACTGCGCGCGCAGCGCCATCAGCGAATTGCTGATAAAATGCGGCTGGATCTGCGCCATCAGCATTTCATTGTTCGCCTGCTCTGTCGCAAGCCTGCTCTCCAATAGCTCTTGCTGCACCCGGTTGAGCTCATGCTCTCTGCTGACGGCTGTTGAGGTTCGGTAGCTTTCGTAAAACACATAAACGATCAGCGCCGAAAGCGTGACGGATAAATTGTTGAAGCTGATTCCCGTGTAGGTAATGTTAAGGATAAATCCGATGATCGGCAGAACAGAGGTGGTGATCAAAACCTTAAAGATAAACCGATCCATCTTCCGACGGCAGAAAACGAGAACAAGTAAGATATAAACAAAGGATATGATCGTGGTGTAATACCATATCGGATACAGTGCGCCTCGAAAATAATCGGAGCGCTCATCAAGGTAGAACAGCCAATGCGTGAACGGCGTGATCGTCAGAAGCACCAGCGCGGGTATATGAAGGAGCTGAATAAATAACGTAGTTTTTCTCAGCCTTTCCATTCCGTTTACCTGAGCCACATACTTTTTGACGACCTGCAAAAACAGCAAGGTCTGAAAAGCGCCTACGGCAAAATAGCCGATGAGCATCACATAGTGTATCGATACGCTGAAATCCCCCGGTACGCCTGTGATCAGATTGATGACGATATCAAAGGTGTTGTAGAAAAACACCGCGATAAAGAAAATCATGATTTCTTTGGTGAAAGGCGTTTGGTAGTTATTCGGTCCGGCAGAGCTTTTGCTTTTTTTGATGCCTGATGAAAGCGATAGTGTGATAATAACAAGAAGTATGTTGCTCCAAAGCGACACGGCGATTTGTATTATTCCCGATATCCCGATCCGCTGAATCAATTCATTCATACCGATCATCCTTCAATTGAACAAATAATAGTTTCATGATTTTTCTATCTCCCCTTCATACTGTAGCGATTTACGCCTTATAAAACTTTTGGCTAATAGGTACATTATCCGTACGAATATCTCTCCTTGTTGGTCTACTTCTAATTTATAACTAATAACAATCACTTGTCAACAAAAAATATTTAATAAATAATAATAAATCATAACAAATCAAGTGATAATAATCACTTTTCGCTTGGAATGGTTACTAAGAAACTATTGTACCCATTTCCATTTATCTTTTGTATAAAAAACAGCCTGCTGACCGATTCGAGCAGCAGGCTATGCTTATTGATGGATAATTTCATCGTTGACGATTTCGGTTGCCCTATTGCGGATGTTGTTCATTCGCATAATCCACAACATTTGACTTTCCGATTTGAGTTGTTCGGTTAATCCTTCTTGTTCAGCAAGTTGTCGTACAAGGAGATCATACATTTCGGTTGCTTCTTCGTTGATCTCGGCAAGGTGATCGTGGAGTTTGCAGGCTGTCAGCAAATTGTAGTAGAGAATCTTGTGATGCTCTCTCAGATAGCGTCTTCGCCTTGCTCCCCAAATCCCGATTTCACGATTACCCTGCTCCGGTAAGGTCAGGTTAGGCAGGTTGTAGTCTCCCTGTCTGGTATAAGTAATATCTGTGCTCATAGTCATCGCTCCTTTACGTACACTCGCATGATTTTCGCTTTCATAACCTTGATGATGATTTCATCAATCGCATCGGTGTAGTGTCCTGTTCTGATCAGCACATTCTTCTTTTCGATAAGGCTGTCTAACATAATACGACGCTGTTCATTTGTTAGATAAACATGATATTTCTTTCGCATTGACATTCCTCCCTTGATTTAGTACCATCATTGTATAACAGACAGCTCCAAAAGACGAATGTGCGAATTAAATTATGGGGGTGCGTAAGCCACCCATTCGGGAGAGCGCTTGGTTCGCATTCAAGAGGTCAGCGGTTCGAATCCGCTTATCTCCACCATTGAAAAAGACGGTAAGTATCGCAAGATACCTACCG
>JAHKVW010000133.1 GCA_020624805.1 bacterium | reverse complement strand
CTGAAAGAATAAAAGAGAACTCAACATTGTTCCTCATAATTTTCAAACTACTGCTGTTGGTTACTAATATTAAACTATTAGATAATCTCTCAATACGTTTATCATCTGAAACATTTATGTTCTTTTTCGGCTCGAACTGAAAGGAAGAATAGAAGAATAGCGTATCGGAATTTGCATAGGTTTTTTCGTCATACTCAAAAGCAGGTGGCCAAATCAAATCAAGAGTAGAGGGGTTGATTATTTGCTTTTCCCACTTTTGGAGTAGCCTTATTATCTCATCATCAGCCTGTGTAAAGCATACTTTTACTGCATAAATAGTTTCACCATATGGATCAATTCTAAAGGTAAATGATTCTAATACTTCAATAGACGAAATCTTTTTTAAAGCAATTTCAGCCTTGTTGCCAGATGGCAATAAAACATAGTAGACAGACTGCGTGTAGATAGTTTCTCCTTTTACATAACGAGCGATTGCGGTATCGGATTCAGATAATTTAAAAAAGGCTGGTGTGTTCTGTTTAAGAACCGCATACATTCGATAAGCTTTATTATCAATTCCAACAAAGTATTCATTGGAGTACATATTTATTCCTATCCGTTCGGTATGATTTGACGAGAAATTTGTTTTATTAATTTCTTTTGACAGAAACGGATCGCTTTTTCTATTGCATTTGATCGTCAACAAAGAATTAGATTTCTGATATTCAGTTAGTTCTTCGTCCGTAAACTTAATCCCTAAATATATTCTTTTTGAACGAGCTGAAAAATAAAAATCAATTTGCCTGTCCTTATAAAACTGTTTAATGCTTTTTGATAACCCGGTAACGCCGTACCTTCCTAAATACTCTTCACATTCGGTATCATTATTACCGTGCTTATGTCGAAAATGTACCGTTTGAGAATCGCTTTCTTGTGCAGCGATAATGACATCTTGTCCGCAACAAGCACAGATAAACCTATATGGTTCTTCATTTGATTTAACTTTGACGCAATCAGCTGAAACTACAGTTTCCAAATATGTATCATATGCGTAATTCAAGATATCACCACACTCTCCCTGAGACACACTTAGTATATCACTGTTCTACCAAAAAATCTATATAAAAAGTAAAATCTACATAAAATACAATATAGTTTGAGAAACAAATCTATCGTACTTAGTCGTCAGCAATAAAAATGCAGAACTTTATAACATTGCTACTCTGCTGAAACAGCCGATCCGAAAAAGTCATCGGACCGGCTGTTTTTTCATTATTCTTCTTTCTTTTAGATTAGCTCTAAGCGTATTCTCTTCTTTTCTATAGAGCTTTTATCATTCATTCTCTTACTCAGCTATTTCATCATTCCCTTTAGTAGCTTTCGAAACAGTCCGGTAGTTTTCTCACCCATCGGAGCAACCAACCCGAGCTGGTTGACAACGATCTCCGTGACGTCGTCTTTTGTGAGCGCCTTTGGATCGCGTTCCCTTATCTCGTCCTGTATCGCTTGGATCATAGCGGCGGAGGCAGTCTTTTCAGGCTGCTTTCCGCTGTCTATGTCTTTTTTTATGTCCCGCAGGATCGACAGAAATATGTTTTTGATTTTTTCCATCTCCGCTTCATGCTCGCCCAGCTTTTGAGCACTCATGAATTGCAGATCCTCTCGTACCTCTGCTCGCTTTTCCGGGTGCTCTTTGACAAAATCGGATAAAGAAGCGGTCGCCATATCAATGATCTGATTTCGTGCCATGATCCCTCTCGCCGCTGTATCCTTAAAGTAGATCCGAATCAGGTTCGTCAGCTTAGGAAAATTCTTGTGCTCCAACAGCCGATTGAGGATCTCCATATCCACCGCGCCGGTCACAAGACCTTTTGCAGCGCCTTCGGAAAACCCCATCTCGAATATGTCATAGCTTTTGCGGGAGCTGACTTCGGATAATCCCAATATGTAATCAGTAGTTACCTTGAATTCTTTTGCGACAGCTATCAGTATATCGCTGCTGAGCGTCTTAGTCTCACCGCTAACAATTCGGCTTAGTTGGGGAGCGGATACTCCAATCCTCTTAGCCAATTCCTTCTGCGAGATATGTCTGCCGTTGCACAGATCGGAGATCCGTTCTCCGGGCGTCCCTGGTAATAATGGCATGGTATACGCCTCCTCGTATTTTTTTGATTTAATGATACTTCGGAGTTGCAGATTTGTTAATCGAAAAAAGTCGAACGCGAAAAAAGTTGCAGATTTGGCAAGATTTCCGGATTTTTGTACTTTGTGAGTAGAATAGAGACAGTGGTTCTTCACCGGACTGCATTCACAACTGAATGACCGTCCGGGAGGATATGACCGGCAGGCGAAGTACCGCATTCAGCGTACCAATGCCGGGATACGCCCCTGAGACAGGGGGCAGGATAACAGCTCCCGGGTAGAACGGCAAACAATCTTTCTCCCTTATGGAGTAAGGGCGCACTTCTATACATCAATCTTTCGATTTTAGTATGTGCGCTCTGCGAGGTGCTTTTCCTCGAAAAGCTTTCGTTCGCGCAGCTCCGTACAAGGGAACCCTTGCGCCGCGTATGCGGCTAACCCAAAAACACAAAGGAGAGTGGAAATCTGAAAACCAAAACAAATGCATTGGAAAAACAATGCGAAACAACCGAGCAGCAGCTCGAACAGGAACAGCACAAGCTGAACCGACTGCAAAACCGTGCATCCTACCTAAAGAAGGTACAACGCAAGCAGCGTAACAAGAGGCTGATACTCAAAGGCGTAGCGATCGAGACCATCATGCCGGACACCAAATATCTGTCTCAGGAAGTTTTTTATTTGCTGGTCGAGCAGATCTATCAACTAGATGCTGTTCAAAAACTGGTAGGGAAAGCCTTTGAGAAGTACCGCATTATTGAGGACGGTGAATGAGATCGCGCTCTATCATTTCTGTGTCAAGCAAATCAAGCGAAGCGCCGGTCAAAGTGCTATCGCCGCGGCAGCGTACCGTGCCGGTGAAAAGCTCTACAGCGATTACTACGGCGAGTACAGCGACTACACAAGGAAAGGAGGCGTTATCCATTCTGAAATCATTTTACCGCCTCACGCTCCTCCTGAGTATCAGGACCGGACAACCTTATGGAACGCAGTCGAGCACGCGGAGCGGCATAAGAAGGCGCAGCTCGCTTACAGCTTCGACATTGCCCTGCAAAATGAATTGACGATGGAGGAGAACATCGAATTGGCAAGGGGGTTTGTGCAACAGCATTTTGTCGGCAAAGGGATGATTGCCGATCTTGCCGTTCATCAACCGGACAAGGGTGACGGCGGGATTCCTAATCCGCATTTCCATGTTCTGACGACTATGCGACCGATCAATCCCGACGGTACGTGGGGACAAAAGCAAAAACGCGAATATGTGGTTGATGAAAACGGAGATCCCATCTTGGATAGTAACGGTAATCCGAAGTTCAACGCCGTTGCGACTACCGACTGGCATTGTCCCGAAACCTTAGAGGCTTGGCGTAAGGCATGGTGCGACATGGTGAACGAAGCATTTGAGAGGAAAGGTCTGGACGAACGGATCGACCACCGTTCCTATGAACGGCAGGGACTCGATCTGATCCCGACCATCCATGAAGGACCGACCGTCCGACAGATGGAAGCAAAAGGGATCAAAACCGATAAGGGTGAACTGAACCGCTGGATCAAAGCGACCAACCGTCTGATACGCGACGTCACAAAGAAGATCAGATCTCTGTTCTCATGGCTCGCGGAAATCAGGGAGGAGTTATCAAAACCTCTGTCGCTTAATCTCGTTGATCTTCTGACGGACTATTACGTCAAGCGGAGTTCAGGTGCATACAGTCCGAAAGGCAAGGTCGGAAATCTAAAAAGGATGACGGAGGTCATCAACTATCTGCGCGACAATGATCTATTGACGGTTGAGAAACTGGAAACGCGTTTATCTGATTTGGACGCTTCGTTTGATACGTTGAAAGGCAGTATGAAAGCGAAATCAAAACGCATGGAACAGCTCCGTGAGCTGATTCGCAGTGCTGAGATTTATCACCGCTTGAAGCCGATCTATAACGAACTGAACGGTATCAAATGGAAGAAACAGCGCGAGAAGTTCAAAAGCGAACACGACTCCAAACTGCGGCAATTCTACGCTGTCCGCCGCACACTTACCGAGGAGTTGAAGGGCGAGCCAATCAACATCAAGGCGTGGGAACGCGAGTATGACGTTCTCAGAGCGGAATACGCAGGGTTGAAAGAACAGTACAAACCGCTGAAAGAAGATTTGGCAAAGCTGCGCAGCGTACAGTTCCAAATCAGCCGCGTTATCAACGAGCGCGAGCCGGAACAACAAATCCAACATAATAAAACTATTGAGGGGAGATAAGAACACGACCAGTACAAACAAAAACCAAACAACGGAACAGATCAAGGGTTCACTCGAGGTCTATCAAAAGGGCGGTGTTAAAAACAGTATCCGCAACTGCGTGACGGTATTTCAATCCGATCCAATGTTGAAAGGAGCGATCGCCCGAAATCTCCTGACGGAGAGGGTGGATATCATCAAGCCGCTGTGGTGGAAGCGGACAGGCTCTCTGCTGACGGACTTGGATATGGACTATCTGCTGTTATACCTTGAAGAAAGCTATGGTCTGACGAATGAAAAGAAGGTGAAGAGCGCCCTTGAAATCATCGCTAATGAAAACTGCTACCATCCAATACAGGTTCACCTCAACTCCTTGAAATGGGACGGTGATGAGAGAATCAGATACGCTCTACACCGTTTCTTAGGCAGTAAGAAAAACAAATACAATTATGAGGCGCTCAAGCTGTTCATGATGGGCGCGATCAAAAGGGTATTTGAACCGGGATGTAAGTTTGAGAATATGCTGTGTCTCGTAGGCGGTCAGGGCGCGGGCAAAAGTACCTTCTTCCGCTTCATGGCAATCAGGGACGAATGGTTCTCAGACGACCTGAAACGGCTTGATGACGAGAACGTCTACCGCAAGCTGCAAGGTCACTGGATCATTGAGATGTCCGAGATGATCGCCACCGCGAACGCCAAGAGCATCGAGGAGATCAAGTCCTTTCTCATCCGTCAGAAGGAGACCTACAAGGTGCCATATGAGACACATCCTGCGGACAGGCTGCGCCAATGCGTGTTTGCGGGTACGACCAACCGTCAGGACTTTCTGCCGCGGGATCGCACCGGGAACCGAAGGTTCATTCCTGTAACCGTCTATCCTGAACGTGCAGAAGTACATATCCTTGAAGACGAAAAGGCATCCAGAGCCTATATCGATCAAATGTGGGCAGAAGCGATGGTGATATACAACAGCGGCGATTACAAGTTGACCTTCAACGCCGAGATGAACGATCAGCTTCGGGCTCAACAGCAGGACTTCATGCAGGAGGACACGCAAGCCGGAATGATCTACGCTTTTCTCGAAGACTTTACCGGTGATCGGGTCTGCTCCAAGCTGCTCTATGCCGAGGCGCTTGATAATAAGTTCAATCAGCCTGCCGCATGGGAAACGCGTGAGATCTGCGAGATTATGAACACAGGTATCGCGAACGGCGCTATCAAAGGTTGGAAGGCATATAAAAACCCGAAGCGTTACGGCAAGTACGGTTCACAAAAGGGCTGGGAACGAATCAAGGAGCCTACGCCGGTTGACATAAAGGTAGACAAGGTTATCACACCCGATGACGATCTGCCATTTGAATGATCGTTTATCGGCTTGGTTGACGTTCCGGTTGACATTTGGTTGACAGGGACACGCGTGTCCGGTTGACAGCGCAAAACCTGATGAACAGTGGCTTTTCATCACTTGTAAACCATGTAAACCTAAAAACAGAAGAAAAAAATAATAAAAACAATAAGGGCAGATAAACACGGTAAAAAGTTTTTACCCTCGGTTGACAGTTGACGGTTGACATACGTCGTTTAGCACGGAAGGTTGCTTTTTTAGCTGACGCTTTTCGTCAGTTCAGCCGCTTCGCGAAATCAGGAGAAATTGTTATAATTAAACTGTGGGTTTTCTTTCCCTTAAAGGTCCTTAATGCCATTTGGCATTAAAAAAAAGGGGGACATGCAAAATATGTCGAATGTTTGCGGTCAAAAAAGTAACGATCACAACAAAGAAAAGATAACAACTGATCCATACTCGAATATGAATACTGAGGATGAATCTACCAAAAATAATACTGTACCCAAGTTAGTATTATTACGGAGCATCGGAGGAACGCATACGAGTAACACTGCATCAATCAAAAATAAAGACCTCGACCGCGTGTGGCTGGAGCATTTCGCGCGAGCGATATACAAAAACGGTCTGCTCAACGACAGACAGTACAAAAAACTGTTGTCGATGATCGACCGCGAGCTTGTGCGGATGTATCACAAGGCGGCTTAAGGAAAAATATACTAAAACAGGAAACAGCCTCCTAATGCAAAGGAGGCTGTGGCCGTTTATAATGAAGATTGGATTATCATAATACGAAAGGGGTATGATACATGGACATACTATCGGTCAGGAATCAAATCAAGAAGGACGGGATCAGCTTCAAGGATCTGCCGTTGCGGGTCGCATACTACGCGCGCGTCAGTACGGACTTTATGGAACAGTTAAACTCCCTCGAGAACCAGAAAAAATATTTCACCGAGTACATCGGCGATATGCCGAACTGGGAGTTTGCGGGCGGCTACATCGACGAGGGTATCTCAGGCGTAACGACCAAAAAGCGTGAGAAATTCAACGAGATGATCGACGACGCGCTGTCGGGACAATTTGATCTGATCGTCACCAAAGAGGTCTCCCGATTCGCCCGCAATACGCTCGACAGTATTCAGTATACACGGAAGCTGCTCAATAACGGCGTAGCGGTCTACTTCCAAAACGACAACATCAATACGCTCGACGAAGACAGTGAGTTCCGTCTAACCATCATGGCTTCGATGGCGCAGGACGAAAGCCGCAAGATCAGCTCGCGCGTCCGTTGGGGACATCATCAGGCAATCAAAAACGGCGTGGTGCTGGGCAACAGCAATATCTTCGGCTACCGCAAAGCGAATAAACGGCTGTATATCGACGAGGAACAGGCGCCTATCGTGCGGGAACTGTTCGAGCTGTACGCGACGGGCAAATACAGCATGAAGAATCTCGAGACCTACTTCTATAACAAGGGCGTTCGTAATACGAGGGGCAACAGGTTCTCGCACACCACGATGGCGAACATCATCAAGAATCCCAAGTACATGGGCTACTATGTCGGCAACAAGGTTCAGGTCGTGGATATGTTCACGAAAAAACAGCGCTTCCTGCCCGAGGACGAGTGGGTAATCTACAAGGATGAGAGCGGAGAAGTCGTACCGGCGATCGTGTCAGAGGAGCTGTGGGAGAGGGCGAACGAAGTCTTGAAGCTCCGCAGCCTCGACGTGATCCAAAAGCAAAACAAGACCAATCACAACAACCTGCTGACAGGTAAGCTGATCTGCGCTCACTGCGGACAGCCCTTCTACCGCAAAGATACGGTCAGCAGAAAGGGCACCAGTAACTCCGCTTGGCGCTGTTCAGGCAAGATCAAGAACGGCAAGGACAGTTGCCCTGCTATGACGATCTATGAAAAAGAGATCGTCCCGATCCTGCTGGACGTATTCAAATCCGGTCAGCAGAATATCGAGGAGCTGTCGAAGCTTATCATGCGCCTGACAGAGGATCTGCTGAACACCAACGAGGGCGCGAACCGTATCAACGCGCTCAACAAGAGTATCGCCAATGAGCAGAAGAAAAAGCAAAAGCTCCTGCAGCTCAACATCGACGGACAGTTTCCCGACAGCGAATTTGTGCGGATGACCGCCGAGTGCGATGAGGAGATCAAACGATTTCAGGAGGAGATCGAAGCAATCACCGATCAGCTGAGCGGCAGAAAGGATATCTCTAAGCAGCTCGCGCAGATCCGCTCCATCCTCACCCTTGCGGAAGAAAGTCTCAGCGAGGACGAGCTTGACCGTAGCTTTGTTGACAGATTCATTAAACAAATACTGGTCTATCCCGAGGAGCACGGTATGCGGCTCGAGATACAGCTCAACATGGGTGAGAATATCTCAAAAACCCTCATAAAACCTGCATGCCGTACGGGCAAAGCGTCTAAAAAGATGATCGAGTCCTACGAAAAAGGCCTTAAGTAATTAAGGTGTGAAAACGTCCGTCGAGGGGTTGCCTTCGGCGGACATTTTTTGGACGCGTGCGTCCTTTTTTGTGACTGAAAACTGAAGAAGGAATAATATAGGGTTAACGGTTAATGGTTAACGGTTAACGGTGGCGGGAAACACTTCGTGTTTTGGATTGATATATAATACGGAGCAAATGGAGCCTATTGTAGGGGAGGGGCTTGCTCCTCCCGATACATTTCCGATCGAAGCCATCAAAATGCGAAGCAAAGCAATATTTCCGTAACGCTATGCTATGACAACAAATGGATACGCGTGTTCAATACGCAGAATGACGGGCGTAGTTGTTATCGAAAGTATTAGGTAGGGGAGAAACGTATCTGCCATGCGGGTCGTCATGAATGTCGACCCCTACAATAGGCTTCATCTGCTTCGCGTTTGGGCGGGATTTATCAGGTAGGTTGCGGTACGTCATACAGTGGCGCTTAGCCAATCGCGGATAAATCCGCTCTTGGAGCGCTGTTGCATGGGAGTTGTAAACCAAATCACAGATTTGGACAACTCCTCAAAATGCCGTACCCTACATAGTGTCCATCTCCTCAACCGACATTGCTGTTTATCCAACACCCTACCACGGGTCGTCGAGGGCGCCGACCCCTACAATAGGTTTCTTCTGCTTCGCTTTCCGGTGACGTTTATCGGAAACGTTTTCGGCTGGAGTATTCCTCGGCGGAGACGCCTACCCCTCAGTCACTTCGTGACGTCTCCCCAACGGGGAGCACCCCCGCCCTACGAAATGTTCTGCTCCGGGCTGGACTGGATGTTTTGACTGAAAAAGTTAACAATTCTTTAACCTTGCGCAGAAATGTTGACGAGGCAGGCGGTTAATGGTAAAATAGAATAAACAAATAGGGTGGTTGTGGATTTGAATTGTGAAACACTCACAAAGAACCATGCCCTTTTTTATGCAGTTTTACGAATTGCAATTCTTGATTAACATAATAATTCTTTAGGAGAAAATATGAAGCGAGTATTTCGTTTTGCGGTATGTGTGATGCTGTGCGTGCTCACCGTCACCGCCAACCTTTGCGCGGCGGGCGTCGCCGCTGACTCAGGCTTTTTCTCAAAAGTGGATATGCTCCATATCAGGAGCCACATCGAAGAGGACGCGGGTTGCGGCTCCGGCGCTACGGTGCAGGGCGCTTGCGTTGACGGCGAATACGCCTACTTCGCGTTCATGAACGGCAGTGTGTGCAATATCGCCAAGTATGACGCGCGTTCATGGGAGTACATCGGCAAGGAAAAGATCATCAATATGGGTCACTCCAACGACATGACCTATAATTCCGACAAGGATTATCTGGTGGTCGCGAACAACGCGCCTTACTATGACGTGATCACGCTGATCGACCCCGATACGCTGTCGCCGATCAAGGATGTGGAGATCGACGAGGAGATCTATTCCATCTCTTATAACGCGAAGCGCAAGTGCTATGTCGTCGGCTTGTCCGGCACCTATGATTTTGCTCTGCTCGATTCGGACTTTGAGGTCATCAAGGAGTTCGAAGGCGTCAATACCGGCTATACCCGTCAGGGCGGCGACTGTGATGACGACTACATCTACTTTGTCCAGAGCGGCGGTCACAATCTGCTGGTCGTCTATGACTATGAGGGCAATCATATCACCGATATCCCGATGGATGACACCGACGAGGTGGAGAACATCTTCCATATCGGCTACACCTTCTATACCTCGCTGTATTACCGCGGCAATACGCTGTACAGGATCGGCTTTGATCCGACGAGCAGTATCGCGTATCATGTCAGCTATGATCCCGGCACGGGTGAGGGTGAGATGAAAGGAACGAATGTCGAATACGGCGAGAGCACCAAGCTGCGTCCCTGCTCCTTTACCAAGGAAGGCTACTTCTTTGCCGGATGGCGCGCGCAGCGCAGTTGTGACGGCAAGTATATCGGCTACCGCAACGGCGACAGCGATTATGATTGGCTGGACGAGGAGGATGTGTTCAACTATCAGCTGTATGATGATGAAGAGTCGGTCGCTGCGACCGTGAAATACGGCAGTGTGACCCTGACCGCGCAGTGGATCGCGGAGCAATACAAGATCGTCACCGAGAGCGGGGAAGGGGTCGGCGAGACAAAGGACTATACCGTCGCCCATGACGAGGATTTTGTGATCCCCGATAACGGCTATACGCTGGAGAGTTATGTTTTTGACGGCTATACCGCCACCCGCGCTGCCGATAACCGCGTGTACGGCTATCGCAGAAACAGCGATAAGGCAGAGTGGCTGTATCAGCCTGACGCGGTCAGCCTCTATCGGTTCCGCCCGGGTGAGAAGGTCAGTTCCCTGACCGCCGAGGGCGAGGTCACCTTGACGGCGCAGTATGAATCCGCCTACACCTTCGGCAATTCCGGCAGCACGCTGATCGAATACGCCGGCATGGATGAAGAGGTCAAGATCCCCGATCGCGGCGGTGAGCTGAAAACGCTTGCCGAGGGCGCGATCAAGGATAATGAGAACATGAGGGATCTGTATATCCCCGCGGGCGTGACCGCGTTACATAAGCAGTCGATCGCGAATTGCCCCAAGCTGAACAAGATCTATTTTGAGGGCGATCTGCCGGAGAAGATCGACGGCGATTGCTATGTGGGTGACGGCGCTGTGGCGCTGTATGTGACTAAGAACGGTCAGCCGTTCTGTATCGGATTTTTGTCCGATGAAACCAGCATCTCCGTCATCAGTTATCTGTCGAGCTCACTTGATGAGCGCGTACAGAGCGGGATGTTTGAATAAGAAAAGTATCAAGGCAGTCCGAACGGGCTGCCTTTGATGATATGGATCATTTGGAGAATGTGGAGCTTGGTGCTTGGAGTCGGATGAGATCCGGCGTCGTTCTTGCGGAAATGTCGGAAACATTCAGGAGGATGCTTTTATGGAGAATAACAACCTCGGCATAGATGAACTTAATATCGAGATACAGCCGGATGAAAAAAACAACCCCGTCAGCACAGATGAATCCAATCATGTACAGTCGGATGAGAAAAACAACTCCGTAGGCGAAACAGTACCCGATATTACGCAACCGAAGAAAAAGCGTACGCAAGTCATAGAAACCGTTTTGCTCGCCGTCACATTGGCGATCGTGGTGGTTTTCTTACATTTGATTTTGATTTTCGGTACGTATTATACCTTGGTGCGTCCGCTTGTTTCCGCTGACGGAAAGACCCATTATGAGTATTATGCGACCGGTAGGGTGAAAACGGAATCCGTCTATGACGATAACGGACTGATGGCGGAGCAGACCCGCTATGATGACGAGGGCTTTTTTGTCAGCAAAAGTCATTTTTATTATGACGAAAACGGTAAGCTGAAAACAGAGGAAAAGCATAAAGACGATAAGAACGATGTCACCGTGATGGAATATGACGAGAACAAAAAGGTGTTCAGGGAAAGTCGATACGTGAACGATGCGTTGATCGAAGTCATTTTATATGAATATGACAGCTTGGACAGAAAGATAAAGGAATCACACTATAGCAGTTCCGATGATCTTAAATATTGGCTTACTTATCAATATCACGAAAAGACCGGATGGTTGACATGGATAAAATATGACGCATCCGGCAAGATGGAAGACAGCGGCGGATATTCGAACTATCAGTGAGCCCCTGCGATAGGTTTATTGCTTCACGTTCCATGGCGGATCGATCGGAAACATTTG
>JAHKVW010000132.1 GCA_020624805.1 bacterium | reverse complement strand
TTATCAGCAGATTTACAGAAAGCCTTACCTTCGGGGCGCGTGCTCCTTTATCTATGCCACTGTAACGTGCACGTGTGCCTATTTCTGTGTCACCGTAACGTAATGCGAAGTCAAAATAGCCTTCCCCTCGGGGCGCCCCCGTTGGGGGAATGTCCGAAGGACAAGGGGGGAGCCGCTTCCGGCGAGGAGAAGGTGTCGACCAGCGGGAGACGGATGAGGGGACAACTCTTCCTAATGATGTTAGACTCGGTGGGGCTGTACGTTTACCGAGAATCGAGGAAATGCCGGACACTCTTTGCTAAGATGATCTATCGGGCAAGTTAGCCCCTCATCCGACCTTTTTTGACACTTTGTGTCAAAAAGCCCACCTTCCCCCCGAGGGGAAGGCTTTTTTAGCGGGCTTATCCGAAGGACGGATAAAAAGACGCGCGCGTCCGCACGCGCCCCCCCGAGGGGAAGGCTGTTAACCGTTAATCAGCCTATATAATTCTTCTGCGGAATTAACGATGTGATCCGCGCCGGCTTCTCGGAGCTCTTTTGCGCCGCGAAAGCCCCAGCTCACGCCGCAGACCTTGACCCCGGCGTTATGCGCGAACACAACGTCCACGTTGCTGTCGCCGACATAGAGCGTTTCGCTCTTTTGATAGCCGTTTCGCGCGATCAGCGCCTCGAGTGATTCGGGCGAGGGCTTGCGGGGGAATTCATCCCGCTGACCCCATGCGCTGAGGAAGGTATGGCGCGGATACAATTTGGCGAGGATCTCGGGCACAAACCGATCGGGCTTGTTAGAGATCACAGCCGTGGCTGTATGATCCGCGTCCAATCTGTCGAGTAACGTTTCGATGCCGTCATAGGCGGCGGTACAGTCCGTGCAATGGTCGGCGTAGTAGGACTGAAAGTCAGCTTTCGCTCTCACCGCGCCCTCGGGGGTATAAGCGTCCGCCATCGTGACGCGGATCAGATTGTCTATACCATTGCCGACAAAATGACGGTAATCATCCACGGGATAAGTCGGCAGGCTTTGCCGCGCCAGCGCATAGTTCACGGCGTTGGCAAGATCGGCGAGCGTATCGGCGAGGGTGCCGTCCAGATCAAACACGACCAGTTTCATCATCGTCATTCTCCTTTGCGGGAGCGTCGGCGCTTTCACAAGCGGATTCCGGCGCTTCGGTAGGCTCCAACTCGATTGGTTCCGCAATATCGTCGGTCGCAGTTTCATCAGAAGAAGGCGTGTTCGCCCCGTAGACCTTACGGCTCATATCCTCCAGCTCACGCGCGCGGATATCGTGCTTCTGTTCCTCAAGGCTCTGCTCATGCAGGCGCTGTTCGACGTCCTTGTTGATCTCGTCGACGTACTTCTTGTTGCGGACAAGGGTGTTCAGCTCAAAGATGCTGAACGTCGTGGTCTGTGCCAGCGGGGCGCGCGCGCCTTTTTCTTCTGAGGACGCGTCCTCTGTATCATTCTCGGAGGCGTCGTCAGTTGCATCCTCAGGCATATCTGCGTCCGCATAGACGGCTTCGGGATTGTTGAGCGGATCGGGAAGGCGCTTCTTCTTGGGCTTGATCAGCTTGATCGCGATGAAGGCGGTCAGGATCAGCAGCACCAGACCCGCGGAGAGATAGATGACGATGCTCATGGTCACGGGGATGTTGCCGCGATAGCGCACGGTCGCGCAGCCGCCCTTGATCTCCATCGTGCCCTTGTTGCTGTCGGTGAACGCTGTTTCACTACCGTCGACGGAGAGCGATACGATGTTCTCGCCGCCCTCGGAGCTGACAGAGTAGTGCATCGGGCGCTCGGCGTTCTCACTGTTGAGCATATAGCCGAGGTTGACATAGTCGGTCAGCACAGTCTTGATGCTCAGATCGAACGTACCCTTCTTCTGTTCATATGCCATAAAGTTGCCGCTGCCGAAGACATTCACCAGCTGTGAGGTGATCTCGTCGGTGGTGCCCTCAAAGCTCACACGGCAAACGATGTTGCTGTCGGTCGTGTCCACGGCGACATTCCGCACGCCCTTCGCGGTAAAATAGCTCAGCGCGTAATCCGCCGCGGCGCTGTTGCCGGGCTCATACAGGAACTCGGTCGTCCTGCGAAAGCGCGAATCACCCAGACTGGCAACGGCGAAGTCGACGCCGCTGATTTGGTACTGGATGCCGTCGGGGATCCTGAGCTGTGCGGTGCCGTTTTTCAGCTCGACGGTGTACAGGTCATTCTCCCACGCGCCCGCGCTGATCCATCTGCCGTTTTCAAAAACGGAGCCTTCGCCGTAGGTGGTGTTCAGCGGCAGTGAGTAGGAGTAGCGGATCGTCGGAAAACCGTCGTTCTCGCCGATGAAGGAGAAGGAATCGAGCTTCTCCTCATAGGTCAGACCCTCGGACAGCGGCGTGGAGGCGTTGTCGATGTCGCCGTAGGAGATCGCGACGCTGTCGGTATCGAGGAGCTTGGCGGTCACATCGTTCATCTTAGCGACGGTCATATCCTCATAGATGACGGTATAGACCATATCGGAGCCCTCCGCCGACCAGCCCGCGTACTTCGCGTCGGGCAGGGTATCGGCGAGGAAATACGCCTCGATCGCGTCCTTATCCTTCGTGTAAACAGCGTTGGGCAGGTTGAACGCGAAGGTGCGGTCATAGCTGCCCGATTTATGGTTCATCGTCTTGATCGAAATGCTGTTGATCGCGCTGCCGGTACAGTCGTTGATGGCAACGGTGGACTTGGTATCATAGCTGTCGGAGCCGATCTTCACGGTGTTGGCGCTGTAATCGAACACCAGATTCTTGGTCTGCTCGGCGGCGGCGGTATCGCTGACCATCCACGCGATCAGCTCGCTGACGTCAAAATCCTCCGCCATGCGCGTGCCCTGTGTGAGCTTGGTATTCTTGCGCGACAGGAACACCGCGCTGCCGCGACCGATCAGGGAGCCGACGATCTTCTCATACTCGGCTTTGCCGGTAAACTTCATTGTCAGCTCAAAGTAATAGCCGTCCTCCTTGACGCCGCTGTAGCTGAACGACGCGCCGGGGATATCGGCGGTGGGATCATCCGCGAGGATCTTATCCTTCACCGCGTCGATATCGGCGGATACGGGATAGACCGCGGTCACGGTGCGGGTGCCGCGAAAGCTCTCGTCGATCGCCAGCACGGAGCTGACAGCGACCTTCGGCTGATCACAGCCGGATAGGCAGACACATAGGCTCAATATTAAAATGAAAATCAGTAGTACAGAACATAGTTTTTTCATGGTAACCTCGTTCGTATAATTAGGAATTAGTAATTAGGAATTAGGAATGAATGGTGGGCGGACACGCGTGTCCCGCCCTCACCTGATTGATATGTGAATCAGAAGCGTATACTGTAGGGGACGACATTTATGACGTCCCGAACGTTTCCGGTAGATTCATTTTTAATGCGGAGCATATCGTCGTTTACATCATGATAATAATTCCTAATTCCTCATTCCTAATTCCTCATTAATCAATATCCTTTCGGCTCGCGCATCAGGATCGCGCGGCAGGGGGACGCTTCCAAGCCCTGCATTTTCAGCGGCAGGGCGGACAGGGTGTATTCGCCGTCCTCGACGCCCTCGAGGAACAGCCCTTCCAGCACCGCGATCCCGGCTCGCGCCAGCTCGAGGTGCGGCATCATCTCGTCAAAGGGCGGTGCGATCGACATCGCGTCGGTGCCCACTAATCTCAGCTTGCTGTCGGCGATCACTCTCGCCGCCGAAACGCTCAGATAGGCTTTGCCCGAACCGTGGAGGATCAGCCGCTTGTTGCAGTGCGGCAGCAGGCGCTCCATATCCTCGCCCGTCAGGACGCCGTCGATGGTGACGACCGTACACTTGCCGTAGAAGCACGACGGCTTCATCGAGCCGATATCCGCGCCCTCCTCGTCAAAGTGCAGCGGCGCGTCGATATGGGTACCGTTATGGGTACACAGCTCCACGGTGGACAGATTATAGGTCGAATCGTCTCCGATCGATCTTATAAAGCGCTTGGCGGGTTTCGGATCGCCCGGATAGATCGGCGCGGAAAACACCTCGCGCGTGATATCATAGATCAGCATACTCTTCCTCCTCAATCGTTGGGGTATCGTAACACTCCCCAAAATACTACATATTACTCCACTATACTTTCTATTATACCACATATCGACAAAAAATAAAGTACATTTTGTAAACAGGCGACGTATCGCTTTTTCTTTAATGCTGTAAGGTACTGCTGTCGGAAATGATCCCATTCTCATAGAGAGGTAAAGCGGCAAGGCAAAGGGTCGTCGAGGCGCCGACCCCTACAGTAACACAGATAAAGCACCGCGGTGCCGGACGCGCGCGGCGTTTTTATGCTGAGATGTGCTTAATAGCCTTCCCCTCGGGGGGAAGGTGGCTCGGCGTATGCCGAGTCGGATGAGGGGCAAACTTCGCCAAAAGATCATCTTAACAAAGAGTGTAATGCTCTTCCTTGTTTCTCGGTAAACGTACAGCCTCACCGAGTCCGCTATCAATAGGAAGAGTTGTCCCCTCATCCGTCTCCCGTTGGTCGACACCTTCCACCCGAGGGGAAGGCTGTTTTTTCGATAACTCCTAACTCCTCACAAAAAAGAAAAGCCTCACCTCGTCGTCACGCTCCGTATTCGCTGAGAGCGGTCAAATGCCCGCTCTCGTGCTCATGTGGAGGTTCCTCCTCTCCCCAAAAAGCGGGGCTTTTTGGGGTCCCCCATCGCAGATCAGACCTTACTGCATTATCTCAAAAAAATATGCCCCACCCGAAGGTGAGGCATAATCTATTGTTTTATCGGTTGAGATTGCCGCAGTCCCGACACAAATGTCGAGCTTCGCAATGACAACTGAAATCTTAAACCAGCTCGATGATCGCCATCTCGGCAGCGTCGCCGCGACGGGGGCCGATCTTGGTGATGCGGGTGTAACCGCCGTTGCGGTCCGCATACTTAGGCGCGATCTCCTTGAACAGCTTGGTCGCGACGTCCTCCTTAGTGACGAACGCCATGACCTGTCTTTTGTTCGCGAGGGTGTCCTTCTTCGCGATCGTGATCATCTTCTCCGCCATGGAAGCGGTTTCCTTAGCGCGGGAGAGGGTGGTCTCGATCTTGCCGTTTTCGAGCAGGAAGGTGACGAGAGCTCTCAGCATCGCAAGACGCGCGTCGGTAGCTCTGCCCAGTTTTCTGGTACCCGGCATTATTATTCACTCCTTTCGGGTCATTTCTTTACAGATATTCTATAAAGGTAAATCGGTTATCATAATGTCACGCCTCGTTGTCCTCCGCTTCTCCTCGTATAACTCCCACTCGCCCGCCCATCTGCATGACCCTGCGGGTCATTTTGACAGGCACCGGCTCGTCAGTCGTTATCCGAGGGCTCCGGACCTCGGCGCTTCTTGATTACTCGTCCTCTTTACGCAGGCTGAAGCCCAGCGTATCGAGCTTGAAGACAACTTCCTCGAGCGATTTTCTGCCGAGGTTGCGCACCTTCATCATGTCCTCCTCGGACTTACTGATGAGGTCTTCTACGGTGTTGATACCGGCTCTCTTCAAGCAGTTGAACGAACGAACGGAGAGGTCGAGCTCTTCGATGGTCATCTCGAGCACCTTCTCCTTGCCCTTATCGTCCTTTTCCACCATGATCTCGGTGTTGTAGCCTCTGTCGGAGAGGTTGACAAAGCGATTGAGGTGTTCGGTAAGGACCTTAGGCGCCAGCGATACAGCCTCCTGCGCGTTGATAACGCCGTTTGTCCAAACGCTCAGGGTGAGCTTGTCGTAGTCAGTGATCTGACCGACACGGGTGTTGTCCACCGTATAGTTCACCTTGAGGACAGGGGTGTAGATAGAGTCGATGGGGAGCACGCCGATGATCTCGTTGCCCGAGATCAGCTTGTTCTTCTCGGCGGGCACATAGCCTCTGCCCTTGTCCAGCGTGATCTCCATATTCAGAACCGCGCCGTCGGCAAGGGACGCGATGTGCAGCTCGGGGTTGAGGATCTCAACCTCGCTGTCGCACTTGATGCTCTCGGCAGTGACCTCGCAGGGACCCTCCGCCGAGATCTCAACGATCTTGGGACCGTTAGAATGGAGTTTAGCTACCAAGCTCTTCATGTTCAGAACGATCTCGGTGACGTCTTCCTTGACGCCGGGGATGGTAGAGAACTCGTGAAGAACTCCGTCTATCTTGATCGATGTGACGGCTACGCCCTCGAGTGACGAGAGCAGTACGCGGCGCAGAGAGTTGCCCAGCGTGTTGCCGAAGCCTCGCTCTAAGGGCTCCACCACAAATCTGCCGTACTTACCGTCCGAAGATAATTCTTCTGTATCAATTCTGGGCTTTTCTATCTCTATCATTAGCGAATTCCTCCTTAAAATATTTATACTGCACAAACACGGATGAACCGTGCTGTGATGCCCGACATAGCCTCCCTTTTCTAAGGGAGGTGGCACGGACATATATGTCCGTGACGGAGGGTTGCATTGTATGATCTGTATCACTTATTGAAAAACACATCTGAACACAACGTTTCAACCCTCAGCCGCTTCGCGTCAGCTCCCTTAGGAAAGGGAGCCTCTGCTGCTTCCTCACAGCATATATCGTGCCGAATGCGGACGCGATGTCGGAAAATTCCGACCGGCGTACAAATTACTTGGAGTACAACTCGACGATGAGATGTTCCTCAACGGGATAGTCGATGTCGTCGCGAGCGGGAAGAGCGATGACCTTACCGCTGAGCTTGTCGGTCTTCTCGAGCCACTTCGGAACGAGAGTGGAACCGTCAGCCTCGGCGATCGCCTTGAAGCGGTTGGTGTCCTTGGAACCGTCCGAAACAGCGATGACGTCGCCTTCTTTTACGATGTAAGAGGGAATGTTGCACTTCTTGCCGTTAACGGTGAAGTGAGCGTGGTTGACCAGCTGTCTGCCCTCACGACGGGTGGAGCAGAGACCCAGACGATAGACAACGTTGTCGAGTCTGCGCTCAACTAAAGAGAGCAGGTTCTCACCGGTCTTGCCTTCCATCTTCTCAGCCTTTTCATAATACATACGGAACTGCTTCTCCAGAACGCCGTAGATGAACTTGACCTTCTGCTTTTCGGTCAGCTGGATACCGTATTCACTCTGTTTTCTTCTCATTTTGCCGCCGGGGTTACGGTTGGAAGTCTTTTTGGAGTAACCCATAACAGCGGGCGAAATGCCCAGCGCTCTGCAGCGCTTTGCGATAGGCTGTTGATTCTTAGCCATATTCTATATCCTCCTTCTTCTTTTATACACGTCTTCTCTTGGGAGGACGGCATCCGTTATGCGGAATGGGGGTAACGTCTTTGATCATGGTGACCTCAAGACCTGCGGTCTGCAGTGCGCGGATCGCTGCCTCACGACCCTGACCGGGTCCCTTGACAAAGACCTCGACGCTCTTCATGCCATGCTCCATCGCGACCTTGGCGGCTGTCTCAGCAGCGCTCTGAGCGGCGAAGGGAGTAGACTTTCTGGAGCCGCGGAAACCGAGCTCGCCTGCGCTTGCCCATGAGATCGCGTTGCCCTGTGTATCGGATATAGTTACGATTGTGTTGTTAAAGGTAGACTGGATATGCGCCGAGCCCTTTTCGATATTCTTTCTCTCACGGCGGCGGCGGATAGGAGCCTTCTTACCTGTTTTAACTGCCATTTAATTGCCCTCCTTACTTCTTCTTGTTAGCCATCGTCTTGCGCGGGCCTTTGCGGGTACGAGCGTTAGTCTTAGAACGCTGACCTCTTACGGGCAGACCCTTTCTGTGGCGAACACCGCGATAGCTGCCGATTTCGATAAGTCTCTTGATGTCGAAAGCGATATCACGACGGAGATCACCTTCAACGCGGCAATTATGGTCGATATATTCTCTGAGTTTTGATACGTCTTCTTCGGTCAGATCACGAACACGGGTGTCCGGATTGACGCCTGTTGCAGCAATAATGTCTGTAGCGGTTTTACGACCGATACCGTAGATGTAAGTGAGTCCGATTTCAACTCGCTTGTCACGGGGTAAGTCAACACCTGCTATACGAGCCATTTAGTGCACCTCCATTTGAAATAATAATAAATTCTTTTGTATGAAAAGTCTGTTCTGAGTGGTCAGTGGTTAGTGGTCAGTGGTCAGAAGTCAGTTCAACTGTTCACTGATCACTGATAACTGTTCACTGCGAGCGCAGCGAGCCTTAGCCCTGTCTCTGCTTATGCTTGGGGTTGTCGCAGATTACCATAACCTTACCGTGGCGCTTGATAACCTTGCACTTCTCACACATTTTCTTTACTGAAGGTCTGACTTTCATAATATCATTCCTTTCCTTCTTAGTAAGATGATGTTAGCCTCCCTTTGGTAAAGGGAGGGGGACCGCGATTAGCGGTGGAAGGATTGCATAATTGTTTGAGCGATAGCGAGGTAACGATCGATTTGGTTTGTCGCTTTGCTCCTTTATTTTACAATCCCTCAGTCACCTTTCGGTGACAGCTCCCTTTCCCAAAGGGAGCCTGCGGCGTTTATTTTGTACGCCATGTGATCCTGCCGCGGGTCAAATCATAAGGCGACATCTCTACGGTCACCTTATCGCCCGGGAGGATGCGGATGAAGTTCATTCTCAGCTTGCCTGAGATCACGGCCAGGATCTTGTGGCCGTTGGGAAGCTCTACGGTGAACTGCGCGTTCGGCAGAGCCTCGGTGACGATACCCTCTATCTCGATAACATCCTGTTTTGACATGACTTAAGCCTCCTGTATACGGTTTTCAACGCCTTCGGCGTCGCGGCGGGAGCAAGCCCCCGCCCTACAATTCTGAAGAATAATTCGTAGTTGTCGGTTCGTTGTAATGCAATCGACGGTCGTATTGGTGCCTTGCAGATGGATGACGTTCTTGCGCTTGGGGCGCTCAATCGGACGGCGCTTGCCGTCGGCGATGAGTACCTCTCTGTCGCTGAGAACCTCGATCACCGCAAATGCTCTGCCCTTGTCGCGACCTGCCTTGGCGATGACAACGCTGCCCTTTGTGATATCCATATCGACCTCACTTGAGCAAGGTCATGATACGCGGGCCGTCGGGTGTGATGCACACGGTGTGTTCAAAGTGCGCCGCGAGGGAGCCGTCTACCGTGACGGCTGTCCAATCGTCGGAGAGAATCTTCACCTTGTGATCGCCCGCCGTTATCATCGGTTCGATTGCGATCGTCATGCCCGGAATGAGGCGAGGGCCTCGTCCGGGTGTACCGTAGTTCGGTACACTGGGGTCTTCATGCAGATTCGTGCCTACGCCGTGGCCGGTAAAGCTCCGTACCACCGAGTAACCACGAGGTTCGACATACCGCTGCACAGCGCTGCCGATATCGCCGATGCGATTACCTGCCTGCGCCGCCTTAATCCCCTCATAAAGGCTTTCCTTCGTCGCGTCGAGGAGCGCCTGCGCTTCCTTTGTGATATCGCCGCAGGGATAGGTATAGGCGTTGTCGCCGTGATACCCGTGCATTCCCGCCATGATATCAATGGAAACGATATCGCCCTGACGAAGGATCGTCTTTTTGCTCGGTATGCCATGGACTACCACACTGTTGACGGAGATACAGGTAGAAGCCGGATAGCCCTCGTAACCGAGGGTGGAGGGAATTCCTCCCTCACCCTCGATAAACTTTCGGACTGCTGTGTCGATCTCTAACGTCGACACACCGGGTTCGACCATCTCTCCGGCGAGCTTGAGCGCCCGCGCGGACAGTGTACACGCGTCCTGCATTTTCTGAATTTCACGTGCGGTCTTTACTACGATCATGCTTACGCCTCGAGCGCCTCAAATGTCAGGCGGGTGGTCTCCTCAACGGAGTTGGCACCCTGGATCTCATAGAGCTTGCCCTGGCTCTTGTAATAGTACTTGAGCGGCTCGGTCTCCTTATGATAGATCTTGAGACGAGCTTTGACCGTAAGAGGATGGTCGTCCTTGCGCTGAATAAGGGCGCCTGCGCAATCATCGCACACACCTTCCACCTTCGGGCGTAAGCTCACAAGGTGATAGGGTCTGCCGCATTTCTCGCACACGCGGCGTCCGGACATACGGTCGATGATAACGTCATCAGACACTTCGATATCGATGACCTTGTCGATCTCGATACCCATTTTGTCCAGAGCCTCGGCCTGAGGGATGGTACGGGGGAAGCCGTCGAGGATGAAGCCGTCCTTGCAGTCGTCTTCTTCCAGTCTGTCCTTGATGATGCCGATCACGACGTCATCGGGAACCAGCTTGCCCTCTTCGATGAACGATTTAGCCATCTTGCCCATCGCTGTACCGCTTTTCAGCGCGGCACGGATGATGTTACCCGTGCTGATCTGGGGAATATGATAGCGCTCGCTGATAACAGCTGCCTGAGTGCCCTTGCCGGCACCGGGCGCGCCTAAAAGGATAAGTTTCATAAGATATTCTCCTCGTTTTGATTAATCAAGGAAGCCCTTATAGTGACGCATCATCATCTGGCTCTCGAGCTGCTTCGCGGTATCCAGAGCGACGCCGACGATAATGATGACGGAGGTACCGCCCATAGACAGGCCGTACATCTGTGTCGCGTCGGAGTACAGGATCGGCAGCAGCGCGATCACGGAGAGGAACAGCGCGCCGATGAGGGTGATTCTTGAGAGTATCTTAGCGATAAAGTCGGCAGTCGGTCTGCCGGGACGGATACCGGGGATGGTACCGTTGTTCTGCTTGAGGTTGTTCGCCATCTCGATCGGATTGTACTGGATCGTGGTGTAGAAGTAAGCGAACGCCAGAATCAGAACGAAGTACAGCACCGCATACAGCCAGCCGCGGGTGGAGAAAGCGTCGAGGAAGCTCTTCCAGAAGCCCTCCTTGGGCTGAACAAACATCTGGATGGTGCTGGGGATGGAAAGAATAGAGGAGGCGAAGATGATCGGCATAACGCCGCCCAGCGTGACCTTGATCGGCAGGTGGGTGGACTGGCCGCCGTACATCTTACGGCCTACAACACGCTTTGCGTACTGGATCGGGATCCGTCGCTCCGCGTCCTGCATAAAGGTGATGAACCAGATAACAGCAAGGAACAATACAACAAACAGCGGAACCAGTACATAGTACTGTGTGCTGCCCTGAGAACCGAGCTTCCAGTACTCGCCCAGAAGGTTGACGGTGTAAGGCAGTCTTGCGACGATACCCGCGAACAGCAGGATAGAGATACCGTTACCGATACCGTTCTTGTTGATCTGCTCGCCCAGCCACATGATCAGCGCGGTACCCGCGGTGAACACGAAGATGATGACGAACGCCGCGAACCACATCGAGAAGCCCGATGTATATTTAGCCAGAGGCAGGTTCGTGGGAGTCCAGTCACCGCTTGCGGGAGCCTGGGTATCATAGGTATTCTTCAGGAAGAAGTAATACGCGGTACCCTGGATCAGACCCAAGCCGACAGTAACGTATCTGGTGATAGCGGCGATCTTCTTTCTGCCCTCTTCACCTTCCTTGGAGAGGCGCTCGAGGGGCGGGATCGCTACACACAGCAGCTGCATAATAATGGAGCTGTTGATGTAGGGGGTGATACCCATGGCGAAGATGGTCGCGTTAGAGAACGCGCCGCCGGAGAGGGTGTTCAGGTAGCCGACCAGAGTGTCGTCTACGCCGGAGCCCGCGGCGTTGTTCATAACATGAGCCAGCGCGTCCATGTTCAGGAACGGGACCGGGATAACGGAACCGATTCTGAAGATAACAATGATCAACAGAGTAAAGAGAATCTTCTTGCGCAGATCCGGGATGGACCAGGCATTCTTAATTGTCTTAAACAATTAAATCACCTCAGTCTTTCCGCCGGCAGCCTCGATCTTAGCAACAGCGCCCTTGGAGAACGCGTTCGCTTTGACTGTGAGCTTTTTCGTGATCGTGCCGTTGGAAAGAATCTTTACGCCGTCAAAGGAATTCTTGACAATACCTTTCTCGGTAAGCGCAGCGATATCTACAACAGCGCCGTCCTCAAACTTGTTGAGGGTGCCGACATTGATAGCAACAACATTCTTTCTGAAGATGTTGTTGAAGCCACGCTTAGGGAGACGTCTCTGCAGCGGCATCTGACCGCCTTCAAAACCGACGCGCATACCCTTACCGGCTCTTGCTTTTTGACCTTTGTGACCCTTACCGGCAGTCTTGCCCTGACCGGAGCCGTGGCCTCTGCCGATTCTCTTTGCTTCCTTTTTGGAACCCTCTGCGGGGGATAATTCATAAAGTTTCATCTATCGCACCTCCTTAGTCTTCTTCAACTGCTACGAGGTGTACGATCTTCTGTACCTTACCTCTGGTAGCCGCGTTGTCGGGCTGCTCGGTGACGTCACCGATCTTCTTCAGACCCAGAGAATAAGCGGTAGCAATCTGATCCTTCTTGGAGCCGATGAGGCTCTTAACCAATTTAATTTTCATCTTGCCGCCTCCTTACAGAATCTCTTTTACGGACTTGCCGCGTACACGGGCAACCTCTTCTGCGGTGCGCAGAGCGCCCAGACCCTGAAGAGTCGCGCGAACGACGTTGCAGGGGTTATTGGAGCGGAGAGCCTTTGTACGGATGTCCTTGATGCCGACAGCCTCGACAACGGCACGAACGGGACCGCCCGCGATCACGCCGGTACCGGGTGCGGCAGGCTTCATCAGAACTCTGCCCGCGCCGTAGGCGCCGATGATCTCATGGGGAATGGTCGTGCCCTTGAGGGATACGGTCATCAGGTGCTTTTTCGCGTCCTCGATTCCCTTGCGGATCGCGTCGGGAACTTCACCGGCCTTGCCGATACCGAAGCCTACGATGCCGTTGCCGTCGCCGACGACTACGAGAGCCGCGAACTTCATGACACGGCCGCCCTTTACGGTCTTACTGACACGGTTGATCGCGACAACGCGCTCGGTCAGCTCCAGTGTTGATGCGTCAATAATATTAGCCAAAGTTGTTTCCTCCAATCCTTAGAAATTGAGGCCGCCCTCACGGGCGCCTTCGGCCAACGCTTGTACACGGCCGTGATAAATGTTACCGCCTCTGTCAAAAACGACGTCGGTGATGTTCTTGTCTTTTGCGCGCTCGGCGATGAGCTTGCCGACAGCCTTGGCTGCCTCTTTGTTGCCGCCGCCTTCTATGGTCTTATCGAGAGAAGAAGCGCTGCACAGGGTAACGCCCTTTACGTCATCGATGATCTGAGCATAGATGTTGTTGGTGGAGCGGAACACACAAAGGCGGGGACACTCGGCTGTGCCGCTTAACTTACCGCGTACTCTCTTGTGTCTTTTGACACGAGCAGCTTTCGAATCAGGTCTACTTACCATTTGTTTATTTCACTCCTTTGATTAAGCCTTACCGGCCTTGCCTTCCTTACGGCGGATATATTCACCGGCATACTTGATGCCCTTACCCTTATAAGGCTCCGGCGGACGTTTCTCTCTGACCTCGGCAGCAAACTGACCTACCTTTTGCTTATCAATGCCGTGGATGATGATGCTGTTGGGGTTGGGGACCTCGATAGTGATGTCCTCGGTATCCTCCACGATGACCTGGTGGCTGTAGCCGATGTTCATGACGAGCTTCTTGCCCTGCTTCTGAACACGGTAGCCGACGCCGTTGACCTCGAGCTCCTTCTTGTAGCCCTCGGTAACGCCGACGATCATATTGTGGATGATGGTACGGGAAAGGCCGTGCAGAGAGCGGTTGAGCTTCTCATCGTCCGGACGCTTTACCTCGATGACTGCCCCATTGATTTCTACAGCCATGTTAGGATGGATCTTCTGGGTCAAAGTACCCTTGGGACCCTTGACTGTGATAACACCGTTTTCGAATTTTGCTTCGACGCCGGCGGGAATATTTATAGGTTTTCTTCCAATTCGAGACATGATCGCACCTCCTTCTTACCAAATGAACGCGAGTACCTCGCCGCCGACGTTCTGCTTTCTGGCTTCACGGTCGGTCATCACGCCCTTAGAGGTCGAGATGATGGCGATACCAAGGCCCTTCATGACCTTGGGCATATCCTCTACGCTGCTGTAAATACGCAGGCCGGGCTTGGATACACGGCGTAAACCCTGAATGACGGGCTGCTTGCCCTCCAGATACTTCAGAGTCACGGTGATGACGCCCTGCTTGCCATCCTCCTCTACGGAGAACTTCTTGATATAACCCTCGTCAACCAGGATCTGGCAGATAGCCTTCTTCATGTTGGACGCGGGGATCTGAACAGTGTCGTGCTTCGCTGAGTTAGCATTACGGATTCGTGTCAGTAAATCAGCGATAGTATCAGTAATTTGCATAACTTAAATCCTCCCTGCTTACCAGCTTGCTTTCTTTACGCCCGGGATCTCGCCCTTGTAAGCGAGCTCACGGAAACAAATACGGCATACGCCAAACTTACGAAGGTAGGCGTGTGGTCTACCGCATATCTTGCAACGTGTGTATTCGCGAGTAGAGAACTTCTGTTTTCTCTGCTGCTTATTCTTCATAGCAGTCTTTGCCACAACAATCCCTCCTTACTTCTCGAACGGAGCGCCCATCAGAGAGAGCAGCTCACGTGCTTCTTCATCATTCTGCGCGGTGGTAACGAAAACGATATCCATACCGCGAACCTTGTCGATCTTATCGTAGTCGATCTCCGGGAAGATCAGCTGCTCCTTGAGACCCAGCGCGTAGTTGCCTCTGCCGTCAAAGGAGTTGGGGTTGATACCGCGGAAGTCACGTACTCTGGGCAGCGCGATGTTGAAGAGTCTGTCGAGGAACTCATACATACGCTCGCCTCTGAGGGTGACCTTGGCGCCGATGGGCATACCTTCACGCAGCTTGAAGTTCGCGACGGACTTTCTCGCCTTGCAGATATGCGCCTTCTGACCAGTGATCTGAGCCAGATCGGAGAGGATCGCGTCCATCGCCTTCGCGTTGTCCTTGACCTCGCCCGCGCCTACGTTTACTACGATCTTGTCGAGCTTGGGGATCTGCATCACACTCTTGTAAGAGAACTTCTTCATCAGAGCAGGTGCAACTTCCTCAGCATAAAACTTTTTCAGTCTTGCCATTTCTTCAGTCCTCCTTACAGTGCTTCGCCGCACTTCACGCAGATACGGCTCTTGGTGCCGTCCTCGTAGAGCTTGTGGCCTACGCGGGTCGGCTTCTTGCAGCGGGGGCAGACGATCTGGACCTTGGACGCGTACATCGCGCCCTCAGCCTTGATGATGCCGCCGGGCTCGCCCATACGGCGGGGCTTGATGTGCTTGGAGACGATATTGATCTTCTCTACGATGACCTTACCCTCTTTGGGAGATACCGCGAGCACCTTGCCCTTCTTGCCCTTGTCTTTACCGCTTAAAACTACTACGGTGTCACCGGTTTTAACATGAACTTTATTCATTTATGACACCTCCATTAAAGTACTTCCGGAGCGAGGGAGAGGATCTTCATGTAATCCTTGTCACGAAGCTCTCTTGCTACCGGTCCGAAGATACGAGTACCGCGCGGGTTCTTATCTTCCTTGATGATAACGGCCGCATTCTCGTCGAAGCGGATGTAGGTACCGTCCTCGCGGCGAACGCCCTTAGCGGAGCGAACGACAACGGCGCGAACGACCTCACCCTTCTTTACTACGCCGCCGGGCGCAGCCTTCTTAACAGAAGCAACGATAACGTCGCCGATATTGGCATATCTTCTCCTGGTACCGCCGAGTACACGAATGCACATAAGTTCTTTTGCACCGGTGTTGTCGGCGACCTTGAGATAAGTTTGCTGTTGAATCATGTGTTAATCTCCTCTCAAGAACTTATTTCGCTTTTTCGACGATTTCCACGAGTCTCCATCTCTTGTCCTTGGACAGGGGACGAGTCTCCATGATCTTAACGCGATCACCTACGCCTGCCTCATTCTTTTCATCGTGAGCCTTGACGCGGATGGTGCGCTTGATAACCTTGTTGTAAAGCTTATGCTTTACGCTGTCCTCGATCGCTACGACGATGGTCTTATCCATCTTATCGGAAGCAACGCGACCGATGAGAGTCTTTCTCATATTTCTATCGCTCATGGTTTACCTCCTTATGCTTCCTGGTCAGCGAGCTCACGCATCACGGTAGAAACGCGCGCGATATCTCTCTTGACCGCAGTAATACGCATCGGGTTCTCGAGCTGGTTGATCGCAAGCTGGAAGCGAAGATTGAAGAGCTCCTCTTTGAGTTCCTTCAGTTTAAGCTCAAGCTCGCTGGGGGTTAAATCTCTTAATTCCTTAGCAGTCATGCTTAAACCTCCTCTTCCTTCTTAATGAACTTGCACTTGATCGGCAGCTTGGCAGCCGCTAAGCGCATAGCCTCTCTTGCTGTCTCTTCCGGAACGCCGGCGATCTCGAACATTACTCTGTCGGGCTTGACGACAGCTACCCAATACTCGGGTGAACCCTTACCGGAACCCATTCGGGTCTCAGCGGGCTTCGCTGTAACCGGCTTATCGGGGAAAATCTTGATCCAAACTTTACCGAATCTCTTGCAGTAACGGGTCATGGCGACACGGGCTGCCTCGATCTGGTTGGAAGTAATCCATGCAGGCTCTAATGCCTGGAGACCGTACTCACCGTAGGTGACCTTGTTACCTCTGTAGGCGCGGCCTGTCATTCTGCCTCTGTGAACTCTTCTGTACTTCACACGCTTAGGCATCAGCATTATTTTCTGCCCCCTTCCCTATTATCTCTGCGGGGTCTTCTCTCACCGCGGTTGTCGCGTCTGTCCCCGCGTCTCTCGCGTCTTTCTCTGCGCTGCTGGCTGCCGGCGTTGTCTCTGAGGACCTCACCGCGATACAGCCAAACCTTGACGCCGATCTTACCGTAGGTGGTGTTCGCCTCGGCAAAACCGTAGTCGATGTCGGCGCGCAGGGTCTGCAGCGGGATCGTACCCTCGTGGTACTGCTCGGATCTTGCGATCTCGGCGCCGCCCAGACGACCGGAGCACTGAGTCTTGATACCCTTAGCGCCCAGACGCATGGCTCTGCCGATAGACTGCTTCATCGCGCGGCGGAAGGAGATTCTTCTCTCGAGCTGGGAAGCGATGCTCTCTGCGACGAGCTGTGCGTTGAGGTCGGGGTTCTTGACTTCTACAATATTGATAGCGACGGGCTTGCCGAGCTTCTTCTCGCACTGTGCGCGGAGCTTCTCGATCTCCGCGCCGCCCTTACCGATGATCATACCGGGCTTGGCGCAGTGAATGTGAATACGGATCTTCTTGCCGTCTCTCTCGATTTCGATCTTGGGAACGCCTGCTGCCGCAAGCTGCTTCTTCAGATCACGGCGGAGGTTGTAGTCCTCAACCAGTGTATCGCCGAAGTGCTTCTTGTCAGCGAACCAACGGGAATCCCAATCTTTGATGATACCTACACGTAAACCGTGCGGATTAACTTTCTGGCCCATAACTCTACCTCCTTATTCTCTTTCCTTGAGCACCAGGGTGATGTGCGAGGTCTTCTTATCGATGCGGAAGGCTCTGCCCTGTGCACGGGGACGGATACGCTTGAGTGTGGGGCCCTGGTTTACATAGCACTCGGCTACGTAAAGACTTGCCACATCCATATCGTGGTTATTCTCAGCATTTGCTACAGCGGACTTGAGCAGCTTTAACAGCGGCTCGCAAGCGGCCTTGGGAGTCTGCTCAAGAATAGCCTTCGCGAGCTTTGCGTCCTTACCTCTGATGAGGTCAAGTACAACGGAAACCTTGCGAGGTGAGATACGGACATAATTCAGATATGCCTTACTTTCCATTCTCTGTACTCTCCTTTGCCTTACTTACTAGTCTTGGAACCGGCGTGACCGCGGAAGGTACGGGTCGGAGCGAACTCGCCCAGCTTATGACCTACCATATCCTCGGTGACATATACCGGAACATGCTTTCTGCCGTCATGAACAGCAAATGTGTGTCCTACAAATTCGGGGAAGATCGTCGAGCTTCTGGACCAAGTCTTCAGAATTCTCTTCTCGCCCTTTTCGTTCATTTCCTGAACTCTTTTGAGCAGCACCGGCTGAACAAAAGGTCCTTTTTTCGTACTTCTACTCATAAATCAAGTTCCTTCCTTTCTGCCTTACTTGCTGTTTCTGCGTCTTACGATGAGCTTATCGGACGCCTTGTTGGATTTTCTGGTCTTATAACCGAGCGCCGGCTTACCCCACGGGGTAACAGGGCCGGGACGGCCGACAGGGGATTTACCCTCACCACCACCGTGCGGGTGGTCATTCGGGTTCATGACAGAACCGCGGACGGTCGGGCGGATACCCATGTTTCTCTTACGACCGGCCTTACCGATCTTGACGTTCTCATGGTCGATGTTGCCGACCTGGCCGATGGTGGCCATGCAGCTCTCGGGCACGTTTCTCAACTCGCCGGAGGGCAGTCTTAAGAGTGCGTAGCCGTTTTCCTTTGCCATGAGCTGAGCCATGTTGCCCGCGGCTCTGGCGAGCTGAGCGCCTCTGCCGGGATAAAGCTCTACGTTGTGGATAAAGGTACCGGTGGGGATGTTCTTGAGCGGAAGGGCGTTACCGGGCTTGATATCCGCGGTCTCGCCGGCTACGACCTTGTAGCCTACCTTCAGACCCTGGGGCGCTGTGATGTACGCCTTCTCGCCGTCCTCATACTCGACCAGCGCGATGAACGCGGAGCGGTTGGGATCGTACTCGATGGTCTTAACGATACCTTCTACGTCAAATTTCTGTCTCTTGAAATCGATAATACGGTATTTTCTCCTGTTGCCGCCGCCTCTGTGACGAACTGTGATGCGACCGTAGCTGTTACGGCCTGAGTGCTTCTTCAGAGGCTCGAGCAAGCTCTTTTCGGGAGCGACCTTGGAAAGTCCGGAGTAATCCGTAACCGACATATTACGTCTTGCGTTTGTTGTCGGCTTATAAACCTTAATAGCCATGTTATTTCACTCTCCTCATGATGGCTTTGCGGGATGATGGCGCATCCCATACATTCTTGCCTGTGTGATTAATGATAGAATTTTATTATATATCCCTGCTTCAACGCAGCGATATCACGCCTCGTTGTCCTCCGCTGATCCTCGTATAACTCCTACTCGTCTGATCCGCGCCGTCGCTGTTCGCGACTCTGCGGCTCAGTCCTCGTCCGTCGTTATCCGAGGGCTGCGGACCTCGGCGCACAGGCTTTTACATCATGCCTTCAAAAAACTCGATCGGTTTGCTGTCGGCAGTCAGCTGTACATAGGCCTTCTTCCAGCTACGGGTGTAGCCCTCGAAACGACCCTGTCTCTTCAAACGGCCGCGTACATGAACGGTGTTGACCTTCTGTACCTTAGCGCCCTTGAAGAGCTCCTCTACAGCTCTTGCGACGTCTATCTTAGTAGCTTTCTTCGCTACCTCAAAAACATATTTCTTTTTGGTAATGTCCTGCATCGACTTCTCAGTGATGATGGGGCGGATTACGATATCTTGAGCAATCATGCGTATACCTCCTCGATCTTGGTGAGCGCGTCCTTCGCGATGATCAGCTTATCGGCATTGAGAATGTCATAAACGTTCATCTCGTTTACCTGAGCGGTCTTGACGCCGGGGATGTTGCGCGCGGACTTGATCGCCTTTTCGTCAACCTCGGGCAGAACAATAAGCGCCTTCTTCTCAGAGCCTACGGCCTTGAGCATCGCGGCAGCCTTAGCGGTCTTGATCTCATCGAAAGCGATAGAATCGATGACGATGATCTCTTCAGCCTGAGCCTTGCTCGATAAAGCGGACTTCATAGCGAGTCTCTTTACCTTCTTGTTCACAGAGAAACGATAATCTCTGGGCTTAGGAGCAAATACGACGCCGCCGTGGTACCACTGGGGAGCGCGAGTCGAACCCTGACGAGCACGACCGGTACCCTTCTGTCTCCAGGGCTTTCTGCCGCCGCCGGAAACTTCGCTTCTGGTGAGTGCGGACTGTGTACCCTGACGCTGATTAGCGAGGTAGCTGACTACCATCTGGTGCATAACAGCCGCGTTCGGCTCGATGCCGAAAATCGATTCTGCAAGGTCTACGGAACCTACGTTCTTGCCCTGCATATCAACAACCTGTACGTTAGGCATGTGATTTCCTCCTTCCTTAAGCCTTTACGCTGTCTTTGATGACAACGTAGCCGCCGTTCGCGCCCGGGATGGCGCCCTTGATGGCGATGAGGTTATCCTCAGCGTCGATCTTGACAACGGCGAGATTCTGAACAGTGACCTTCTCAGCACCGAGGTGGCCTGCCATCTTCTTGCCCTTCCAGACTCTGGAGGGAGAGGAGCAAGCGCCCATAGAGCCGCCGTGACGAGCGTTCGGGCCGGTACCGTGAGATTCCTTGAGTCGAGCGAAGTTCCAACGCTTGATAACGCCGGCATAACCTTTACCCTTGCTCTTGCCCGTGACGTCGACCTTGTCACCTGTTTCAAATACATCTGCCTTGATGACCTGACCCAGCTCGTAAGCGGCACAGTCATCAAATCTGAATTCCTTAAGAACTCTCTTGGGAGCTACGTCAGCCTTCTTGAAGTGACCCTGCAGGGGCTTTGTGACGTGCTTCGGCTTTACATCGCCGTAGCCCATCTGGATGGCTGCGTAGCCGTCGGTCTCAACGGTCTTGACCTGTGAAACGACACAGGGGCCCGCCTCGACTACGGTTACGGGAACAACTTTTCCCTTTTCGTCGAAGATCTGTGTCATACCGATCTTCTTGCCGATTAATGCTTTCTGCATTCTGTATATCCTCCTTTTAGGTTATTGGTCGGCTTTCGCCGACATGACCCTGTCTGCGTGGTAGGTTGGGAATGTGATTATTATAATAGGTATATATCGGTCGTTCCGATCAACGCGTCATCGCGAAGCCCGCAGGGCTGTGGCGATCCCACAAAGAGGAACAGTGCATTTCCTTTTTGTGGGATTCCCACGGGGCTTGAGCCCCTCGGAATGACAGCAAACCGCAATGACGGATATATTGGGTTAATACCGATTATAATTTAATCTCAATCTCAACGCCGGCAGGGAGCTCTAAGCTCATAAGAGCCTCGACTGTCTTGTTGGACGGTCTTAAAATGTCGATCAGGCGCTTGTGGGTGCGCATCTCGAACTGCTCGCGGCTGTCCTTATACTTATGAACAGCGCGCAGAATGGTAACGACCTGCTTCTCGGTGGGGAGCGGGACAGGACCCGATACTCTCGCGCCGGTACGCTTAGCGGTAGCTACGATTCTTTCTGCGGACTGATCAACCAGCTGGTGATCATAGCCCTTCAATCTGATTCTGATTTTTTCCTTGACTGCCATATCTTCGCCTCCTAAATATTGTTTGGGTCGGCACGACTGAAGCCGAACTTTTCAAACACCCGTCCGGGTGTTCCTACCCCATCCGTTAAAAAAGCCGATAGCCGCAAAGCGGCAACCGGAAGCACAGTGGCGCAGTAATGACATAGCAACCCCAATGTCATCAAAAGCTCAAACTATTCTTTCGCCCGGTTTAAAATCGGACATACTCCACGGAAAAACCAACGCAGAATACTGTTCTCAAATAAGAGAGTAGTATACGCGTTGCAACCTCCCGCTTCATCGCATATCTTGTGCAGTCACGCAGGGTTTATTATAGTATATAAGAACTGAAATTGCAAGAAATTACAGAAAATTTACATTTGAGAAATACGACGATATTTTTGCTCTCTTTTTATGCATCTTGCACAAACCGTCTATATCTTGTGTGTCAATCCTCCTCAACCACAAGGAGAATCTCCTTTTTCGCCATTCTTTCCCATTTTAAAACATTATCAAAAAACTTGATTTTGTTCAAGCGTGACAATATAATAAGGTAAATATCCATCGGAGATGATAAAATGAAAAAATGGCTATTACTAATCCTGACTGCCGCTTTGATTTTCAGCCTGTGTGCCTGTTCTAAGGATCATATCGAGATCGATCCCGAGCCGACCGCCGTTAATACCGCCGCCCTGCGCGGCGAGTTCGACGCCGCGTGCGCGTATGTTGAATCCGCTGCCGATGTGAGCAAGATGGAAGCGACCCTGCAGGACGATGAAAACGGTCTGTTTCGGCACTGGAACGGATTCAGTGAAGAATACGACGAGATCGGACTTGATTTTAAGTTAGAAGATAACGTCTTCACGCTCGGCACGACCACCGTCAGCGAGCTGACCGCGCTCGGCTACAAGCCCGATACGGATATCGAAACCGTAGAACCCAACACCGTACAGGGCTTCAGTATCACCAAGGGCGACAAATTCTGTAACCTTGCGGTAGACAACAGCACTGATCAGCCGCAGAAATTTTCGGATATGCCGATCATGCAGTTCAACGGCACTTCTCCCGAGAACGGCTGTCTGCCTTTCACTTACAGCGGGATCACCTGCGGCTCCACGCTTAAGGAGGTGCTCGACGCACTCGGCACGCCGAAACTCAACATCACCGTATTGACCGACACGGCAGGCACAGAGATCGGGCTGAACTATCTGAACGCGACAACCAAGGGCAATCTCGATTCCACCGATACGCTGGAAATCTATTTGAGGTATGACAAAGACAAAGACACTGCGTTAGTCACATCTATTATCCTCAACCGTGTGGTTGGCGGTGTCTAAGGACAAAGAACATCCGAATAATCATTATATATGTATAAAGGCTGCTGTTCAACGCGAACAGCAGCCTTTCCTTATAATAATATACTTATCAGCCCTTAAAATATTTGACCGCCGACTCAAACATCCTGATGTCGTAGTTGCCGGGTACATTTTGGTACAGACCGCTGTTCCAGCGCTCGGAGTGTCCCATCTTGCCGAATACTCTGCCGTCGGGCGAGGTGATGCCCTCGATCGCGTAGACGGAGTTGTTCGGGTTGAAATGAACGTCGGTGGTCGCGTTGCCCTGTAAATCAACGTACTGAGTCGCGATCTGGCCGTTTGCGGCTAATTCTCTTACCAGCTCTTCGCTTGCAAAGAATCTGCCCTCGCCGTGTGAGATCGGCACATTGTACACATCGCCGACGTTGGTCAAGCTCAGCCACGGGCTCATATTGGACGCCACGCGGGTATGCACGATACGGCTCTGGTGGCGCGAGATGGTGTTATAGGTCAGGGTCGGGCAGTTCTCATCGGTGTCGATGATCTTGCCGTAAGGCACCAGACCGAGCTTGATCAGCGCCTGGAAGCCGTTGCAGATACCGCACATCAAGCCGCCGCGGTTATCGAGCAGATCGGTCACGCCCTCTTTGACTGCCGCGTTGCGGAAGAAAGCGGTGATGAACTTCGCAGAACCGTCGGGCTCGTCGCCGCCGGAGAAGCCGCCGGGGATAAAGACCATTTGCGCGGTCTTCAGCTCGTTCGCGAACTGCTCCACACTCTGCCGGATGCCCTCGGCACTCAGGTTGTTGATGACGAGGATCTTCGCGTCAGCGCCCGCGTCAGCCATCGCCTTGGCGGAATCGTACTCGCAGTTGGTACCCGGGAACGCGGGGATCAGCACCTTGGGCTTTGCCGAGCAAGCGTGTGCTTTTTGGTTCTGTGTTGTGTTAGCGGTATAGGAGAAGGTCTCGACCGGAGCCTTTGTATCAGCGATGTTGCAGGAATAAACGCCCTCGAGCTTATCCTCATATACCTTTAATATATCATTTTCCGCGACGGACTCAGCGCCGTAGGAGAATTTGCCGTCATTGGTAATCGTACCGATCAGCGTAGCGTCGAGCGTTTCATCCGTTTCGATCAGGAACGCGCCGTAGCAATAGCCAAAGAGCGTGTCCAAAGAAACACTCTCATTGAAATCGAAGCCGAAGCCGTTGCCGAACGCGGATTTCATGACCGCCTCGGCGATGCCGCCGATGGTCGGCGTATACGCGGCGCAGACCTTGCCCGCGCGCATCAGGTCGGTGACCTTGTTGTACAGCGCGATCAGGCTGTCGGTCTCGGGCAGACCGTTTTTATCATAATCGGGAGCGAGCAGATATACCTTGTGACCTGCCGCCTTGAACTCGGGAGAAATGATGTTCTTCACCTGATCGGTGGTAACGGCGAAGGATACCAGCGTCGGCGGGACGTCGAGATCCTCAAAGCTGCCGGACATACTGTCCTTGCCGCCGATGGAGCCGATACCGAGGTTCATCTGCGCCTTGAACGCGCCGAGCAGTGCCGAAAGCGGCTTGCCCCAGCGTTTGCCGTCCGTACCGGGCTTCTCAAAATACTCCTGGAAGGTCAGGTACACATCCTCAAAGGACGCGCCGGTCGCGATCAGCTTGGAAACACTTTCCACGACCGCCAGATACGCGCCGTGATAGGGACTTTTCTCGGTGATGAGCGGGTTGTAGCCCCACGCCATCAGGGAAACGGTGTCGGTGTGCTTCTTCTCCACGCTGACCTTCTGCACCATCGCCTGGATCGGGGTGAGCTGATTCTTGCCGCCGAAGGGCATCAGCACCGTGCCCGCGCCGATGGTGGAGTCAAAGCGCTCGGACAGACCGCGCTTGGAGCAGATATTCAGATCGGAAGCGAGCTGCTTCATATTCTCGGCAAAGCTGCCGTTGATCGTCTTAGAATAGTCTTCGGGAGCGGCGGGCGTGATATCGATATGCTTCTCCGCGCCGTTAGAATTGAGGAACTCGCGGGAGATATCGACGATCTTGCTGCCGTTCCATGTCATGGTGAGTCGGGGCTCTTCCTTGACCACGGCAACCGGGCAGGCGTTCAGATTCTCCTCCTTCGCCAGCGCCAAAAACGCGTCGACGTTCTCGGGCTCGATGACGACCGCCATGCGCTCCTGTGATTCGGAGATCGCCAGCTCCGTGCCGTCCAGACCCTCATATTTTTTGGGAACGGCGTTGAGGTCGATATCGAGACCGTCAGCCAGCTCGCCGATCGCAACGGAAACGCCGCCCGCGCCGAAGTCGTTACAGCGCTTGATCATGCGGGTCGCTTCACGGTTGCGGAACAATCTTTGCAGTTTTCTCTCCTCGGGGGCGTTACCCTTCTGCACCTCAGCGCCGCAGGTCTCTACCGAATGAGCGTTGTGCGCCTTGGAAGAGCCTGTCGCGCCGCCGATACCGTCGCGTCCAGTCGCGCCGCCAAGCAGAATGACCACATCACCGGGAGCGGGGACCTCGCGGCGGACATTCTCAGCGGGAGCCGCGGCGATGACCGCGCCGATCTCCATACGCTTCGCGGCATAGCCGGGATGGTAGATCTCGTCCACGATACCGGTCGCCAGACCGATCTGGTTGCCGTAGGAGCTGTAGCCCTGCGCGGCGGTGGTGACGATCTTGCGCTGCGGGAGCTTGCCCTCGATGGTCTCGGACACGGGAACGGTCGGATCAGCCGCGCCGGTCACACGCATCGCGCCGTAGACATAAGCGCGTCCCGAGAGCGGATCGCGGATCGCGCCGCCGATACAGGTCGCCGCGCCGCCGAAGGGCTCGATCTCGGTGGGATGGTTATGGGTCTCGTTCTTGAACAGCAGGAGCCACGGCTCTTTATTACCGTCGACCTCGACCTCCATCTTCACGGTGCAGGCGTTGATCTCCTCGCTCTCGTCGAGCTTATCGAGCTTGCCGTCCTTTTTGAGCTGACGGACGGCGATGGTCGCCAGATCCATCAGACAAATAGGCTTGGTTCTTCCGAGCTGTTCGCGAACGGAAATATATTCTTCATACGTTTTTTGTAAAAGCTCATCTTCGAACTTCACGCTGTCGATCGTGGTCAGGAAGGTGGTATGACGGCAGTGATCCGACCAATAGGTGTCGATCATGCGGATCTCGGTGATGGTCGGGTCACGGTGCTCCGACTGAAAATACTGCTGACAGAAGGCGATATCGTCGATATCCATCGCCAGACCGTAGTCCGCTATGAACTGAGCGAGCTCCTCTCTGTCGAGCTGATTGAAGCCGTCAAGGGTCTTGACGGTAGTCGGGATCTCATATTGAACCGTCAGGGTCGCGGGCTTCGTGAGTGCCGCCTCACGCGCCTCGACGGGGTTGATGACATATTTCTTGATCTCAGCGATCTCGGCGTCGGTCAGATTGCCGTACAGGACATAGACCTTTGCCGAACGGATCGTCGGGCGGTCGCCCTGCGAGATGATCTGGATACACTGGGCGGCGGAATCCGCGCGCTGGTCGAACTGACCGGGCAGGAACTCCACAGCAAAGGCACGCGCGCCTTTTTCAATCACTATTTCGGGCGTCGCGATATCGAGCTGCGGCTCAGAGAACACCGCGCCGACAGCATAATTGAACAGCTCCTCGGTGATATTCTCCGCGTCGTAGCGGTTGATGACGCGCACATCGGTCAGGGACTTGATCGACAAAAGCTCGTTGATCTCGCTGAGCAGGGCTTTTGCCTCATTCTGCAAGCCCTCTTTCTTTTCTACAAATACTCTATAAACCATTTCATCCTCCGTAGGAATCAAATAGGCTTCCCCTTGGGGGGAAGCTGTCAGACAACGTCTGACTGATGAGGGGCAGACTTTTCCATTCTTACCCCGAATTCAGTTGCACAGAAATATCCCCTTACAAATGGTGATGTACAACACTCTTTGAATCATTGATGAAAGGATAGGTGATCCCCTCATCCGTCACCGTTGGTGACACCTTCCCCCCCGAGGGGAAGGCTCTTGCTCTTACTCTTTCGCTTTCAGCGCTCTTTGACCGATATCATGGCGGTAAAAGGCGTTGTCAAAATGAATTCGCTCCACTATTTTGTAGGAGCTGTCGATCGCTTCCTGCAAGGTGTCGGCGATCGCGGTCACGCCTAAGACGCGTCCGCCGGAGGTCAGGAGCTTGCCGTCCTCACACTTAGCGCCCGCGACAAATACACAGTCGGCGATATCCTCGGGGATGGTGATCTCGTAGCCCTTTTCATAGGATACGGGATAACCCTCGCTCGCCATGATGACACAGGCGGCGTTTTTATCCGCGAACTCCACTTCCGTCTGCGCAAGCGTACCGTCGGTAGTGGCTTTCATGATGGTGAACAGGTCGGATTTGAGCAGCGGCAGAACGACCTGTGTTTCGGGATCGCCGAAACGGCAGTTGTATTCGATGACCTTGGGGCCGTCCTTGGTGATCATCAAGCCGAAGTACAGGCAGCCCTTGAAGGTTCTGCCCTCGGCGTTCATCGCGTTGATGGTCGGCAAAAAGATCTTCTCCATGCACTCCTTTGCGACCGCCTCGGTGTAGTATGGATTCGGAGCGACCGTGCCCATGCCGCCGGTATTCAGACCCGTGTCGTTATCGCCGGCACGCTTGTGATCCATCGAGGAGATCATCGGCACGACGACCTTACCGTCGGTGAAGCTCAACACGCTGACCTCGGGGCCTTCGAGGAACTCTTCGACCACGATGCTGTTGCCGCTCTTGCCGAACTTCTTGTCCTTCATGATGGAGATGATCGCATCCTCTGCCTCTTCGCGGGTCATGGCGATGATCACGCCCTTGCCCAATGCTAAGCCGTCCGCCTTGATAACGGTAGGGATCGGAGCGGTCTTGATGTACGCAAGCGCCTTGTCCGCATCGTCAAATACTTCATAAGCCGCGGTGGGGATGCCGTATTTCTTCATCAGGTTCTTGGAAAAGACCTTGCTGCCCTCGATGATCGCGGCTTCACTGCGCGGTCCGAAGCAGGGGACGCCGTGCGCTTCGAGCGCGTCGACACAGCCCAGCACCAGCGGATCGTCGGGCGCGACGACCGCGTAGTCGATGCTGTTCTCCACGGCGAAGGTCACGATGCTGTCGATATCCGTTGCGCCGATATTGACGCACTGTGCGTCAGCGGCGATACCGCCGTTGCCCGGCAGGGCGTAGATCACATCGATCGCTTGATTCTCTTTCAGTTTTTTGATGATGGCGTGCTCGCGTCCGCCGCCGCCTACAACTAATACTTTCATGTTGTTTCCCCTTTTAACCAACTTATTGTAGGGGAGGGTCTTGACCCTCCCTGTTGTCCGTCAAAAAAACCGACAGCCAAATTGATATCTTTCAAAAAATCATTCACAAAAATACTGCAACCATTCGCTTAGCGATCGGGAGAGTCAAGACTCTCCCCTACACCGGAAATATCAGTGATGGAAAAGGCGCATACCGGTGAACGCCATCGCCATACCGTATTTGTCACAGCAGTCGATGACCGCGTCATCACGGATGGAGCCGCCGGGCTCCGCGATATATTTGACGCCGCTCTTGTACGCTCTCTCGATATTGTCGGAGAACGGGAAGAACGCGTCCGAACCGAGCGCGACGTTGTCGATGGTATCGAGATACGCTCTCTGCTCCTCATCGGTAAAGGGAGCGGGCTGCTCGGTAAAGTATTTCTGCCAGTTGCCGTCAGCGGTAACGTCCTCTTCATTGCGGTTGATATAACCGTCGATGACGTTGTCGCGGTCGGGACGGCGGATATCCTCACGGAACGGGAGGTTCAGCACCTTGTCGCTCTGGCGGAGGAACCATGTATCCGCCTTGGAGCCTGCCAGACGGGTGCAATGGATACGGCTCTGCTGACCCGCGCCGACGCCGATCGCCTGACCGTCTACCGCGTAGCAGACGGAATTGGACTGGGTATATTTGAGGGTGATCAGGGAGATGATCAGATCGCGCACAGCGCTCTCGGGCATCTCCTTGTTCTTGGTCACGATGTTCTCGAGCAGCGCGCGGTTGATCTCAAAGTTGTTTCTGCCCTGCTCAAAGGTGATGCCGTAGACCTGCTTATGCTCAACGGGATCGGGAACATAGTTCGGGTCGATCTGTACGATATTGTAGTTGCCTTTTCTCTTGGATTTGAGGATCTCGAGCGCCTCGGGCTCATAGCCGGGGGCGATGATGCCGTCACTTACCTCACGCTGGATCATTTTCGCGGTGGTCACGTCGCAGACATCGCTCAGCGCGACCCAGTCGCCGAAGGAGCACATACGGTCGGTACCGCGCGCACGCGCATAGGCGCAGGCGAGCGGGCTGTCGTCCAGCCCCTCGATATCATCGACAAAGCAAGCCTTTTTGAGCTTATCGGAAAGCGGTACGCCGACAGCCGCCGAGGTGGGGCTGACGTGCTTGAACGAGGTGACGGCAGGCAGTCCGAGCGCCTCTTTGAGCTCCTTGACGAGCTGCCAGGAGTTGAACGCGTCAAGGAAGTTGATGTAGCCGGGTCTGCCGCACAGGATCTCGATCGGCAGATCGGAACCGTCGTGCATAAAGATCTTCGCGGGTTTCTGGTTGGGGTTGCAACCGTATTTTAATTCAAATTCTTTCATTGATAAAACTCCTCTCTGATTTGGCCCCCTTTCCTAAGGGGGCTGTCGCCATAGCGACCGGGGGTTGATACGCAAAATCAAGATGATTTTTCAAAGAATATCGTAATACAACGATCAACCCTCCGCCCTATCGGGCACCTTCCTTAGAAAAGGGAGGCTATTAACCGTTCTTATTAACCAGACGATTCTCTTCCTCGCCGGTCTCGAGGTCGATGTATCTGACATACAGCGAGATCTTGTTGTCCTCGTCCAGCGCGTTCCACAGCTTGTCGGTAAAAGCGTCGATATCGTCGTCGATCGCGACTCTCTCGGGTTCTCCCTGGAAAGTCGGGATCGGATTGCCGTCGCAGACATAGGTGTGGATGAAGTGACCTAAGCCCGCCTTGGACGGATAGCTGAACAGGTAACGCGCGCAGTCGCTGCCCTCGGGGTCGATGGACTTGAGGATGGACATCTGATAGCTGAAATCGCCGTCCTCAAAGGTCAGCATACCGCTGATACGGGGTGTGAGATTCGGCGCGTCGGGCTCGAATTCACGGCTCTTGAGAGAACCATTGAAGCACTTGCCGTTCTGCAGACCCTCATAGATGGTGTCGGTCTGGTCGCCGTTGGTGACGATCAGGTTGTTCTCATACTCACGGATCGCCGCATAGATGATCAGCGAGGGATCTTCGACCTTAGATGCGTCGAAGGGCTCGGTGAATACCGCGCCGTCGCGCTCGGTGAAGATGCGGTTTCTGGAATTGGCGCTGCGACCCATGATAAAGTAAGCGGTCGCCGCCTTGGTGCCGTCGGCAGTCTTGCCGATGATGATGCCTCTGCCCGGATAGGTGTTGCCCTCGAGCAGCTCGGCGATATCGTTGATTTTATAGATGTTCATTTTCATATACCCCCAAAATAATGATTGAAACCTTATAAGCCTCCCTTTTCTAAGGGAGGTGGTGCGAAGCACCGGAGGGTTGTCACATACGTAAAGATAGTTTTCTGAAACAGAAATCTAAACTCAACCCATCAACCCTCAGTCGCCTTGACACAAGTGTCCGGCGACAGCTCCCTTAGGAAAGGGAGCCTATTGTATCAGCGAAGCCGAAACCTTTTCGACCGATTCGGGCAGGATGATCCACTCCGCCTGCTCCATGACGCGTCTTTGCAGAATCTCAGGCGTGTCGCCGTCCTCGACCTCGACAGCCTTTTGAGCAATGATCTCGCCGCCGTCGGGGATCTCGTTGACAAAGTGGACGGTCGCGCCGGTCACCTTGACGCCCTTTTCAAGCGCCGCCTCATGGACCCGCAGGCCATAGTATCCCGTTCCACAGAAAGAAGGGATTAAGGACGGATGGATGTTGATAATGCGGTGGTCATACCGCGAGGTGAACCGCTCCGATAAAATCGACATAAAGCCCGCGAGAACGATCAGATCGATCCCGTTTTCTTCGAGCGCGTCGATCATGGCGGTCTCAAATGCCTCTTGTGTTTTTAATTCTTTTTTAGAAATATACAGTGCTTTGATCCCGGCGTTCTCGGCACGGGTCAGCGCATAGGCGTTTTGGTTGTTGGAGATGACCAGCGTGATCTCGCCGCTATGGATGATCCCGCTGTTCTGCGCGTCGATCAGCGCCTGCAGATTCGTGCCGCCGCCGGAAACCAAAACAGCGATCTTCGCCTTTAACATAACTCGATCTTCTCCTCGCCCTGCGCCTTGACGATCTCGCCGATGAGATAAGCGTCCTCGCCCTCAGCCTTGAGGATCGCGAGCGCCTCATCCGCCTGAGAAGCAGGGACGACGATGCTCATGCCGACGCCCATGTTGAAGGTGTTGAACATATCGTGCTCCGAGATCTTGCCCTTTTCCTGAATGAGCTTGAAGATCGGCAGGATACGGACAGCGTCCTTCCGGATCTTCGCGCACAGACCGTCGGGGATGGAACGCGGGATGTTCTCATAAAAACCGCCGCCGGTGATATGTGAGATGCCCTTGACCTGCACCTTGTCGAGCAGCGCCAGAACGGGCTTGACATAGATTTTGGTCGGGGTGAGCAGGGTCTCGCCCACGCTCTTGCCGCCGAGAGCCTCCACAGGTGTTTTGATATCGGCGTTCTCTACGTCAAATACCTTGCGGACGAGAGAAAAACCGTTAGAATGGACGCCGGAGGACGGCAGCGCGATGACTGCGTCGCCGACCGCCATCTTCTTATTATCGATGATCTTATCTTTATCGACCACACCGGTGCTGTAGCCGGCGAGGTCGTATTCGTCCTCGGGATAGAAGCCGGGCATCTCAGCGGTCTCACCGCCGATCAGCGCCGCGCCGGACTGTACACAGCCGTCGGCAACGCCCTTGACGATGTCCGCGATCCGCTCGGGAACGTTCTTGCCGCAGGCGATATAGTCGAGGAACAACAGCGGCTTCGCACCCACACAGACGATATCGTTGACGCACATCGCCACGCAGTCGATACCCACGGTATCATGCTTGTCCATGAGGAACGCGAGCTTGAGCTTTGTGCCGACGCCGTCGGTGCCGCTGACCAGAACCGGCTTGGTGATGCCGGTCAGATCCAGCTCAAACAGTCCGCCGAAGCCGCCCACATCGGAGCATACGCCCGCGGTCGCGGTACGCGCGACATGCTGCTTCATCAACTCGACCGCCTTGTAACCCGCGGTGATATCGACGCCCGCCGCGGCGTAAGCGTCGGATTTGGAGTTTTTATTCATATTCTTAACCTTTCTGCTCATTTCAATGAACATTTTGTTGGGGAGGGTCTCGACCCTACATTATTTGTTTCTCGCTTTGCTCGATCAATGATACAATCCCTCACCGCGCTCAGGCGCGGAGCTCCCTTTACCAAAGGGAGCCATAAAAAGGCACACGTGCCTACTCTTCGCCGTCCCAGCAGTAGGTGCACAGCTCGCATTTGGGGAGACCGATCGCCTCTACGATGCCGTCGAGGGACTGGAAATCCAGTGAATCGAATTTCAGCTTTCCGCAAATGGTTTTTCTCAGGTTCTTGCCGCGGGTCGTGGAACCGTCGGCGTATTCCTTGATATGATTGAAGCCCTCTTCCCCCTCGAGCTCAAGGATGACTCTGCGCGCGATCAGATCCATATCGGATGTATTGCGCGAAAAGTTGAGGTACTTGCAGCCGTACATGATCGGCGGACACGCCGAGCGCATATGCACGCTCTTGGCGCCGTTCTCATACAGGAACTCGACCGTTTCTCTGAGCTGAGTGCCGCGCACGATGGAGTCGTCCACAAAGAGCAGGTCTTTGTCGGTGATCAGATCATAGACGGGAATCTGCTTCATCTTCGCGATCTTGTTGCGGTCGGTCTGGTTGGTCGGCATAAAGGAGCGCGACCATGTCGGTGTGTATTTGATGAACGCGCGTGCGAAGGGCTTGCTGCTCTCATTGGCGTAGCCGATCGCGTGGGGCGTACCCGAATCCGGCACACCGCCGACATAATCGACGTTGATGTCGCCGAGATTCTTTTGATCGTGGTGCGCCATGATCGCGCCGTTGCGGTAGCGCATCAATTCGACGTTCACGCCCTCATAGGTCGAGGTCGGATAGCCGTAGTAGCTCCACAAGAAGGAGCAGATACGCTTTTTCTTGCCGGGCTTCGCGAGCTGTTTGAGATAGGTCGGCGTGAGCAAAACGATCTCGCCGGGGCCCAACTCTCTGTCGTCCTCATAGCCGAGCTTCTGGTACGCGTAGCTCTCAAAGGACACCGCGTAGCCGTACTCGCTCCTGCCGATACAGACAGGCAGTCTGCCGACCTTATCACGCGCGGCGATCAGAGAGCCGTCCTCCAAGAGGATCAGGATGTTCTGTGTGCCGTCGATGATGCTCTGGGCAAACTTGATACCCTCGGCAAAGCTACTCTGTGTATCGATCAGCGCCGCGAGCAGCTCGGTGGAATTCACCTTGCCGCCGGTCATCGCGTCGAAATGGCCGTAAGAATGCTTGAGGTGCCTTTCGATCAGCTCCTCCGCGTTATTGATGATACCCACGCTGCAGATCGCGTAGGTGCCTAAATGAGAGCGGATCAGCATCGGCTGAGGATCGGTGTCCGAAATGACGCCGATCGCCGAGGTGCCGACCATCTCATCAAAAATATGCAGAAACTTTGTTCTGAACGGTGCGTTTTCTATATTATGGATCTTTCTTTGTAAGCCTACCCCGGGATCGTAGGCGGCGAGTCCGCCGCGCCGTGTGCCGAGATGGGAATGGTAGTCAACGCCGAAGAACACATCCATCATGCAGTCTTCGGTTGACGTTATGCCGAAAAAGCCACCCATGATTCATATACCTCCTCAGGTGTTATGCAATCCACAAAGCCTTCCCCTTGAGGGGAAGGTGTCGCCGCCGATCAAGGCGGTGACGGATGAGGTGGAAGCGTTTCCTTCTCATCCTGTAGATTGATTTATCGGAAAGGTTTCCACCTCATCCGACCTTTTGACTCTTTAAGAGTCAAAAGCCCACCTTCCCCTCAAGGGGAAGGCTTTTATAATCTCTCCAAAATGGTATTATCTTTCTCCAAAACCACTGCCGCGTCGGCTTTACGCTTGGCGTCCAGCTTTGCCGCCAGATCAGCGTCTTCTACCGCGATGATCTGCGCCGCTAAGAGCGCCGCGTTTGCCGCGCCGTTCATCGCGACGGTCGCCACCGGGATACCGGTGGGCATCTGCACGGTAGACAGCAGCGCGTCCAGACCGTCCATCATGCCGCCCTTGCAGGGGATGCCGATGACGGGCAGGGTGGTGTTCGCGGCGATCGCGCCCGCTAAGTGCGCCGCCATACCCGCCGCGGCGATCAATACGCCGAAGCCGCGCTCGCGAGCGTTTTTCGCGAATTCGGATGCTTCAACGGGAGTGCGGTGCGCGGAATAAACGTGTACTTCAAAAGGAATGTCGAGGGTCGACAGCATGTCGGTCGCCTTTTTGACGATCGGCAGATCGCTGTCGGAGCCCATGATGATCCCGACTTTTTTCATTTCATATACCTCCGAGTTTTGTAGGGACGAGCATTGCTCGTCCGCGGACGGTCAATGACCGTCCCTACAATTCATATTTATTTCATCGCGGAGCTCTTATCCTTCTGGATAACGTCGTGCGCGCCGCCCTCGACGATCGAGGTCGCGGATACGAGGGTGAGCTTCGCCTTTTCCTGTAATTCGCGGATGGTCAGCGCGCCGCAGTTGCACATGGTCGACTTGACCTTACTGAGCGACAGCGCGACATTGTCCTTCAACGAACCCGCGTACGGTACGAGAGAATCGACGCCCTCTTCAAAGCTGAGCTTCTTATCGCCGCCGAGGTCATAGCGCTGCCAGTTTCTCGCGCGCTGAGAACCCTCGCCCCAATACTCTTTATAATAGGTGCCGTTGATGCTGACCTTGTTGGACGGGCTCTCGTCAAAGCGGGCAAAATATCTGCCCAGCATGATGAAGTCGGCGCCCATCGCCAGCGCCAGCGTGATATGGTGATCGTATACGATACCGCCGTCGGAGCAGACGGGGATGTATACGCCGGTCTCTTCAAAATACTTATCTCTCTCGGCACAGACCTCGATCAGCGCGGTAGCCTGACCGCGGCCGATACCCTTGGTCTCGCGGGTGATACAGATCGAACCGCCGCCGATACCGACCTTGATGAAGTCGGCGCCGCAGTCGGCGAGATAGCGGAAGCCTTCCGCGTCGACGACGTTGCCCGCGCCTACCTTGACGCTGTCGCCGTAGTTCTCACGGATCCAGTCGATGGTCAGCTTCTGCCACTCCGAGAAGCCCTCGGAGGAGTCGATGCACAACACGTCGGCGCCCGCCTCGATCAGCGCGGGAACACGCTCGGCATAGTCGCGGGTATTGATGCCCGCGCCGACAACATAACGCTTGTGCTCATCGAGCAGTTCGTTGGGATTCGCCTTATGGCTGTCGTAGTCCTTGCGGAAAACGAAGTATCTCATTTTGCCGTCCTTAGAGATCACGGGCAGGGAATTGAGCTTGTGATCCCAGATGATGTCGTTGCACTCGGACAGGGTCGCGCCCTCATAGGCGTAGATCAGCTTATCGAACGGGGTCATGAAGCTCTCGACCTTCTCGTTCTTATCCATACGGCTGACGCGGTAGTCACGGCTGGTGACGACGCCGAGGAGCTTGCCGTCGGGCTTACCGCTCTCGGTGACAGCCAGTGTGCTGTGACCGGTGCGCTCGGTCAGCTCGATGACGTCCGCCAGAGTCGCGTCGGGACGGATATTGCTGTCGCTCTGGACAAAGCCCGCCTTGTAGCTCTTTGCTCTTTTGACCATCGCCGCTTCGTTCTCAACGCTCTGGGAGCCGTAAATGAAGCTCACGCCGCCCTGTGTCGCGAGGGCTACGGCGAGCTTGTCGCCGGATACCGCCTGCATGATCGCGGATACGAGCGGGATATTCATGGTGATCGCGCTCTCTTCACCCTTCTTGTACTTGACGAGAGGGGTTCTCAGGGTGACATTTGCGGGTACGCACTCCGAAGAGGAGTAACCCGGGATGAGCAGATATTCATTAAAAGTATGGGCAGGTTCATTGATAAAAGTTGCCATCTTTAATACTTCCTTTCAGCTTTGGTTTCGCAGTAGATACAGCGGTAGATCTTATTCTCTTTATCCGTCAGGCGGAATACATGGTCGAGCTCCTGTTCCGTCGTGGTGATACAGCGCGGATTCATACAGCGGATGACGTTGGTCAGCTCGAGCGGCATCTCGATACAGCGCTTGCGTACCAGCTCGCCGTCACGGATGATGTTGACGGTCGCCTGCGGATCGACGAAGCCGATGACGTCCATGTTGATATGGGTCTTGGAATCGATCTTGATGATATCCTTCTTCGCCATCTTCTTTGAGGTGACGTTTTTGATGATCGCGACGGAGCAGTCCAGATCATCGAGGTGCAGCAGCTCATACAGCCGCATACCGCGTCCGGCGGTGATGTGGTCGATGACGACGCCGTCACGGATGGAATCGATATTCATATCGTGCCCGCCTCCTTGAGTAATTTCAGAATCAGCGCCATGCGCATGTACTTGCCGTTCAAAACCTGCTTGAAGTAGCAGGCGCGGGGATCGTCGTCGATGGCGACGCTGATCTCATTGACACGGGGCAGCGGGTGCATGATCGCCAGATCCTTTTTCGCGGTCATCAGCTTTTGCGGCGTGAGGATGTAGCTGTCCTTGAGCCGTAAATAATCCTCTTCATTGAAGAAACGCTCACGCTGAACGCGCGTCATATACAGGATATCGAGCTGCGGCATAACGTCCTCCAGACTCGTGGTCTGCAAATACGGGATCCGCTTGCGCTGGAGAACGTCCTTTTTGACGTAGCTCGGCACTTTTAATTCTTCTGGAGAAATAAGGACAAATCGCACACCCTCATACCGCGACATTGCGTTAATAAGAGAATGAACGGTTCTGCCGAATTTCAAGTCGCCGCACAGACCGATGGTCAGATTCTCCATCTTCCCTTTTTCGCGGTAGATCGTCAAGAGATCGGCGAGCGTCTGGGTCGGATGATTATGACCGCCGTCACCGGCGTTGATAACCGGGATGGACGCGGCTGCGGCGGCTACCATCGCCGCTCCCTCCTTCGGGTGGCGCATCGCGATGATGTCCGCGTAGCAGGACACGGTCTTGGCGGTATCGGCGACGGATTCACCCTTAGCCGCGGAGCTGTTGTTCGCGGAGGATACCGAGATCACGTTGCCGCCCAGCTCGTACATCGCCGCCTCAAAGCTCAGGCGGGTACGGGTGGAGGGTTCAAAAAACAGGGTCGCGAGCTTCTTGTGCCGGCAGACCTCCTGATACTTTTCGGGATTGTCGATGATGTCGCAGGCTGTCTGCATGAGCTCCTGCAGCTCGTCGACAGACAGATCGACGATATCGAGAACAGACCTCATGCTTGTCCTCCGATCCAGCTCTCGTCGGAGGGATTGTTGCGGAATTTGATGAGTCTTTTAACGTCCTCGGGCTTGATGTAGCCGTCCTCGGCGGCGACCTTCGCGATCACGTCGAAGTTGGTCAGCGAGATGTTCCTGACGTCGGCGGCAGCCAGACGGTCAAGCCCCTTCTGCATGCCGTAGGTGAAGATGGACACGATGCCCAGCACCTCGGCGCCTGCCTCACGGAGCACGTCGACGACCTCGAGCACGGAACCGCCGGTGGAGATCAGATCCTCGACGACGACGACCTTCTGTCCCTTCTCGAGTCTGCCCTCGATCTGGTTCTGTCTGCCGTGATCCTTGTGACCGGAGCGTACATAGCCCATCGGCAGTCCCATCAGGTGAGCGGTGATCGCCGCGTGAGCGATACCGGCGGTGGAGGTACCCATCAGCACCTCGACCTCGGGGTAATTCTCTTTGATCAGGGTCGCGAGCCCGGTCTCAACGTCGGTACGAACCTCCGTGTCCGACAGGGTCAGGCGGTTGTCGCAGTAGACAGGGCTTTTGATGCCGCTCGCCCATGTGAACGGCTCTTCGGGGCGGAAAAAGACCGCCTTTATCTTTAATAAATCCTTTGCGATTTTGATATTCAGTTCCATATAATTCTCCTTTCAAAGCCTCCCTTTTTTAGGGAGGTTGGAGGGTTGAGACCGATCATTTTATCAATCCAAGTCATTGAACTGCCACGTTTTTTCAACCCTCAGTCACTGACACAAGTGTCTGTGACAGCTCCCTTAGGAAAGGGAGCCCTTCACATTCATCAGTGTCAGCCGATGAATTCTTCCACACATCTTCTGTATGCCGCGACGGGATCCTTTGCCGCGGTGATCGGTCTGCCGACAACAATATAATCGGAGCCGATCTCTTTAGCCGCCTTGGGGGTCATCACGCGCTTTTGGTCGCCGATATCGCCGTCCGCGAAACGCACGCCCGGTGTGATGGTCAAAAAGCTGTGACCGCAGGTCTCATGCACCTTGCCCGCTTCGAGCGGAGAGCATACCACGCCGTCAAGACCGCTTTCCATCGCGTTCTTCGCGTAGTGCATGACCACCTGATCGATCGGTTCTTTGATCAGCAGGTCGTTTTCCATCGCCTGCTGATCGGTGGAGGTCAGCTGGGTCACCGCGATCAGCAGAGGACGACTGCCGTCGGGACGGGTCAGTCCCTCCAAAGCCGCCTGCATCATCGCCTTGGTACCGGCGGCGTGCAGATTGGTGATATCCACATCGAGTCCGCTCAATACCCGCATCGCTTTCATGACGGTGTTAGGGATGTCGTGGAGCTTTAAATCGAGGAAGATCTTGTGTCCTCTGCGCTTGATCTCACGCACGATGGACGGACCCTCCGCGTAAAACAGCTCCATGCCGATCTTGACGAACGGCTTACGCGCCTCGTTCTCGAACTTGTCGAGAAAGTTGAAGGTAGCTTCCGCGCTTGAAAAATCGCAGGCTACGATTACGTCCTTACCCATTCTTAACGCCTCCTATGATTTCATTTAAACTATTGATATGATATTGATCCATCACGGCGGGGAGGTCCTCGATGATCTCCTTACACGCCGTAGGATTGACTAAATTCTGTGCGCCGACCTCAACGGCCGTCGCGCCTGCGAGCATCATTTCGATGACGTCCTCCGCAGTGCTCACGCCGCCCATACCGACGACAGGGATCTTTACCGCGTGAGCGACCTGATACACCATCCGCAGTGCCACGGGGAAGATCGCGGGACCCGAAAAGCCGCCCATCGTATTCTTGATGATCGGTTTCTTTGTCCGCAGGTCGATCCGCATACCGAGAAGGGTATTGATCAGGCTGATACCGTCCGCGCCGGCGTCCTCACATGCCTTGGCGATGCTGACGATATCGGTGACGTTCGGGCTGAGCTTGATGATGACAGGCTTTGTCGTCACCCTTTTGACCGCTCTCGTCACCTCGGCAGCCGCCTCGGGATTGGTGCCGAAGCTCATGCCGCCGCCGTGAACATTCGGACAGCTGACATTGACCTCCAGCCATCCGACCTGCTCCTCCTTGTCGAGGCGCTCGCAGGTGTAGGCGTAGTCCTCGACCGAAAAGCCGCTGACGTTCGCCATCACCGGTTTATGAAAACACGCTTTCAGCTTGGGCAGCTCCTCCGTGATGACCTTGTCCACGCCGGGATTTTGCAGTCCGACGGCGTTGATCATGCCCGCGGTGCATTCCGCGATACGCGGGGTGGGGTTGCCGAAGCGGGGATCCTTTGTCGTTCCCTTGAACGAGAACGTTCCCAGACAGTTGATATCGTAGATCTCGGCGAACTCGTAGCCGTATCCGAAGGTGCCCGAGGCGGGGATCACGGGATTATCGAGCTTGATCCCGCACAGGTTGACGCTCAGTCTGTCCATATGATCTCCTCCTTTTTCAGCACCGGGCCATCCTTACAGATGCGCTTGTTGCCGGTGAGGGTCTTGCAGGAACAGCCCATGCAGGCGCCGAAGCCGCACCCCATGCGTTCCTCAAAGCTGAACTGACCCGAGGTTTTGACCGCCTTGTTCAAAGCCCTGAACATCGGCATCGGGCCGCAGGTATAGAAGTAGGTGTATTGCTCGGGCAGCGCGTCGGTGACAAAGCCCTTCACGCCGTGTGAGCCGTCGACAGTCGTAACCTGTACCTCACAGCCGAGTGCCTTGAACTCGTCCTCATAAAAGACCTCGTCCGCGGTATTGAAGCCCAGCACGATGCGCACATCTTTTCCTTGTGCTAACAAACGTTTAGCAAGAAGGAACATCGGCGGTACGCCGACACCGCCGCCGACCAGCAGCGGATATTCACCCGCGGGCGTCAGATCATAGCCGTTGCCGAGCCCCGTCAAAAGCCGCAGCTCGGTACCCTCGGGCAATTCGCTAATCGCCTGAGTACCCTTGCCGACGACCTTGTAGATCAGGGTGAGCACATCGCCCTCCACATCACAGACGGAGATCGGACGGCGCAGATAAAAGCCGTCAAGCTGTATATTGACGAATTCCCCGGCGTTGATGATCGCCGAGGTATCGCCGCGCAGGAGCATTTTGTATACATCCTTCGCAATTCTTTTATTTTCAATGATAGTAAAAATCGAATCTTGCATTGGTTCACCTTCCTAAAACAGGAGCAGTGCGTTTATTTGGCTCCCTCTGACGAGGGAGCTGTCACCATTAAGGTGACTGAGGGAGAGATAACGCAGCGTAATAACGGAGCGATAACATCTGACTCAATACCATGTGCAATGGTGATTTTGCGCAATATTGAGTCAATCAAAAATCTCTACTGTTACGCTTCGTTATCTCTCCCCCAACCCCCTCGTCAGAGGGGGCGGAGGATAAGACGGATTTACTCTGACGCGCGCGTCAGGCGTCGATCGTCGAGATCGTCAGTGTGGTTTCTTCGAGTACATCGAGCAGAACACGGACGGTATCTAATGATGTAAAGATCGTCACGCCGTTCTCGACTGCCGTCTGACGGATGGCGGTGCCGTCCTCATAGTGAACGCCCGACATGATCGCGCGCGTGTTGATGACGTAGCTGACGTAGCCCGCGCGGATCGCGTCGAGGATCTCGGTGCTGCCCTCGCTGATCTTGCCCAGCTTGCGGGTCTTGATACCGTTCTCACGCATGACCTTTGCGGTCAGGTCGGTCGCCTCGATGTTGAAGCCGAGGTTGTAGAAGCGGCGTACCAGCGGAACAGCCTCTTCCTTATCCTCGTCGGCGAGGGTGACGATGACGGTACCGTAGTTCTGCACCTTGGTGCCTGCCGCGACGAGCGCTTTGTACATCGCTCTCGACAGCTTCTTATCATAACCGATGGCTTCACCGGTCGACTTCATCTCAGGGCTCAGATAAGCGTCCAAACCCTTGATCTTCTGGAACGAGAATACCGGAACCTTGACGTAGTAACGCTTCTTCTCCTCAGGATAGAGCTGGAAGATGCCCTGCTCCTTGAGCGACTTGCCGAGGATGACCTCGGTCGCGATATCCGCGAGGCTGTAACCTGTGGATTTAGACAGGAACGGAACGGTTCTGGATGATCTCGGGTTGACTTCGATGATGTAGACGTCGTCGTTCTCGTCAACGATAAACTGGATATTGTACAGACCGATGATGCCGATGGCTTTACCGAGCTTCTTAGCATACTGGAGGATGATACCCTTGACCTTGTCGGAGATGGAGAAAGAGGGGTAAACAGAGATGGAGTCGCCGGAGTGAACGCCGGTACGCTCGACCAGTTCCATGATACCGGGCACGAATACATCAATACCGTCGCAGATCGCGTCGACCTCGACCTCCTTACCCATGATGTATTTATCGACCAAAACAGGTTTATCCTCGTCGATCTCAACCGCGGTCTTTAAATAATGTCTGAGGTCTTCCTCTTTGCTGACGATCTGCATCGCTCTGCCGCCGAGTACGAAGGACGGACGGACGAGTACGGGATAGCCGATCTCTGCGGCGGCTTTGACGCCCTCCTCGATCGATGTGACCGCCTGACCCGCGGGCTGCGGGATACCGAGCTCCTTGATGATGGCGTTGAAGCTGTCACGGTTCTCGGCTCTCTCGATGGCGGCGCAGTCGGTGCCAATGATCTTCACACCGCGATCCATCAAAGGCTGAGCGAGATTGATTGCGGTCTGACCGCCCAGAGAAGCGATAACGCCCTCGGGCTGTTCAAAGTCGATGATCGCCATGACGTCCTCGGGGGTGAGGGGCTCAAAGTAGAGCTTGTCGGCGGTGGTGTAGTCGGTGGAAACGGTCTCGGGGTTGTTGTTGATGATGATCGCTTCATAACCCGCGCGACGGATGGTCTGCACCGCGTGAACGGTACTGTAGTCGAACTCAACGCCCTGACCGATACGGATCGGGCCCGCGCCGAGCACGATGATCTTCTTTTTGTCGCTCAGTCTGGATACGTTCTCGCCCGTATAAGACGAGTAGAGATACGCGATATATTTGCCGGTATGCAGGGTATCTACCATCTTGAAGATCGGGGTGATACCGTTTGCTTTTCTGGTGTTGTAGATCTCGACCTCGGGAGTGTCCCAAAGCGAGGAAATGTATTCATCGGAGAAGCCCATGATCTTGGCGGCCTTGAGGGTCTCGATATCGCCCTTGTTCGCCTTGAGGGTATTCTCCATATCGACGATCTTCTTGAAGCTCTCAAGGAACAGCTCGGTGATCATGGTGATCTCGTGGAGCTTTTCGATCGAAGCGCCGCGGCGGAGCAGCTCAAACACCGCGTAGACGTTGTCGTCCTTGAACTCCTTGATATAATCAACCAGCTCGTCATCGGAGAAGTCGTCGAACTTCGCGAGGTGGAAGTGACACACGCCTGTCTCCAGCGAACGAACGGATTTCAGACAGCACTCCTCGAGTGTGGAGCCGATGCCCATGACCTCACCGGTCGCCTTCATCTGGGTGCCGAGGGTGTTGGGCGCGTCGGCGAATTTATCAAACGGAAAACGCGGGAACTTCGCGACGATATAATCGAGGCTCGGCTCGATCGCCGCCGTACCGCCCGCTACGGGAATCTCCTCGAGCGCCATGCCCATGGCGATCTTCGCGGTGACTCTGGCGATCGGATAACCCGACGCCTTGGAAGCGAGCGCGGAAGAACGTGAAACTCTGGGGTTGACCTCGATCAGGTAATATTCGCTGGAATTCGGATTCAGCGCGAACTGGACGTTACAGCCGCCTTCGATCTTCAGCTCACGGATGATCTTGATCGCGGAATCATTCAGCATTTTGAGATCTTTATCATTGAGTGAAAGGATCGGCGCGACAACGATGCTGTCACCGGTGTGGACGCCGACAGGGTCAACGTTCTCCATGCCGCAGATGGTGATCGCGGTGTCGTTGGAGTCACGCATGACCTCGAACTCGATCTCTTTATAGCCCTTGACGGACTTCTCGATCAGCACCTGATGAACGGGGCTCAGGGCAAATGCCTGTTTTCCGATCTCCAAGAGCTCAGCTTCGTTGTCCGCAAAACCGCCGCCTGTACCGCCGAGGGTAAACGCGGGGCGCAGGACAACAGGATAACCTACCGCCTTGGCTGCTTCCTTTGCTTCATCAAGATTGTAGGTGATCTGCGACGGGATGACCGGCTCGCCGATACTCTCGCACATCTCCTTGAACAGCTCTCTGTCCTCGGCGCGCTCGATACTCTCGGAAGATGTGCCGAGCAGCTGTACGCCGCACTCCTTGAGGATGCCCTTACGCTCGAGCTGCATCGCGAGGTTCAGACCCGTCTGTCCGCCGATACCGGGTACGATCGCGTCGGGACGCTCGAATCTCAGGATCTTCGCGATATACTCGAGGGTGAGCGGCTCCATATAGACCTTTTCCGCGATCTGGGTATCCGTCATGATGGTCGCAGGGTTTGAGTTACACAGGATGACCTCGTAGCCCTCTTCTTTCAGCGCCAGACACGCCTGAGTGCCGGCGTAGTCGAACTCGGCAGCCTGACCGATGACGATAGGTCCCGAGCCGATGATGAGTACCTTTTTCACATCTGTTCTTTTTGCCATTTTTCATACCTCCAAATTTTCATCTATCTCAATCTATCAAACAAATTTGTAGGGACGAGCATTGCTCGTCCGCGGACGGTCAATGACCATCCCTACGATTTATATGCTGTACACTTTAACGCCGTCCTTGACGGTCATCAGGCATACGCCGTTGAGCTTCCAACCCTCAAAGGGCGTCGCCTTGCCCATCGACAAGAAGTCGGCGGGATCAACGGTGAACTCTTTGTCGAGATCCCAAATCGTGTAATCATTTTTCTTTAACGGAATATTGAACCGCTCGCGCGCGTTGAACACCAACAGCTCCATCAGCCTGTCCATCGTGATGAACCCGGTCTTGACGAGCTTTGTATACAGCACCGGGAACGCGGTCTCGATACCGACGATACCGAAGGCGGACTTTTCCAATCCTCTCGCTTTTTCCTCCGCGCTGTGCGGCGCGTGATCGGTGGAGATCATGTCGATCGTGCCGTCCTTGATCCCTTGCAGCAGCGCCTCGCGATCAGCTTTATCTCTCAGCGGCGGATTCATCTTGAAGCGTCCGTCCTCTTTGAGATCGCTGTCGTCCATCACGAGGTAATGCGGCGCGGTCTCACAGGTGATATCCACGCCCTCGGCTTTCGCCTGACGGATCAGCTCCACGCTCTCTTTGGTCGAGATGTGGCACACATGATAGCCGCAGCCGGTCTCACGGCACAGCTCGATATCACGCTTGATCGGACCCCACTCGCTCTGTGAGCAGATCCCGCGGTGGCCGTGCGCCTTCGCGTAGTCGCCGTCATGGATATAGCCGCCGTGCAGCAGGCTGTTGTCCTCACAGTGCGCGACGATCAATTTTTTGAGCGCCTTTGCTCTTGTCATCGCCTCGCGCATCATCGCCGCATCCTGCACGCCTCTGCCGTCATCGGAGAAGGCGACAACATCCTTTGCCATCCCCTCGAGGTCAGCAAGCTGTTCTCCCCTCTCGCCCACGGTGATCGCGCCATAGGGCAGGACGTCGATCACCGCGTCACGCTCGATGATCTCGAGCTGACGGCGCAGATTTTCGACGCTGTCGGGCACAGGATCCAGGTTCGGCATCGTGCAGACGGCAGTGTATCCGCCGCGTGCCGCGGCCGCCGATCCGGTGGCGATTTTTTCTTTATAAGAAAATCCCGGCTCGCGAAAATGCACATGCACATCACAAAAGCCGGGAAAGACAACAATATTATCGGAGCACTGCGAAAAGTCCTCAGGGCAGAAAAGCGCACTGTCGACCGAGGGCAAAACGTCAGTTTTTTCGATTCTCTTACAAGCATATACCTTCATACCGCTCATATCGGAACGCTCCTTTCGTTATATCAGAATATCAGTTGAGATTGCCGCGTCGTCGGTTTGGTTGCCGACTCCTCCCAATGACAATCGTTTACGGGAAAATCATCCCGAATACTAATCAAAAAGCCCCACCCAAGGCGAGGCAACACACGCAAAATCCCGGGTCCTTCGACCCGTATCAAAATTATCAGATCTTGTCGATATCACAGTATCGCCTTAAAGATTTGTTGTCTGTATTTTACCATACGAGGGTGGGTCTGTCAAATAGGTTTATTCTTCTAATAGCGCATAAATTCTGGTGAATATGACCAAAATCCTTCGTCATTATTCTCTTGTGAAAAAATCCGGGAATCCGCACCGTCAGAACCGCCCCGAAAAAGGCGTTTTCAGCCTTATAACACAAAAAAGCGGAAAGATCCCTCTCCGCTTTCACTCAAATACTATCCTTTTCTCAATTCAACGATCTCGTCCGCGATCTTCAAAAACCGCTCCTGTACCTTTTCACCGGTACAGATGATCTCCAGACTGTCGGGCGCGTTGGACAAAAACTCATCCACCTCAGAGATACTGAGCTGCTGCTTTTCCACGCTGTCAAAAACGCCGTCCAGAATCAGCACGCTGTAGCGGAACGTCATCGCGATACGCGCCGCGTGATCAAAGTATTCGCGCACACCGGCATTCGCGGGCAGCGTCAGGCGCGTGATATGCGGCGCGATCTCAAACAACTCGCTGTAGTCGTCATAATCCTCGCCGAAGCTCACCATCAAAACGTTCTTCTTTTTCAGCGCCGCTCTGATCGCCGTACCGGTACACAGTCTGGTTTTTCCGTTTGCTTCACCGTAATAGATCTCTACCATACCGAACGCCTCTTTCTCCAAAAGCTCTCGTATCTTCTTTGATCGTTCTGCCATTTCTATTATACACCACGCGGAGCACGAATACAATATAGTTGACAAAGATTTCTGCACAGTGTAAAGTAATATTGAGGTGATAGCATGAGAGTGATCGTTGACAGGATCGAAGAAAACATCGTGATCGTAGAAGCGGATGACGAGAATACATACAAGCTGTCATCAGCGCTTTGCCCCGACGCCCGCGAGGGCGATACCATTGAGATCAATGTGATCGGGAAACAGCCTCCTAAAGAAGAACCCCACACGATTTTCGAGCGTCTGCGCAAAAACAGCAAGCGGAAAAGCGATATGAAAAAGGCAGTAAAAAGCGGCTCCTCTCCCGAGGATGACACGATGGAAAAGAGCGTTGAAACGCCCGATTAATACGCCGTTTTTTCATCGATGTCAACACAAAATTCGTGTTGACAAACGAGGGATAACTTGCTATAATGATTGGGCTGTAAAGCGATCATTACAGCGCCAAACATGACGCCGCGACACAAGGGCCATTAGCTCAGTTGGTTAGAGCAACCGGCTCATAACCGGTCGGTCCGGGGTTCGAGTCCCTGATGGCCCACCAAACGAGTATTGGACGAACACCTATTTCTTCTGCGGAGGATTCGCCGTTAGGGTGTCTATCTAATACTATACAAAAACACCGTTTCGGAAAACCGAAGCGGTGTTTTTGTATAGTATTCACTTAATCAAAAAAATAGTATATTATAGACAATCAGTCATTATTCTGATATCATTATGATGAGTGATATTCAAATTAGATACTATTGAGGTGAAATGTCATGAATAAGAAGCGCTCCGAAACTCCTTTTCCAAGTAAAGATGATGTTATCAGTGGATATCTAACGACAATATGGGAAAAAGGCTGGCTTGATAATTATTCCGAAGACCACTTCCTAATAAAAGCAATAAATGACAGATTAGAAGATATCAGTTGGGCGGATCAATTAGTAAACAACAACGCCAACAGTATTTATTCTCCTGTATCTGGAAATCAAAAAATCAATTATAAAAGGTTCACTTCTAATTTCATTACCAATTTCTCCAATAGATTGGATACCTTGAGCTGTTGTTTTGGAGATAAGAATACCGAGAAGTTCATAAAAGACCAATTATCTGCAGGAAATCAGAAATACGATGAAAACCAGTTCTTTGAAGCGCTGTCTGAAATTGAAGTGTTAACCTTTTATGCATCCAGAGCGAAATGGGATAAAATCATTTATGAACCACCTATAGGTGAGAATAAGTCCAATCCTGAAGCCAGTTTTGAGCTGTATGATGAGGATGGAAAGCATATAAAACTAAACATTGAAGTTAAAACGCCAAAGTTTGTTAACCCGACCGGAACAAGCACTCCGTTGGTAATTCCGAATGTATTACTAACGGATAAAGGAAGAACCTCCATGAGACAGTTATGTGATGAATATGGGTTTGCTTACAAGGATCCTCGAATGACCAAACTGGTCGCTTTTATCAACAGCGCAGCAAAAAAGTTTCAAAAACCGGATGATAACGAATATAATCTTTTATTTATTAATTGGTCATACAGCGATTTCCCGTCAAATGGTTTTTTGGAGCCTTGGGTGTTGCTTACCAATGAGTACAACGGAATAATGACGCATCCTGAAATTGGGAAGAATCTTAAATTGAAGAATCCTATATGTGAAGAGGCATATGAAAGGATAAGTGCGATAATTGTTTATATCAGTTCGATAGAACAATTGATGTTTGTGGACTTTTCACATGTTTGGAAAGGTACAGATCCGGCTGTAATGCAGCACTTTCGTGTACTGCTATTAGATGATAAGATTGATAAAAATGATTTGTTTCACTTAACTCAGATGAATCCTTCTCAACTTGGACAAAAGCAGTTCCTTTGTATGTGTAGTTTTAATAAAACAAATAAAAACCTTAATGAGTTCAACAAAAAAATAACCAGTATAATCGAGACAGACAAACTTACAGAAAATGACTTAACAACTGATTGACTATTATTCTTATCTTAGAATATGTTGGATACATATACCTAAAAGACAAAGGCATCGTTTTGATTGAATCAAAGCGATGTCTTTGTCTCTATTATCTTTCACTCAAATTCTTTCTCATATTTGAATAATCCACACATTCGATTTTCTCTAATAAGTTGTTTATAATATAGCTACCATACTGAAGGAGGTAATGGCAGTTATGGGTAAGAAATACCATGTCCGCCTCACTGGTGAGGAAAGAAGGATTGTTCTTGAAGTGCTGATTTTCAAAAAAGAACAAACTGCTCGCTAAGGGCAGATATACGGACGCGATCAACGAGAGCATTCACGACGTTATGAAAGCTAAGATTAAGAAATACAAGGTAAAGGAGATATGAACTATGAAAACGGAGATTACATACACACGACAGGGAGATTACAATCTGCCTGACCTGATACTGCCTGAGCAGGACAAGCGGGAGATAGGAGTCTGGGGAGCAAGGCGTAGGCGCTATCTGAAAGAGCATCACAGGATTCTGTATTACAACTTGCTGACAAAATGCAAGCTACACGATCACCTTGCAGATATCAATGAAGAAGCCGAGAAAATGTATTCTCGGTTAGTAAAACAGCTCGTAGAACAGGAGGGTATCACCGAACAGCTAAAAGCTGAGGATCAAATGGTGTGGGTGAAGCAAATGAATAGTATTCGTGATCGTGTTACTGAGATAGTAAATCACGAAATCATATACGCTTAATACAATTATACCGCTATACCGCAGATTGGAATACAATCTGCGGTATTCTCTTGCAGCAAAGCATTTTTTGTTATTCAGATTCTTCCTGTTCATCCGAAAGCTCAATTGGATTATTTCTCAATTCTTCCATTGCCGTGTGTATTTGTTTAGCAATAAATCCAGGGTTTTGTTTTTCGTATGCTCTGATTGCAAGATTTCCTAAAACGCCATCAGGATTAAGATACTCTAAGCCATTATTGGATAAAACATCTTTAAATAGCGCAATAATAATATTATCATGGGATAACGACGGCTCGCCATCCGTATCAGACGATAGCCATGCAATGATTTTTTTGCTTCCTTCTGAAGTATGTTCAGTATCATTAATCACATAGTCGACCATCTTTTTATACAGAAAGATAGGAAGATAATTCTGGAAATTGATTCGGCATAAAGACTTAGATATTTCTAGTAATTCATCCCATTTTGAAGATGCGAATGTGAGAAGTGAAGCCAAACCAGTGTTAGGTACGTTTTCAACCGATGCTATATTATAGATAATTTGATCATCAGTGACGAGTACTGAATTAGGTAAGTTCTGTGCCAACCCAAGAGAGCTGCTTTCACATAACAATCTGTTACGAAGAATCAACTCAGAGAAAGCTTCTTTCCATGTTTCATCTTGAGGAACATAATCATAAGACACGTCAATTACTCTAATGTGCTTTAACAATTCTTTCAAATTGTTTAAATAAGTATGTCTCATTCTTCTTAGTTCGGGAGTGTATTCTGTGAATCGAGGTCTGCCATCAAAATACGACATAGTCCCAAAGCTTTTATCAGAAGTCAATAAACTAATCTCATCATCTATATCACTTCTAATGTGTTCCTTTACTGTATTGGAACACACTAAATCCAATCCATATAAATAGTCAATATCTGCGTTTAAATGAGATAGGAATACAATGCTGTCATACGAAAGTATGAATAACGGGTTTTCGGGGGCCTCTTTTAGATGATTAAGATTGTTTCTTATCCTTTCTGTGTTTTCAAACGCCAAAAACTCACAAGAAGCCAACATAGTCTTACCAAATTGTTTTGATAAAGAAGAAATGGGTATTCTTAAATTTGATTGATTATAGCTATCGATAAGTTTATCTGTTTCTTCTTTAGCATCCTTTAGAATGCTGGTTATTTGAGCTAAAAATTCTTCAGATGACGATCCATATACTTTAGTAACATTTTGTTGCTTTATTATCTCAGAAAAGGCATATCTAAAAAACGCTTCTGATGCAAAAACAATACTTGTTATCGTATAATCTTCACCTTCAAAACAAATAGTTTCTCCCTGCGATCTATACAGAAGATTGGAAATAGCAGTATCTTCAATAGAATAATGATTACAATTCGCAAAATTATTTGGGGAAATGTTTTCTATAATATCAGTGGAATGAATTGCCACATTAATGCTGTTTTGAGTGTTGGATAACGTACAGACCGTGTTTTCTTGAATAGTGTTACAATTACCTAATTCAGGAAAGGAGTTACATAATAAACATAGACCAGTTATACTCTCCACTTGTCTATCATTCAATAACAACGACCTAACAAAAAACTTATATGCCTTCTGATGATTCTGAAGTTTACAATAAGTAGCTCCTACTATGTTTTGTGAAACATAATCCGTATCTGTAGATAACGCTTTTAGATAATTATCATCAATATAATCACCAGTATCAAATCTTAATGCAATAAACTGTTTCAAAGTTGCAAGAGAATGATACTCATCATACTCTTCCTGCAAACACTTTTTAGCTGTTTGAATATAACCTAGATTTAGATTTATCATCCCTAGATTGTGTTTCAATCCACCTATTGTGTAACCGCTTTCTAATGCGGATTCAAACACTTCTTTACTTCTAAGCATGTAAGTTTGTATTTGACTAATCGCTAACCTATTTGCAATATCGCACAAAACATTAATCGGTAGTGTTAGCTTTGAAATCTTACATAACTGTTCCCATTGTTGATATTGCTCTAGCACAGAACAATAGAATCTCACATTGTTCAAGCTCAATACAGATAGATTCTTATCAAGCCAAATGAGTTCATCATCTTTTTCATCAATAAAGAAATTGGCTCTTAAGCAGTGGTATAAAAAATCATCTTTATATGTATCCGAACAATCGTCGAGAAGGTTTTTTACTTCATCATCTGACAGTTGATTAACTATTATTATCCTGTAAAACAGAATATCACAGCTTTTTTTCAGCAAATAACGATGATCCTCCAGATACTTTTTAACCTCACTGTTATCTATGTAATCAAACGCTAGTGTTATCAAGCTGTAATCATTTGTTCTTTCGGCAAAAGCAACGATTTCGTCAAGACTAATATTCTGTGGTTCATGTTGGAGCAAATAAACAAAATGCGATTTCTTGACAGAATCATATTCTTTTATCTCTTCTGGACACAGAGAATAATACTTATGAAACATTTCTTTGTCTGAGGATAAAAACCTTAGTAAATTCGCCCATATTGTTTCTTGAATCTGTAAATCAAGGCGTTTTATTTTCTCTATGTGCTCCAGAATAAATCGCAACTCAGGATCATCGCTAATGTTTATAGATATATTGTTGATTTTTCTTATTACAATACTGTACATAGCGGTGATTACATGATAATAAAACTCTTGATTGTATAAACCTCCCTTGTACCCATCTTGACTTTCAACTTGAATGTGTGTTTTTATGTTTAATGCCACATCGTTTGTAGCAGCCTTAAAAATAAGTGTACTATATTTTTCCGGTATTTGGGGTTTAGGCTGACCTTTATATGAATAAAGAAGATCGGTTTCCGCTCTTCCCTCAATGATTATTGTCGCGAATTGGATTAAGTCAGGGGTTCCACAATACTCTATTAATTGTTTTAATTCTTCCTTCATTAATAATGCAATAAATAACTCCATTAATTCGTCAATACCATCCTTACATGGCAAAGACACATATTGGGCAATATCATTATTAAGCGATGTTCTATCACAATAGGAATCATAGATAATTTTAAATCGCAGGACAAATTCATCATAATTATCTGATAGTTGTCCTATTTTATACTGGCTAAGCAAGAGATATAGCTGATGATAACGCCCTTCAGTTATCATGTCGTTAAATACTTGATAAATGTTATCAAAATTATTAGGGTTTGTTTTATAGCAATTATTAAAGAATTCCGGATCGGCAAGTGCAGCAGAAGCTGATTGCTCAGCCTCCAGTTTCCATTTTCTCAGAAGATCTACAGTATATTTTGTTTCATCAGTATCAATTAGATGTGCATGCGTCTGACACATCCATATACAATTTGAAATGTCCTTACGTTCTTCCGGAGTCATAGTTACATCATAACGAGGTCCTCCTGGGGCTGCAGCACAAATATGAGCGGCAACGCCAATTGAAGACGCTTTATTCTTGTTTTCTAATGACGCACCCACGGTTGGGCGGTTACAGTTTTTAAATGAGCATTTATAACCTACTCGCTTAGCGGCATTACTTTTTGTAGTTTCAGAAAAGTCATCACGGTTCTTTGCCATAGTTATCCTCCTGTAATACTCAAGGCTCATTTTTTCACTTTATATTTCATAATAACACTCAATAAAAGAATTAGCAATAGACAGATGGAAACTAGATTTATTATCGCCTTTCTATTCCTCGATAAAAACATATTTCTTACCACAAAGCGCACTTTGTTTACCACTTTATGATTTTGGGGGCAATATATGCTATACTGACTATGAATATTCAGTTATTGCAACAGGACGGCGGAGGCCGTATAATTGATACAGAACACCCCAACGACACAGAATCGGGAGGATATATAATGAACATCGTGTTAGTTGATGACGACAGGATCTATCTGGATGAGCTGTGCGACATCGTTAAGCAGATGTGCGAGCGCAATCATATCAATGCAACTATTTCCGCTACGGATAAACCGCTGTCGCTACTGGAGAAGAACATCTACAATCATTACGACGTGATCCTGCTCGACATCGATATGCCCCATATCAGCGGTATTGAGCTTGCGTCCGAGATCAACAAGCTAAAAGGCTTGTCCGAGCGTCCGTATATCATCTTTGTGTCCGGTCGTGACGGGCTGGTGTTCCAAGCGCTTCGGGAACAGCCGTTCTCATTTGTACGAAAATCGGATATCGACAATCTCCTGCCGTGTCTGAAGAAGATCAACAGCCGATTATCAGTCGAGAACACCTATGGGATCAAATCGGGCAGAACAGTCGAAAAGGTACTTGTCCGAGAAATCGTCTATATTGAAAAGTCCGGTAACTATGTCATTTTCCATACGCTCAGCGGTGATATCAGAGAGCGCACGACGATAGACGAAAAAGCACCTGATCTCAAGCCTTACGCCTTTATCCGAACCCACATCAGCTATCTTGTGAATCCCCTATACATTCGTGAGGTGTCGAGCACTAATGTAATCCTGACAGACGGAACGGTGTTACCCCTGAGCAAGAAACTGAGTAAGGCGGTCAGGCAGGAATTCTTCGATTGGATGGTGAGCAGAAAATGACGATCACAGTAGGTCTTATAGTAGAAATAGCGGTAAATCTGATTCAACAGTTATTGTTTATCGGTTTTCTGTATTTGTTCTTTGATAAAGGCGAGAACAAGGTCAAAAATATCTTAGCCTTTTCGATAACAGTTTTTCTGCTGTTTATGATGGAAAACTATTATACGTTCCATGAGATGACTTTTAATCATCTTGATTCTCTTATCACAGTAATCGTTATGATACTGTATTCTCTGATCTTTCTAAAAGGGGAACTTTATCTTAGGATCATTATGCCTTTGGTATGTTACGGACTTAATATGATAATTGCGTTTGCAACGATCTACTTAATGGGGGCAATTACAGGAAAAACAATAGCAGAATCTGTTGAGTTTTCAACCGCATTCAGATATATTTATTTAATTGTTGTTGAAACCGTTTTTATCATTTTCCTTTGGCTTATATTGAGAATAAGAAAGAAGACGATTACGCTCAGTAATCCATATGATGTGTTCGCATTTATCTTTATCCCGTTATTGTGTATGATTGCTATGTACACAGATGTGTTTATCTATCAAATCGTTAATTTCGATTCGCGCATCTTGGCGTTGATCATCATCAATCTTTTTGTACTGATAGTTGTTTCTGTATTGGTATGGTTCCTCTTAATCAGAATCAGCAATGACAATCAGGTGAAAACCGATCTTTTGTTGAGCAGACAGCGTGAAGAAATGTACCGGGAATCCGTGATCAGTTCCGGCGAACAGATCAGACTGGTATCGGAGATCAAGCACGATATGAAGAATAATCTCAGTTCGATATACAGCCTGATCGATAACGGCCAGTATGACGACGCAAAACGCCTGTGTTTGGATTGTTCCGAGAGTATCGCAAAGGTTTATACGCCGATCAATACCGATAACCCGACACTGAACGCGATTCTGAATGTTGAGATAGAAAAGGCAAGACAGAACGATATTTCCTTCTCCTATACGGTGACGGATTCTCTCGAATTTGTTTCCTCTACGGACGTCGTGTCGATCATCGGCAATCTCTGCGATAACGCCATTGAATATCTTTCCGAAATTGACAAAAGCCAGCGCAAAATGTCGCTGGAGATCACGGTGAGAAAAGACTATCGGATCATCATGTGCAGAAATACTATTTTATCATCTGTATTGAGCGTGAATCCCGATATGAAAACGACCAAGAACGATGAAGCTCTGCACGGTAAGGGGTTGAGCATCCTTCGCAGTATTGCCGAGAAATACAGCGGAACGCTTAGCTGTCAAGAGGATGGCAACAGTCTTGAAGTGACCTTAGTTATCAAGGATACTAAGTAAGAGAGAACATTCTTTACCAGAAAAGATACTTTGTTTACCATTTACAACATTTCTCCGAATAACCTGATATGATATAAACAGAGGAAGTGTAATTAAATATATGCTTCCTGCGGTTCGATATTGTTAAGCCAATTCTAAGCCACAAGAAATCTGAAAGGAGGAATTAACATGAAAAAAGTAGTGTCTATTGTTTTGATAACAATCATTTTGTTGAGTTGCTGTATTACAACTGCATTTGCGTCCGGCAAGATAACCGACACTTTACAGGAGCAGATAGATAAAGCAGATGAGGATGGTTTGATTCGGGTTCAAATGTGGATTAGAAAGCCGAATTATACATCTGATGAAATTGAAATGCTTGCGTTGAAGAAAGCCGGGCTGCCTTTGCTATCCGCA